>JAEYSJ010000404.1 GCA_023434855.1 Bacillota bacterium | reverse complement strand
TTCTCGGACAGCACATATGTGTCCTGTCCGTTAATAGAATGCTTCTTATCAATAAATTTAATGTCCGGTGACCCTGCTTCGATAAAGGCGTATTCATCAATCTTCTGCGAAAGATTGGGCAATATGGCATGGTGATTAATGATCACATTTCTGACCCGATCATCCTCTCTGATGACCTGATGGGTAAAACCAACCCGGTTATTGCATTTTAATATCACAATAAACCGGTTGTCATCCATCATCAAATCACAAACAAGCAAATCGGAAGAATCCAAGACATCGGCCTGTGAAATAACGGAATGCATTGATTCAGCTATTTCTACAGAAAAACCAACAAAATCCAGCCTGCCGTCAATATAGTCTTCTACCTGTCTTTTGAGTTTGCTATCAGGGTGGAACACGCCGGATTTGGCGTTCTGATCCAGATACGACTTTTCAATATGCCTCGTTAAAAATGTATTTACACTGTCATTATTTATTTCCAGTTCCTGCTCAGAGAAAATAGTAATCCCCGAGTTAAAATCCAGTATATGCAAAATTGCTTTATTTATTATTATCAATCGTGTCACCATTTCCCTTTTATGTTTTTATGTTAGACTATTGATAAAAAATCTTTATTTTAAGGATATCACATTTTGTCTATTTTGGCATATTAATAAGATACTGTCTCATGATAAGTATCAACATAGCAGGAACAATTCTCAATTTTTTTACGCATATATTACTTGTAACTAATCGCATTAAGGCGATTTAACAGCTGCGCCTCTGCCATCTCAGTAAAACGGATAGTTCCACCCGTTTCAATGATCATGCCCTGATCTACGCGATCCCTCAACCAGTCGGAGACGAAATCCGGCGCATAACCACCTGTACTAAATTCTCCGCTAAAAACGAGAATCATTTCATAGTCTTTCAAGTATTTCTCCCTACTGATATTCGGTTGGAACTTTGAATACAACCAAAATTGGAGATCGTACATCAAAATGGAAAACTCGTCTCCATGGAGAGCAAAAAATCCCTTCTCCTCTACTATTTTCGTACAGATCGCCCGAATCTTTTCTTCTATATTTTCTATTGCCGCTGCGTGAGCACAAAGTTGGGCCAACAAGGGCGAAAATGCACCGTGAGTAACCTTTTCCAAGTCGGCCTGTCTGTCCTCTTCCGCTGTGTCGTACACTTCTTCGCTTACAAGCCCGTAAATAAATGATTCGAAGTCTTTCGCAAGAAAAGTAATCTCATAATCACATTCCTGATCTACATGGATTACCTCTGGCTCACCGCTTTTTCCACATTTTCGATAATCCAGCATGACCACGTCGTGCCCTGCAGAAGGACAGTCGCAAATCACAATGCCGATATCCGGATAGCCCCATTCTTCAATCATAAATCGACTGCCCAGTTCGCCACAAAGAGAGT
Organism: Bacillota bacterium; assembly: GCA_023434855.1. The sequence continues at coordinate 65,169 of JAEYSJ010000404.1, read as the reverse complement.
AAGGTCTTTCCCGGCCAATACCCATAATCGCGGTTATTGCGATATGATCTTCCGCCCATGATGTCTGTTTCTCAGTCGGAAAGCAGGTATTTACCGGCATCCCGCCATTATGCAGTTTCATCAGTTCGATGTAGGATGCTGGCAGTTTATATCCCAGCTCTTGTTCGATAGATGCTGTCAACTCATCAGTTGGTTGCGCGCTCACATACTCTTTAATTGCATAATCGTTATCATCCCAAAAAGCAGAGAAGTCAAAATCGCGAAAATATTTTCTTTCCATTACTCTCATCCCTTTTCATTAAAAAACGTAGAAATTGGATTACGGCGTAAACATTCCGTAACAATTCCCCGCTAACAGACAAACTATATCATCTTATTTATTGAAGATGCCAAACCACCGCATTTACTAAAATATAACATAGATTTAATCGAAATACCGCTGAAATATGCAATTATTATAGTAATAGATTCATTATTGTCAGTGAATTCACTAAGAGGTGAATGCAATGTTCTTTTTTCTCAAAGGTGCTGTCCTTGGTTTCTTGATCGCAGCACCTTTAGGACCGATTGGGTTGTTATGCATTCAGCGCACCTTGGCCCAAGGTATGGCTGCCGGCTTTGCTTCCGGATTGGGAACAGTATTTGCTGACACGCTTTATTGCGCCTTGGCTGCGTTTGGCGTAACAGTTGTTGCCGGCTTCTTACAGGACAATCAGTTCTACCTGAAGCTTGCCGGCGGTATTGCTCTTGTCTATTTGGGTTATCATGCTTTTCGGTCACAGTGTGTTGCAAAAGTTCCTGAAGCAATTAAAGACAGCATGTTTGGTGCCTTCATATCTGCTTTCTTCCTTACGCTGGCCAATCCGCTACTATTATTTTCTTTTGCCGCTTTATTCGCCGGAATCGGACTCGGTGCCACCGGTACAGACTATCAATCGGCCTTTTTGTTCGTCAGCGGCGTTTTCATTGGTTCCTCTTTGGCCTGGCTGGCGCTAAGCGGGACGGTGAGCCGCATGCGAACCAATTTCAACGCCAAAGGATTACAAGCGATTAATAAACTTTCAGGAATAATCATCATTGGATTAGGTGTTCTTTATCTGATTGACAATTTTACTAAATAAGAGAAACAGGAGGACAAGAACTATATTTCAAGTTTCCCGGTTCTCCTGTTTCGCTGTTCTTATCATGATTTTTTTGTCTGTTAATTCGTCAAACCCGAGATTATAAGACACTAATGGTTTTATTCCGGATGTTCTTCTAAATATTGCTTGGCCATGTGATAAACCCTACCAACAGGCAAAAAGTTGCCCTGGCCAATTTTATCCCATTCATCCTCCGCATCCCAAAAGTCGGAGATGATTTCGTCTTTGCTATTATAGTCTACCCGGTGCACGATAAGCCAGAGATTTCGTTCAGTCTTGATTTGCAGCTCATTTTCCGAATAGGCAATATCTTTGTATCGCGGATCGGCATTATGCGCTTGCAGCGCCAACTTTTTCCCCTTGTCGTCATATATCCACTTTAACCGGACTTCAAGAATTTTGTTGCCAAACAAAGTATACGCCTTGATTGTATCCGCTTCCAGGTATAGCTTGGCGCCAAATTCTTCTACTTGCCCAACTAGTATGTCATTGTCGAACACTGCCGCCTGGCATGCACTGCTAAGCAAAAACAACAATAGTAGGCTGAATATAAATTTTCTCATTTTTTCTCCCTTACGTAATATAAGCGAGCACAACCCGTATCTGGCCTGTGCTCGCTGCTGAATTAATGCAGTAAGTCGGATTAATGACGACTAAACCTGCTAGTTAGCATTGCCGGTATTTTTGGTGAGAGCAAAGTATTTGGCATTTTTCGCAGCATCCGTCATAATACTGTATTCAAATCCCCAGACTGCATATACATCATTCATAGCTATACAAGGCTGGTTCTTAAAAATAGTAATCGGACTTGCAAGACTGGCGCCGGTTGTACCTTTTGTATAAGCTGTTGAACCCACAGTAAACTGATAAGCGGTACTACCCATGGTAAAGGTGATGATCCCAGTACTTGAATTGAAGGTATAATTGGGGTTATTTTGCTTTGCCGCGGTATAGGTATTTCCGATGGCAGGAACCGACGAATTCAGCGTATATACGGCGGAATTGGCAAGAGCGGCAGGTGAAATGCTGGCAGCAGAATTCTGGGTAAAGTTAGTTTGAACGAAAGCCAGCGGTACCCACCAGTTGCCTGCGCTGTCTTTCGAAGCATAAAGTTGGTTGCCGGCGGTGTCTGTCGAAGGATTGCCATACAAGGTAATAGCCGGGTTACCGTGATTACCCATCATAGCAGGAACTGTGTGCGGATGACCATTTCCTGTCTTGCTCAGGGAATAGGTATCAATTACTGATCCATCCTGTTTTCTGGCTGTTAATGTAAGATTTTTGCCATTAACCTGGGCGACAATATAGGCCGGCTGCACGGTACAATCAAACAGGAATTCATCCCAGACTTTTTTCGAGAGATCGACATACGCCTTGTTGCCACTGCGACCTGTTACATAATAGACTGTACCATCTTTGTCAGCCCGGTCGGCTGCCGGATGGTCCTCAAGGAAATCAGCGCCAATGTTGACAGGTGTAACAGGTGAGGTGGTCGTTGCGTAAGAAGGAAAATCATTGGGTTTATACGACATGGGATACGTATGGGAAATACCGTGGTCATGACCGTTAAACACAATATCGACCCCATACTGGTTAAGAACCGGCTCAAAATTTGCTTTGATGACCTCATTAGTTCTGGATTGCTTGTTGTAGTAAGGAGTTTTATGAAACATTACGATTTTCCAGGTTTTTGATGTTGAAGCCAGATCGTTTTTCAGCCAATTGACCTGTGCATCCAAAAATGCCTGAGAGTTTGCAAAACCGCGGCTGGTATAGTCAGAAGCCGTTGTTTCTTCCGCCCACTGGCTGTCCAGCACAGCAATGTGAACATTGCCGTAGTCATAAGAATAAACTTGACCAATAAGACCGGCCGGTCCGTTTTGCGGAACAGCAAACTGTGTAGTAAATTCGACAGGTTTGCGCGTTGCCCAGGCAGTTGGACCGGTAACGGAGGAGTAGGTTTCATGATTGCCTTGCACCGGCATTTCGGCGATATGATCAATTACGCCTTTGGCATTGCTAAACCAGCCGTTCCAATGTGATGCATAGCCACCGCATTCTACCAAGTCTCCCAGATTGACAATGAAACTAGCGTCCGGGTTGGCGGCATAAGCATTTTTAACTGTCGTTCCCCATGGAGTATAGCCGTTGGTAAACTGAGTAGTCAACTGCACGTCTTCACCGCTTTGGGCGTCGCCGAACAGCAAAAATTTAAAATTTTTAGTTTCAGGCTCTGCGGTAGTAAAAGAGCTGTCATCACTCCAACTAGTATTGCTGCCTACCCGGTAAGTGTATCTTTTCCCTGGAACCAAGCCGGTTAAGGTCGCTGTCCAAATGGTTTCAGTACCTAGGTCGGTTACTAAAGTTTTCGCCGTGGCATTAACGGTTTTACCACCGCCGTTTTTCAGAGCTTCCCGACCGTTTCCGGCCAACAGGGAATATTGAACACTCTGACTTGTCACCGTAGTATCTGTCCGCCAGGTAATCGTTATGCCGGTGGCAGGATCTTGCGTAAAATTGAGCACAAGATGATCAGGAGTAGTTGATGCACCAGTTGATTCTGCAAAAACGGTAGACGGACCGGCAACTAGTGTCAGTGCAACAAGAAAAACCAGAAAGAAATTTAACTTACCATTTGCTTTTTGCATTTTACTTCCTCCAGTTCATTATAAATAATAGCTAAAAACAATTATTACTATCCTCTCTTCCCCATGTAAATTTTTCCAACATCATTATAACTATATTTGTTTTTAGCTTGTGTTAAAGATTTGTAAACAAATTATTAAAAAATTTCTTCTTAAATCAAAAATCTTTAATTTTTATTTTGTAATTATTACCAAGTAACAAATGTAATACTTTCCTGATATTAACAAAAATTTAAGCTTTTCTTAACAAACCATTTTATTGTTATTACTATACTTAATTTTAGAATGTTTTCCATAAAATCACTTCAGGATAAACGAAAGGATGATCTACCAATGAATAAGAAATGGATCGCTTTACCCATCACCTTTATCGTGATTGCAAGTTTGTTTCTCACTGCTTGCGGCGGTAAACCTGCTGATACTTCTTCCGCAAAATCTAGCGGAGAATTCAAAATGCTTCAGGGTGAAGAATTGGCTGCGGCAATAAAAAAAGAAGGACAAATCATCTCTTATGGCATGCCGGACTCCTGGGCAAATTGGAAAGACAGCTGGGAATCCTTTGCAAAGAAATTTGGCATTACCCACACCGATACCGACATGTCCAGTGCAGAAGAAATAGCAAAGTTCAAAGCTGAAAAAGACAATCCCATCGCTGACCTGGGCGACATTGGCATTGGATTCGGTGCCAAAGCCAAAGCGGAAGGCGTAACTACTGCTTATAAGAACCAATACTGGGACCAAATACCCGAATGGGCAAAAGACCCTGACGGCAATTGGGCTACTTGGTATACCGGTTCCATTACTCTATTGGTTAACACCAAATTGGTTAAAAACGTGCCGACTTCCTGGAGCGATCTGCTAAAACCTGAATATAAAGGACAAGTGGTTGTCGGCGATCCGGCTAAAGCAAACCAGGCCATGATGGGTGTTCTTTCCGCAGCCTTTGCAAATGGTGGCGATGAAGCAAACATTAAACCAGGTATCGACTTTATGGCTAAACTGGCTCAGCAAGGAAACCTAAAGGCAATTGATCTGTCTATTGCTAATATTCAAAAAGGTGAAGTTCCTATTGCTATCCTCAATGATTTCAATGCCCTTGGCTACAAAGAACAATTAAAAATGGATGAGTTAAAAGTAGTTGTACCAAAAGACGGCTCGGCAATTTCCGCTTATGTATATATGATTAACAAAGCAGCTCCCCATCCTTATAGCGCCAGAGCCATGGTTGATTATATCCTGAGTGATGAAGGACAGATCAATCTGGCCAAAGGCTTTGCCCGTCCGATCAGAGATGTAAAATTGCCGGCAGAAGTAGAAGCTAAGCTTCTCCCGAAAGATGACTATAAAGCCGCACGGCCAATAAAAGACTTTGCTGCATGGGAAAAAACAACAAAGGAGTTACCGGCATTATGGCAAGAAAATGTACTGAGCAAAATGCAATAACTCCGGGAATGCAACCACGGTTTTCGATAGCATCATTAACAAGAGGCGGTCGTTGGATCCCTCTTTTTTCTTTTCTGCTATTCATAATGTTATTTGAAATTTTACCATTTTTCCGCATGGCGCTGCTTAGTCTTGAAACCCCCTCAGGCGGAATTTCTCTTCTTAATTATTACAATCTTGCCAGCCAGAAATTTCAATTGATTGCCCTGAAAAATAGTATTACCTTGTCGCTTGTCTCCAGCCTGCTAGGTCTAATTATTGGCATAGTGGGAGCCAATGCATTAACTAAGTTGAAAGAATCTGTCAGAAACCGTATTTTAGTGTTAACCAATCTTACCTCAAACTTCGCCGGTGTGCCACTAGCCTTTTCCTATATTGTTTTACTTGGCACCAACGGCCTCTTGACCTTGGGTTTAAAAGCAATGGGCTTTCCTTTATACCAACACTTCAGCCTATACAGTTGGGCTGGTTTGACCTTAGTTTATATCTACTTTCAAGTTCCGCTGGCCATCATGCTGCTGTATCCCGCCTGTCTTGGCTTGCGTTCCGAATGGAAGGATGCTGTCAGAAATCTAGGTGGCAATGATTTGCAATACTGGCGGTATGTCGGTCTGCCAACTATTTTACCCTCTCTATCTGATACCTTTAGTATTTTATTTGCTAATGCCATGGGCGCGTATGCAACAGCTTATGCTTTGACCAGTGGCAACTACGCGCTGGCGCCACTGCGTATTGGCAATCTTATTGCCGGGAATGTGGAGCTGAACCCCAATCTGGCAGCCACCATATCGATAACGATGGCGATCAGCATTATCGGTTTCATGAGTCTAAGCAAGGTTCTCACCAACGTATTGCAAAGGAGGCGCAAATATGATCTTCACCAATAAATTTTCCTGGCCGGGAATGGTGCTGGGGGCCATCTTATTCTATTTATTTGTACCTCTTGCAGCCACTTTTCTTTTCTCTATAGCCCAAGAATGGCAGACAACGATCTTACCCAACAGTTATACTTTTTCCTGGTATGAGCACCTATTACACGACCCCGCTTTTTTCAAATCTCTGGGACGAAGCCTAACTATCAGCCTTACAGCAACTGTCTTAGGGATGGTGATCATCATACCGGCAGTGCTTGTTACCCTTTTTTATTATCCCAAAATGGAAAACATCCTGCGGTTTTTATCTAACCTTCCCTTTGCTTTTCCCCCTGTCATCCTGGCAGTTGGCTTAATCGAACTATATAGCCATAAACCGGTCGTGTTAACGGGAACTATCTGGATATTACTTGGCTCCTACTTTGTTCTGTTACTCCCTTACATGTATCAGGCAACATCCAATAGTTTTCGTTCCATTGATGCTATTACCTTAGTCGCTGCTGCGGAAAACTTAGGCGCAACCAGATTGCAAGCCTTTGCTTATGTTATTCTCCCCAATATCCTTCCCGGGTTATTAGTAGCCTTTCTACTCTCTTTTTCCGTGTTATTCGGTGAATTTGTGTTGGCAAATTTGTTAGTAGGCTCAGGCTATCAAACACTACAACTCTATTTATATAAAGTAAGTTGGGAAAATGGTCACCTAGCAAGTGCCATTGTGGTAGTTTACTACATTTTTATTCTGTTAATCACTATGGCAATTTTGGTATTACAACAATCGGAAATGAAACGTAAACCACGATCATTACAACAGGATGAGGGGGAATATCACCTTGAGTTACATTGAAATTACCGGCGTCGAAAAATATTATAAAGAACATCCCGCCTTGCAAAATATTGACCTATCTATTGAAAAAGGTGAATTCCTAACCCTGCTAGGACCAAGTGGCTGTGGCAAAAGTACTTTGCTGCGCATTTTAGCGGGTTTTACAGATTGTGATCATGGCAGTATCCGCATAGAAGGAAAAGATATATCGCATTTACCAGCGAATAAACGGGATATGGGTTTTGTATTTCAGTCCTATGCTCTATTCCCCAATATGAATGTTTTTGATAACGTAGCTTTTGGTTTGAAAATGCGGCATGCTGCCAAACCCGAAATAGAAAAACGGGTATCCAGCATTTTGGAAACTGTGGGACTGGCAAACCGGGCCAATTATATGACACAAGAATTATCCGGCGGACAACAACAACGAGTGGCACTCGCCCGGGCCTTGGCTCTCCAGCCCAGTGTTTTGCTGTTAGACGAGCCCCTAAGTGCCCTTGATGCTAAAATTCGCCTCTCTATGCGGGATTTTATTAAGAACATTCAGCGTTTATTAGGAATCACCACAATTTTTGTTACCCATGATCAAGAGGAAGCCTTATCCATATCAGACCGCATTGTAATTTTGCAGGAAGGGAAAGTTGTCCAAATAGGTACCCCAAATGATTTATACTTTCATCCAAATTCCACTTTCGTCGCCCAGTTTGTTGGAACTACTAATTTATTACCTATTGATAAAAAAGAAGATCAACGGGTTTACGTACCCTTCCCGCTGGATATTGGCCAACCACTTGATCCCAAAGTCCGTTTTGTGTCAATACGGCCGGAAACAATCTTCCTCCAGGAGTCATATGACTCCCAGCAACTGCAAGGTACAATTATCAATAAAAATTTACTGGGCAACATTGTCCGCTATACTGTTAAGGTTCAAAATAGTACTCTATTAGTTGATATGCTGCACAACCCGTCTCAGATTGAACGGTTTACTGAAAATATGACGGTAGGTATTGCTATTTCATCTGATGCCTGTAATTTACTGACATAGATATATAAATATTGTAAAATACAACTATCAGCACCATATATTTTGTGAAGTAAAGGATTTTTAACCATGTTAATTTATGCTCATCGCGGCGCACGGGGCTATGCGCCGGAAAACACTATGACGGCTTTCCGCCAGGCTATCGTCTGCAAAGCAGATGGCATCGAACTTGATGTACAGTTAACCAAAGACCGTCAGCTTGTAATTTGTCATGACCATACTATTGATCGCACAAGCAATGGCTCCGGCTGGATTAAAGATTTCACACTAGCTGAACTCAAAGCATTAGACTTCGGATCCTGGTTTACTCCGAACTTTGCCGGTGAGTCCATTCCCACTTTCGCGGAATTCTTCACTTGGTATGTAACTACGCCACTTCTTTTAAATATTGAAATCAAAAACGGCCCTGTTGTTTATGCAGGAATAGAAGAACAACTTATCAATATGATGCAGAACATGTGTCCGAAGGATTTTGATGTTTATAACCGCGTTATTGTATCCTCTTTTCATCATCCTTCATTAGTCAAAATCAAGCAAATAGACGGCCGGTTTAAGACCGGCGTCTTGTTCTATGACCGTCCCGTTGACGTACTAAGTCTTATCCAACAAACAAACGCCGATTATCTACATCCACACTGGCATTACCTCGACCGAAATTGGATCGAGGCAGCCCATGAAGCAGGTATCGGCGTTAATAGTTACACAATCAATACGCAAGAAGAATTTGATTTTTGCGATGCTAAGAATATCGACGGACTTTTTAGTGATTATCCTGACCGCTTTACCAGCCAGACTGGCAATTGCGGCTAAACATAGCAGGATAGGGATTAAAATTTTAATACGTTCTGGTTACTCTAATACCATAAGTCGCTTTACCATCGGCGCACAGCACCGCAAGGCCCACATATGTGCCGGACTTCCCAATCCGCATCTGCCAGGATATATCAGTGGCTCGATTTGCGTAATACGTCCCGGACCATATATGGCCGGGATACGCCCGGATATTATACTGGTTCAATACAACAGGGTCCGCCGGCTTAACTATCGGCTTTTCATCCGGATGCTTCGGATCCGTCACTATTGCAAAATCAGCACCGGATTTCTGGCGCTGCTCCTCGACGACCTTAAGCATTTCCTGACCGGTGGTAGATACTGCAGCATCAGAATTTCTCAGCGCCGCTTCTTTGATTTCCTGCGCTATATATTGCGCATGGCTATCACTTACAGGTACGTGGGCATCATTAGCTGCTTCCCGCACTCCCTGGATGGTTCCAGCTTGCACCTGGCTCTCATATGTTACCGGTTTTTCGGTGTAGTGCCGCCAGGCAAAATACCCGCCAATACAGGCAGCCAAGATAAAAAGGATAGCAAAAACAATAGCAGCCCAGCGCACCTTTTGGTATTGCGGGCTGCTATTCACTGTATCGACTACAGATTTTGCAAGTTCAGATTCTACGCTCATTATAACCACCCGAAAACCTTGGATAAAATGACCAACAGTAAGCCGACTTCCACGCCATGGCATTTTATCCAGGCAGTGATTTTTGTTACTGCATTCTCTGCAAACTTCTTCATTATACATCCTCCATTTCTGGTATTTCTCACATCCCCAAAAGCACAATTATTTATGTTATGCCTGCCCAATTTTGCATATACCAAGTGGCTTTTCCGCGAATTAAATTGCCCCCCTCCCCTTTTTCGGTACCGGGAAGAAACCACAAATCCCAGCGTTCACAGGTTGATGCCGGACCATACCCGTCCAGATCAGCCTGCTCTGCGTGAGTACGAATATGGTCAAAATCGCATGGAAAGTCCAACTCCTGGCACAAAGCTGCTACAACTTGGGCCATCGCCTCAATCTGTAGATTGGTCGGCGGCTCTGAACCCAGATTATTGGTATCTGCACCGGCGCAGCAAAGCAAAGACACTCCAATAGAACCTGTATTCTGACGCCAGGTATGAGCCAGCACTTCTGCAAAGTTTAGGGCATCAGTATATACCTGACCATTTTGATCAATGTTGATGTGATACTCGTGAAAAGGCTGGCCATAATGACCAGCTGACCAGTGCAAAAATATTCTCGGCAACCGGCTTACTGAATCTGCTGCCTGCCATAATGCTTCCTTTGATTCTCTAGCCATTTTCCGGATGTCCGCTAGCGTTATTTGATGCATTATCATTACCTCCTTCGTTCCCTGGCATTACTCCCCAGGGACTATTACAAACACTATTTACTCCATGATTGGCAAGCAACCATTTATATACATTTTCAAGTTTATCCAAGTCAAAATGCATGCTTTTCACCGCATTTAATGTCCAGGCGACAATATATAGAATAATAAAAACACAAGTATAGAAACCCATACTACTCAACAGATGGTTCTTAATCTTCTGCCACATATCAATTCCTCATTATGTTCAAAATTGATGCCACTGCCGCTATAATCGCAAAAAATCTCGATATCCAATCAACCGTACTTTTGTTTGCTTCTTTAGCTCCTATACATTCCGCCTGACTCATTTCCAAAGCCTTAATGCGCGAATCCTGCTCCCTGACCTCATTGCGAAGAGCGGTTACATCCTCTTTGTGCTCTTCACAGCGTTTTTCTTTCTCCGATGTTGTTGCCTTGATAACGGCAACGTCGGCTGCGATCTTGTTTACCGTCCGAAACAGCACTTGAACAGCATCTTCTCCCAACCCTTCACCTCCCAAATAAAAAAGAGCCCTTAAGGCTCCTAATTTGATTTACCGGTTGTTGACCTATAAACCCTATAAAATGAATGAAAATCTTCTTTTTTGATCAGTTGTCCCTACGAAGTCAAAATCAACAGAGATGGCTTGTCCCAGATTATCCTGCGCTTCTAGCGTAAGAGTGTTTTGGTATCCTACAATTACGTCTGAAGGATCAATTGTATAGTGAATATTGACAGGTGGTGCAGCATAGCTCGTCCAGTCAATTTTAACTACTCCGTTAACCAGTATCCGATAATTTACAGTGTCTCCGGAGTCTGCATCAGATAAGATTGCAGTAAAGTTAAGCTTGTCCAGTACTCCGGAAACGCTTGGCTTCGTATCTATTTTGGTTAAGTAAGTGGTATAAGGCGTACCATAAGTAACTCCGTCGTAGGTTTCAATTGAGATAGCGTTTGTGCCTATATTCGTTATGCTACTCGGAATAGTAACACTAATATCATATTCGCTGCCGGTACCTGTCCAGTTCTGCAGAACCGTTCCGTTAACTGATACACAGTAAGTTGCAGGATCTCCTTCTACGTCTTTAATATGCGCGGTTAAAGTAGAATCAGTGTGGGTAGTTGCTGGCGTCAACGCTACATTACTAATTTGCGGCGCATAGTTTGGCGGCAGCAATACTGTAATACTTGACAAATAAGGATTAGTGTACCCATAGCCATTGCAAGTTAAACTTAATTGCCCGCTATAATGATACGGCTCCGATAAAATATAACTAACATTTGTAAACCTAAGCAGAGGGCTATATAAAACTATATCGTCAACACTTAAGTTTTTTCTGAGGTTCAAACTATACATTGTTTGTGATCCTTGTGAATAGTTCCCAGTTAGTGTGAGTGTTCCACTAATTGAGCCGTCTGAAGTTCCCCCCGTCGTCAATATTATTTCTTGATATGCTAATTCAGTAATACTACTCGAAGGGGTTAAGGTCCCACTTTTTGAATAAGTAGAACCATAATCAGAATACCCCGTATTAGAAGCAGTAAAGCACATTTCGGGCAGTAGCCCCAAAGGACTGCACTCCATATAGACTAAGAAGTCAATACTAGTCTTTTGGAATATTTGCATCCATTGAGGATAAGTTATTGCTTGAAGTGAGGTTTCAGTCATGCCTTGCGTACTGATATCAGCAGGATCCATTACTGCCCAAGAAGTACCGTTAAAGGCTTGCCATGTTTGTCGTCCGTCAAGACTTACTAGATATTTACACACTAGACCAGATATATTCACTCCGAGAATGCCACTAGCTTTTGTGAGGTCAATATTGTTAATACTAGTAGTTTGAACAGTTCCATTCTGGCCTTGCTTATAAACTGAGAAAAAGCTTTCACCTATCTTCTTATACCACTTCACGTTATTCAGATTAAAACCGCCAGTATAACTAAATATGGTTCTGGCTGATACTTGGCGATTAAGATCCTCACTTGTAACTACAAACTTCACATAAGTAGAAGTTGCGCCATCTGGTATAAATACGATTTTGCAAGTATTATCCCCTATTGCCAAGGAACTAAGCGGCAAAGTAAATGATAGATTCGCTATATTACTACTGGAGGAAGCTGGCGGGATTACCAACGTACTTCCAACATAGAAGGAGAACTTACCTGTAATGGGCTGTGAAATAGTTGCTTGCACTGTTATAGACGAATTATTATAGGTAAAGGTTGGCGTAACTAGTAGATTTATTAAGCCTGCCATATTGGAGTCGAAGTGATAAGCGTTTAAGTATAAGCCTTTCCTTACATGACTTCGCGTTCCTACAAAATAATTCGCATACTTATAGCCAATACGATCGCGTACTGTCTTTGATCCTACCCTCATAACGGAATATTTGTAACCTGATTTAGTACCTTTTCTTGTTCCAAAATTAGCAGCGTTTTTTAAGTAATATCCGGTGACTGTCTTGTTAGTTATAGTACCAAAACCATCAAAATCTACTATCAAGCCGTTCTTAGTAGAATATATACTCCTACTCCCGAATCCACTAAAATCTGCAATTACACTCTGGCTCTGATATTGCTGCCTTGTGCTAACATGATAAGGATTTAATAAGTAGCCGTTATATGTTGCCATTTTAAGACACCCTTATAGCATAGTTTTGATAAGAACTAGAATAATAGTTATCATATCCTAGGCAGACACGATAAGTATCTCCGTTAACCGTTATCAAGTCACCGTCTAAATGCTCAATATTGGAGGGCAAGCAATAAACATCTTCCAATTGTCCAATGTCACAACCAGTATAAGCAGTGTCGTTTATTCTAACAGGGGTCATAAGTAATTTACCAGATTTCGGCGTGTAGTTAAAGGGGTTATTGCTTCTAATGTAAGATGTTGGGGGTGAATTACCTCCAGTTATAGCAGTCGGACTGGATGAAAATGATGGATAAAAGTAAGCTAATGCCGGAATGTAGTAATTAACTTTACCTGGTAACATAACACATAACCAGTTACCGCAATTAACTTTACTTGTTGGATTTGGCCTACTGTTAAGTTGAGGCATACCCATATACAATATTGTACTGCAGCGTTGTTTACTATAAGCAGAGGGATTAAGTGTAATAAAAGGAGATACAAAGCAGAATATTACTCTATCTGGAGTAATACTATAATATACGTCTAAATTACTTGAGGTTGGATAATTTATAAAATTGTTAACTGGTGGGTGATAAGTGCAAAGTCCTCTTGATGTAAAAGTTCCTGCAACTCCGGCAGCTCCTGGAGCATAGTCCAGTAAGTAATAAGCATCTGCATAATCATTAGTACCTGCACTATAAGCGTCAAAGTTTAGGTTTATAAGGTATCGGCAGTCCCCGCTTACGCCAGGAGATAAAAATACATATCCGTCAGTTGAGACTTTGCTGCTTATCATTGTCCAGCCATTAGACGTTAATTTAGAATACAGCCACGCGGCTAAATTAGCCCGCGTGACTGTCTCTTTTATAAATACTGCTCCCATTTAAAACACCTCCTTACACAATTCGAACTAATAAAGCTTGGCTTGGAAAGGAAGTATTTCCTTGCGTTTGGCAAACAAGAACATAATAGGTTTTAGTCCCATCAATTACATTATCACCCGTAAGTACGTTTGAGTTTTTAATACACAAAAGTCCATCAAGTTTTCCCCGTATACCTTCCGTAGCGTTCCCAAAGTAAATATCAGAATAGGCGTATTTATTAGCGGCATTCGGATTTGTCGAAGGAAGCAGGCTTTGGGTTGCCAGGGCGTAAGGCGCTGAAACTGCACCAGCGCCGTCGGCGCTGTTATCGATTTGCACGCTGGCAGCTACAGCGGCGGTAGCAGAAACCGCAACCACCATTCCAGAAGAATTTGATTCCGATACATAAGAGCTGTCTACTTGTCCGATGTAAATAACCATAGGACTATAGCCAGTAGCGCCGGGATATTCCAATGACAGAATCAGTTTACCGGCATCACAGTAAACTTTGTAGTTAATTATAGCATCTACCGCCATTGTGCAACTGGCAGCGCCGGGAACAATATACAAGTCAGTCCAGGCAAGGGAAGACCGTCCAAAAGTTCCGGCTACGCCAGCGGCCCCCGGAGTATAAGAATCTACTAAGCGATAAGACATTTGGCAATACTGAGTAGACGTTACGTTATTTGTTGCAGAAGCGTTAACTGCCCGTAAGTTTATCACTAAATTCTTATCGGCGTTAACACCTGTTGACTTCAGCACTACGAAGTCCGAAGAAGCAAGAGATGAAACATCTGTCCATCCTGCAGCTTTCAAGGTATTAATAATTAAATTATAAATCCCATCCTTTCTGCAAGTACCAGAAGTGAAAATATAATCTGTCGGAATAGCCATTTTAACATTACCTCCTAGAAATCTTAATTATTTAGAATTATTACTTGAACAGTTATGTCACTGTCATCATTTAAGGTATACAATCTCAATAAATCACCGCTTGAAACATCTCCCAGGCTTGTAATTGGATACTCCCCATAAACGCTTCCCGACGGCAGGTTAAATGTTTGTCCGCCAATCTTTTGCCAATTATCTAGTTTAGCTACATAATCACTGTGCGATTGTCTTTCCACTTGGAAATTTATATCAGTTGACCTTGCCGTTATGCAATTGATTTGGATTTGTTGAGCGGTCCCGTTCCAGTAGTACCTTATCCCATCCCCTTTCCCCAGGAATATAACAACTCTTTCATCTTTATAAGAAGCTTTAGCTACGAAATTTTGATCAGCTTGTTGCTTATTGTAGAAATTGTTATCTACATAAGTCTTATCCGCTTTGGAGTTAATATTATTTTGTAAACTCGTTACATCGTTATCTAAGGTATTCTGCAAAGAAGTTAAACTATTATCTACGGAAGTTTGTAAATTATCTATGTTTGTCTGTAGTTGTTGGTCCTGCTGCTTAAACGTAGTTTCCTGGTTACTTAACTCATCTAATACTTTTTGTGAAGACCAAACCGTTATTCGTGAAGTAGCAGAGTCATTAATTTCTGCCCCGGATTTTAGCTTTCTCAGAGTCCATATAGTAGTACCATCATTTACCGTTTCTCCTTCATTTACAGGCGCCGAAATAACGGTAGTCCCGGAAGTTCCCGTCTTCGTACATTCTAGAAAACCCCAGGAAAGGCAACTTTCCACTCTTACTATGGCGCCAACAGAGTATATAGTATTTGGTTTCCAGACATTCCAGTGACCCGGACTGTATTCATGATTTTTATCCAGGGCAACGTCGTCAATTTTATTGAACGCCCTATTAATGCTATTCCTGGAAACTAGGTCAGTACCGTCAATTAAAGGTATTTTCAAATTAGTTGTTTCACTCATGCTCACCCTCCCACACTTTCCGCCTAACCGATTATTAGGGCCGTATTACGTGAATCTTGCTCCTAAACTTTGTTAAGAAAAGCAGTTATATCCTTTTTGTGCTCATCACAACGTTTGCTCCCAACCCTTCACCCCAAATAAAAGCAGAGCCCTTCCGGCTCACATTTTTGACCATCTGTTTTAACAGTAATTAACCCTGGTTAAATGAGTGCTATTATCCAATTGATATTGGATTCATTTTCAATCCGTCCCATTGATAATAAACTATTCCTCCACTTGCGGGAACAATGAAGTAGCTGGCTACTACAAATCCGGCATCCATAGTTGAAACTTCGGTAGAATCCCGGGAATTTATCAATATTGCTCTACCGTCTGGGACTATCCATTGACCATCCTGGCAAGGAATGGAATCTGCCACTTGGCTGTCATATCTAGTACCAAGTAGAATTATAGGAGAATCCGCGGAATAGTTAAGATGTTTCTCCTCTGACAGCGGTCCTGCCGGAATTACCACCTCATCTGCATTTGCCCAGCTCGTCAATTTTGCGGCCGCATCTTCTTCTGCTGCACAGCCGTCAACCATATGGGGAATTGCCCACAGGAAAGATCTTCTCTGGGACTGATAGGATTCCAATGCTCCTAGCAAAGAAGTTATTTCTATGACTGTCTCTTGTCCCAAATTCAGGTCATCATTGCATCTGTCTGACCATTTATAAGTAAAGTCACTGATATTACCGGCCAAAACATGTTCAGCAATTTTTGCGGAACCAGAATATATTCTCACAATGTTGCTCATTTGATCAGGGGGGCTAAAAGCGGAACCGGTCCAATATTCATGAGAATCATCTTGTGAAACGCATCCGAAGGAAAATTGTTTATTTCGTACAATCCAGGTCAATCGCAAATCACCGGTAACAGAATCTAAATAATTCGTCTCTAAGTTTAAGCGGTCGCTCAATCTAATCCTGCCGGGGGGATTTGGTCTTTCCGACCGTCTTTGCGTTGTTAGAGATTTAACTTTATTATTGTCAAAAGTCTCATCGTCAGTGGCGCTGGAAGTCGTGATATTGTAGGATTCCTGCGTCGCGGTCGTTGCGGGACAAACAGCGCCGCCGGTGGTGACATTGGCACAATACCTTGTATCCAGGAAATAAATCAAATCGCTTTGCCGATGATCTGCCGGTACGGTATCAAAAACTCCCCTTACTATTCCTTCCAACTTCCAATGTCCGTTGGATAATGACCGAAGATTGCTCCATGCCATGATTTCATTATTGACAAGGATTACTCTTGATCCTCTTCTGGCCGGGGTCACATCAAGAGCACTGGTTCCGGAAAGCGTGGCAGCTAATTCCGCCACCCCGCCCAAATCAGCTATTTCTATGCCGACTAAATCTTCAACTTCGCCTCGCTCACTGTAATCATAGATCAATTGGGCGGTCGGGGTCCAAGACGTCATGCTGCTGGTACTTTCCCAACCGGCGCCGCGATCTCTCCAAACCGTCCATTTCAAGGTATGGCTGTCAGGCCTTTGGGCCATGGCATAAACGAAAGAGTCATCAACTCTTGTTATCTCCCAGGGCATTTCCAGGTATCTAAATATTTGCACACCGCTGGGATAATTGCGTGGCGGCGTCCAATCTGTTGAACCGGAAAAACCATAATGAGACTTGTCTAATCCGAATACGTCCTCAATGCACTCAAGCTTAACCTTGCCGGCAAGATAATCTCCCAAGTCCACATCCGTTACCCGCATAAGCAAATTAGACACGCCGTAAGGAGACCAATTGAGTTTGATTACATCACCGGTTCTTATGGAGCTTAGCTTTCTATTGCCCATTATTGTGGCTGAGGCCAAAGGATATCCTTGTTGCCGCCTTTCTCTCTGTGCGGCCCACAATGCGTTCTCAGCCGTTGTGAAATAAAGGAAATTGTAGCTTTTCGTATTGTGAGTGCCGGCATTAATTTCAATATTGGCAGGATCATTTACCATGATCGAGCTTTGCTCATATTGTGCGGCACGGTCGGTATAGACTACTGTTATTTCCGCACTTGTCTCCGTCCAGGTTAGCCTGCTAAAAGAAACATTTTCACAACTTGTCTCATCCAATAACGGCAACGTATTGACGTCATAATCATCCCTGATAAGCTTAAATGTTAGTTTCCCGGTTTGCGGATCGATATATCGCGCCATGTTTATATGATCACATATAGCATCTATTACCTCTCTTGCCTGCATTTTTTGCTGGGATATTACAACAGTTAGGCCCAAATTTTCTTCTTTTAGTTTTTTTCCTACGGCAATTAAGGAGTCGGTGTCCAAAATATCCGGGCTTTCTTTTAATCCCCAATCCTCATTGACATGCAGCTCGTATATTATCTCAGCCGGATTAGCATCCTCCCCGATAGCGCCCAGTCCCAGTCTATTGGGTATCCACTGGATGTCCAGCCATGTTTCCGGAATTGTAGCCCGTTTGCCAACATAGGAAGTTGGTACTACCAAACTGACATACGGTCTATATGCCGGTGTAAGTCCACGAAGCTCTTCAGAGATTGTGCTTTGATTCATTTGGGCTATCATCCAAGGATCTGCCGACTGTGTTTTACCCCCGGGGTATACATGTATTTCTCCTTGGAAACCTCCGCCTTCATCAAATCCGCCAAACAGGTTTTCATCGTTGACAGCAACCACAAAGGGATAACTTGAAGGGGAAGAAGATTCCCATACCTTGTTTTGCCCTAAATAAATTGCCCTTACTTTTATGTTATCTCCGGAGAGGCAAGCCAGCATCTGATAACCAAGATGATATTTAAAGCCTTTTTGAATGGTGGTCTTAAGGTTGCGACCATTTATTAGCCAGGAAAGAAGCCATTGGGCCAGCTGCAATAAAAATTTTGGTCCTTCTTCTTCTTTTGTAGCATGAGAGTGTGCCCTGGGAGGCGCATAAGGACCGTGATCATGCAAGCCATCTTTTGCTGCTGTTTCAGGGGTTGCGGTGGTACCCGTTTTTGGCCTTAACAGCCATTGCAATAATCCGGTTAATATAATAGGCCATGCACTAAAATCCGCATGCGCCGCATATTCTTCCGTGTATGGTTCTGACGAAAAATCGCCGTAATATATTACCAACGGATCTTTTAATATTGTCCTTCCCATTACCAGCGAAACCGGAGTCCCAGCTTGTGTTTCAGTAATGCTTAGCGCTTCAGGATCCTGTGTTTGTTTATCTGCGTCATTATTGTTTTTCCCGAGCATCCAAATTAATAGTGTAGTGATAGACCATCCTACAAACGGATTAAGAGACATAATAAACCTCCATTACATAGAAATCGTACCGATATATCCTTTTGTGTCTCTTTTAACAACTAAAGAATCGACCCAATATACGCCTTTCCCCACATTTGTTTTTGTCGAGTCTGTGGGAGGAATATAAGGACAACCTGTAAAGTTTAATGTATTATGGAATTTTTGGGCGCAAGTTTTAAACAGGTGGTTGCAGCCAGGATAGACGGTTACGTTGTGCCTTGGCACATTGGTAAACGGATACTGCAAATAAAGCATGTTTCCCACGTGCTGCCTTATTAGCCTGACGCTTTCATCGGATCGCATGAAACCATCTTCAAAATAGCCGTCCGGGTATTGGGCGAAGGTGGACGAGTACACTTTAAATCCATCCGTAGAATCGACGAAAGCTTCTACTTGCCAATCTGCCACGCTTAATTGGCATTTAGAGTCGAATAGTACGTTGCAGCAAAAATATTGCCGCATTAAATTGGGAAATTCCTTTGACAACCAATTTTCCATTTTAATCGTGAGGTTACATATTGAATCCTCAAAATTTGCTTGTCCGATGACACCGGTAAAAATTGTATCAAATTTAGAGTGATCTTGATCATGCACCCTGTATAACTCTAATACTACGGGTTTTTCCGGCGGCGGCCCCTGGAACAATTTAGCGACAGGATTATCCTTGGAAACAGAAACCTCCAAGCTGGAAGGATCTCCTTTGCTTGAAGGTTTTATTGTTTGCCGCTGAATGTAATCAGCAAAATACTTTTCAGTTCTTGTTGCAGTTCCAGTGCTTATTGTCAGCTCTACTTCATAGCGGGACGAAGTATAGTAGTAGTTAAAACCGTCATGAGTAAATTTGTAGCACTCAATTGGCTGGCCATCCTGAACTGAGTACTCCCACAAAGAAATATTGGAATCGGCCACTATTCGTTCACCTCCATAAATGACAAGGAAGTTGTGCCGGCATCTGTCGTGTCGTAATCGACTAACATGGAATCGGTATCCAGCCGGTATCTAACTAAAAAAGAGATTAATAATACTTCCGCCTTGTTAATGGCTTTTGTTAGCTGGTTATCCAAAAATATTTTTCCGTAATTTCCACTGTCATCAGTGGTATATCCGGCTACTTTTAATATTGTGGCAGTATAATCCCGCTGGAATATTACAATTGTTTTTCTTCTGTTCATATTCGCGTAATATTTCCAAAGCAACGGCCAATCAACGATTAAGTAATTTTGTCCTGGCGGCGCATCTTCCTGGAGTGCCATATCAGACAGCCAAGTGGGAGCATAAAATGATTTTAACCGGCCTTTACACCGGCAAAAGAATCGTTGAAGATTGTTTATTTCCGACCTGCTTATGGCAACGTATTCGATTTCCCGTGTTTCAGTAGGATTTAAGCTTTTTAAATCATACTTAAATACCCCTGACTGGTTATCCATTCTGTTTACGTTCCTGGTGAATTTCGCCGAAAGGTCTTTGGTCCAAGAGGGAGGAATTGTAAACAGCTCAACCGAGTTATAAGTCGTTGGCAGCACCTTGGCCCAGGGGTCTTCGGTCTTAAAAGTTTCGTAATGATATTCATCCAATGCGTCAGGAACCGGCGTGATGGAGTAATCAGGCAAAAGCTCTAAATTTAGCTGTAAAGAGGTGGCCATGGATGAATAAGTGTCATAAGCGCTTTCTTGCTGCAATACCCCCCAACCTACAGGACATACTATTGTTCCCGGCGGGTAGTCTCTAGCAAATATATTACCGGATATAACCGTGCCGTCACCCAAAATATATTTTAAGGGATATCTGTCGCCGCCCAATTCATCGCTCGACCATAATAACAAGCCTGACATTCCGCGATATGGCCAAATCTTGTCTTTGCCGGCTTTAATATTTGTCTGGCCTTTGAAGAGAATCTCATCCAGCTGACAATTAGCATGCCATAAAGGAATCTCGATTTTTTCGGTTTGCTTGGAATACGCCAGCGCCCTTAAATACTGACTTTGTGAACCTTTTGTCCCAATATAATCATAGGAGATAAATCTCCTGGGGCTTGTTCGCAAAGCTGCCCTCTGCTCCGTATTGTCCCAGGATTTATGAATTTGCGTTAAGTATTCAAGTCTTTCAGATATTTTCATAGTATCACCACCAAGGCGAGAGGTCGAATATTCTATCGCTCAGCTCAACTGCGCGATATTCTCCCAGCCATCGCCAAATAGAATAAATCATCCAAGGTTCAAAACACGGGTAGTCGCCATTCAAAAGCTTAAATGCAAATGCTCTTATCATCAATAAGGTGATAATTTGTTGCATTTGTCCATTGCGATCTATTTGTTCTTTGCTGCCGGCAATTGCTTCTTTACCGTTGATAATACTTACCGGGTAATTTTTATTAGCAAAATTTAACTCATTTACACTTGCGAATAATACGCTTCTCATAAAATCATAATAACTATATACCAAATTCTGGTCGCCATTACCTATCCCATTTAAAATGGAATCTGTCATCATATCAAATTTTACATGTTGCCCGCCACTAAGATAATGCTCCAGCTGTCCCCAAATATAACCGCTTATCTCAATTGCCCGATTCGAAAACACTTTGGGTCCAGTGGGAAAAGGCGCGGTGTCATATGAGGCCGACAACAATAAACTAAACTGGTGACTTTCCAATATGTCCCAGCATATGCCTAAATCACTTAGTGCATGGACATTTAACCGCACTGTCGATGCATTGGCATCATCTGTGACGGTGAATTTGCTTGACCCGACATCCCACACATACGACCAACTCGGAAGCAGCTCAGGATACTGCAATATTTCGGAATTTGCCCATTTCACTCTCACAGAGTCCATCATATCCCAGTTTAATTGGTCGCCGTAAATTGTTATGGGAGGTTGCGCTAAAAAATGGCCCAATGGCTTCATCATGTTAGCAAAGTAAGGACGGACAGTATTCTCCATTGATCTGTTTTGCATTGTCATCCAGCCCATATCAGAAACCATTATGCCTGCTCTGGTAAGTTCCATTTACATACCCCCGCCCTATTCCCTACTGTTTTATTGAAAAACCGTCATAGCCAAATAATCCGCCTCTATGGGAATGGGGAAATGCCTGATGCAATTGCCCGGATTGGGGATAACTGATTTCATAACAAGAGCCGGGCGATAAATTCCTGGTAGATATAAAATACACACCGGGAACATAACCGCACTGGCTAAAGTTTCGAAGACTGTCAGGATCTCGCATTACGTATACATTCAACGGAAGATTCACCGTAATGCAATTTAGCGTGTTTACGTTTCTGCCGGTATCATCGGCAGCATTTGATTGCAAATAGGAATAATGGGGAATCTTAGGAACCCATGTGTCTGTAACGTAGACAGGTCTTATGACAGGAAGACCCAGCATTTTACCCGTGTAATGCGAAGCGAGGTCGGTGGTATCTTGTCCCGCACTTGCCCATAGTACTTCTGGATTGCGCAACGGTGCAGCATCAATGCTGCACTTTAAAAATGTGCTGCTATATTTGCTCATAGAAAATAAAAGGTTATTATCAAGTTCCATAGTTGTGGGATTGAACCCCGCAGCTGCAAACATGTAATAACTGTTTCTTGTAGCACTGTATATTGTTCCGCCAGACCAAGACCCTATTTTTTGCAGTTCTCCCACCGCCATATGCTGGAAATAGCCAGGTGATATTTCCAAGGATATGACGATTAACTCTGCCGGATTTGTTACATGGTTTAAATACAACCTGGTATTCGTTGCCGGTTGTACCGGTATTCCCACCCCAATTATCTGCTGTGTTGCAGCATGTTTGGACGCGCCTAGCTGATCATACCACAACCCGGTTGAAGTAACAGACACAAAATCTGCGGAACAAACTAAGCCGATACCATAAGCATTAGCCGTATTGTTTTGCGTCGGAAAGATCTTTTTCCCGTTGGCTGACCTGAAATTTGCGATTGTGGAATTACTTGGACTTTTGATGCTTAGCCGCTTCCCGTCAACTGTACCTGTTCCGGAAATATCAACATCATCAGTGCAATTTTCCAGTATGGTCCAGCCGCAAGCAAGAGCGAAATCCCTTATTTTTCCTAACACATCATCAGGGCCGCCAATATTGTCAAATACCTGATATGACATAATTAATCCTCCAATCGTATTAAGCAATTCATTTGCTTAGACATTTTACTTATTTTACTTTCGAGATTTATTAAATCACTGGCAGTCCAAATATCATCCAAATGATCATAAAGGTACCATCTTCTATCCTCCCAGCAATTGGGAAGCATCAAGTGCAATTTATTGTCAATGTATACTTCGCCGTATTGTGAGACTTTGTTGCTAGGCCAGTACATTCGCCATAATTGGCCAATCATATTGGTTGTTAAGCCGTCAGCTTCAAAAAGTTCCAACGGCTCTATTTGATATTTTATCTTCGTTTTGTCTAAATCGTAGGGGTGTGTTGTTGCTTCTAAAGAGGAACAATTAGGTCTGATGTAATGATTGACTTTACTGCACCTTACAGGCTCGGCAAATGGAAACATATGATAGTTACTGTTTGGCATCCTATAAGTCTTCATACCTTGTGACCAATTGGCAAACGCCTGCCAGGCGCCATCCGGCTGGCAATACATTACTTGTGATACACAAGAAGCAGAGTCTGCCGGCACAGCAGAAAAATTGGGAATACCTCTGGTTAAGCTCCAATTTTTGTATGAATAGGAGAATACTACGCCTGTATGGACTGCTACAGTATCCGTATTAACAACCTCATCATTGCCGGCCACAAATGCCCCCGAGGTTCCACCCACAACTACAGCCGGGAAAGGATTCTGCATCCTTCCTTGATAAGGAATAAGCATGCCAATTTGGGCAGCATCCCAATATCCCCTGTTGTTTGTTACTATTATGATCCGGGTATTGTCTTTAACTAACCAAAAATCAAAGTATCCGTCTATTGGGTCATCATAATCCATTCCCAGAGCAGGATAACCAACACCGGGATATAATGGCGGAGTCCAATAGCCAGTTGACGAGAAACTGTTCCCCTGAGTCAAAGCGGTATATTTAACCTGTTTTAATCCCATATCGCCAAATACCATTCCGCCAGGTTGTTCATGCCAATCAAGTCCTTGCTCATATTGTTTAAATACTCCCAAAAACATGGCTTTTGCTTGATCGGCAAATATGCCGGAATCGGCATTGAAGTAATAAGTAGTGTTTCCCACTGTGACGGATTTTTGTGAAGTCGATAGGGAAAACGACTGTCCATAAAGGTTCAATGCGTTTTTATTCCATACGAAATATCTGGCTATGTTTTCATAAGTGGCAAGCCAGGAATAATAAGTGGTACTTGTAAATGTCTGCGGCATTAATCCGATATAATAATGCTCACCAGCTTGTAATCCTTGTACTTTTAGAATGGTACCTCTGGGCCATGGCTCATTTCTCACTAACTCCCAGGCACCAGTACCGTGAATTGCACTATCTGTTGACCATTCAATTAGCTGGGAAATCAAATCTTCGTAGCTTGTTGCTATCCCATGTAAATAAGGCATAGAAGCACCTCCTATGCCCACTCAATGGCGAAATATTGGTCGTTATCCCGGCGATAAACGTTATTGAACACTTTATAAATTTTATTGTTATATAGAATATTATCCTTCGCGGATATATCCTCTCTGTTGCCAATCCAGAAAATCCCGTCTAATTGGCCGATTAATCCTACCGGCTTGCTCTCATATAACAGGAATGGGAACATGATGACATTTTCAAGAGTTAAAACATCGTCATATACGGTCAAGGTTCTTACCGGCTCAGTGTTCGTCGGCCATACACACAAGTCCGAATAATATTGAGATACATTGGAAATATTCCGATTGTAGCCGGATCGCCAAGAACCGTCCGGCCTGCGAATCCTCAGTGATGTTGAGTAATCGCCGGTTGCAGGCTTTGCTATACCTGTACCCGGATTTGCAAATATGCTGTGACCCGGACCAGTGTCGGCAAATAATCCGCCTTCATAATAACTGCCGCCAATCACCAAAGGATAAGGATATTGTCTCTCAATAGCAATCGGTTTCATAAGACCTAAATAACACCCTTCGTATTGTGTCGACAGCTCAACAACAATTATTATCCTGCTGGTTGTGGCGCTAACCCAAAACGTCATAAATGTGTCTTTCAATAATGACATTGTCGGCACAGTGACATGATTTATTCCCCCCGGCTGCTCTCTCCATTCCAGACCGGCGTCATAACCGGCAAATCCATTCAGCAACACATCAATCTGTCCTGTAGCGCTGGCAGGTTTTATGGACATGCCGATGTAGATATCATCCTCGCCGTCGCCCACCCCTTTAATAATAATGTTATCCGCAACGTCGCTGATAATTGCCGGGTACACCAGTTTCCACTCATTCCCGGACCCAAACGTTGCAGGATCACACAGGAAAGTAAGTATACTTTTAACCATTTCAACTACATTTGTAGACGTACCGGTAAAGGTAGCCATACTATCACCCCTTAATGCTTCATACTTGTCTTACAATAAGCCCCGTCACCCTATGATGCACTTTATCCCCTGATATTCAAAACCTGTCTCACCACTCCGGCGTTGTTTTTCATCCAGTTAACCATGACTTTCTCCCCATGGCGACTTTGCAAGTACCGCCCTACTTCGTTAGGGTCAGTAACGTTAACAATGCTAAGCGGAACATTGGTATTGCTGACTAAAGATGTAGCCAGTTCATGAGGACCGTCTGCGGCTCTTGTACTGCCAATATAGCCACCAGCCGCAAACCGGGAAACTTGAAACCCGGCTGGAAGACGTCCGCTGTTAATAGTGTCCAGGAAGTTTGTCCCCCATTTGGTGACGGCATCGGCTTTGATAATGTATTCACCGTTAGAGAGCCAGGACAGGATAGAGTCGGATGTGCCTGTGCCTGAACCGGATATTTTGCCACCCCCGGCATTCTGTGAGATGTGCAACATACTTAGTAAGCGCTTTGTAATTTCCTGAATAAGTACTTTTTGTAAAGACTGAAGAACAGTGCTCGCCAACTGCCGGAAAGCATCACCAAAACTTTTATAGTTTAGGATGCCGGCGTTAAAGAAGCTGAGCATCGCCTGCTTTGCAGAGTCTTTAAGCCGCTGGCTGAGGCTGTCAGCATTTTGAGAATTTGCATTCTTCTGAGTGCCGCCATCCGAGTTTTCACTATTCAAAGGTTTTTCCGAACCAGTTGCAGGATTGCTGGAGTTTTTATTTCTGGTTGTATTACTATTTGTCTGATCAGTAGGCTTCCCTTGGCCGGGTGATTCGGTGCTCATTGCGCCGGCAAGTCTGGGATCCGACAGTTTGACCAATATAGTGTTGATGTTATCTACCACGACTTGCAGGGAATCGTTCAACTGCTGGCTTAGCTCTACCCCAGCCTGAAAAAACCTTTCCAAATATAACGTCGATGTATTGAGTTGCTGCGCAAAGGTATCGACTATTTTAAGCGGCAAGCCGGTGTTGGCTGTCGCTAATTCCTGAGGACCTTCAGCATCTACAAGGCCGCCGGCAGCGTAGCGCGGAACAGCGCCTCCCTCGGGAATACGTCCTTTGTTAATTGCGTTAAGAAAATTAACCCCCCATTTGGCGACTGCATTGGCTTTGATGACGTATTCTCCATTTGACAGCCAGGCTGGGATGCTGTCGCTGGTGCCAGTGCCAGGACCTGTGACATGCCCGCCGCCGGAAAAACCAAAGAAATCAGGAGTCCACATTAATACAGGAACATTGTATCTTATTTCTGTTCCAGCATTAAACTTTTCACCCACCCCCGGATTGTAAGCACGAAGATCATTATAAGAAACACCGGTTCTTCGCGATATAATGCCCAAATTGTCCCCAGGTTGCGCCCTGTACACAACTTTACCATCTATGCCCAAGTGAGTCTCAACATTTACAATCGTATTCTTGTCGCAAAAATAAACTTGTTCTCCTTTATCATTTGTGATTTTGTCCGGTATAGTGCCAAATGCATTAGCTATTGTCGGGATGCCATCCCCATCTAGAACTTTAGCCTTTATCTTAGTCGGGAAACTTTGGAAGTCTGTGGGACTATTGGCTGGGCTGGCAGCTTGTAATTGCGCTTGAATAGGTGCATCCTTAATCACATTAAGGCACTTTTTATAGTAATCAATTCTCTCAGCAAGTGATCTATACCATTCCTCTGCATCCTCACCATAACGCCCATCACCGTTTACCCCTATTGTAACTTTTTCTACAGCCTTTTCTACGTCAAGATTCTTCGCTCTATCGCAATCGTTATTCATGTTGTGATCATGCCACCAAAATCCTGCAAGATACCACGGAGAATATTTTTTTGAAACGTAATCTATTCCTTGAGCCATGATATCGGAATCTTTTTTTCCAGTGGCTTTTTCAATATAGTTCGAAAAGTGCTGGTAATTTTCTCTGCCTGTCACTTGAATATACCCGACACCTCTAAAGTTGATAGCATCCCATTCCGTACCGTTATTGCCGAGGTATGGGTGATATTGGTATTTACGTATCCAATATCGTTCGTTACCATCTTCTTTTACATAGAATCCTCTTTGTGATTCTTTCAAACACTGACTTAGAAAATGTCTTATTCGGTCAGGAGTGGTTATATCAAATTCTTCTAAAGTGTTATTCAAATCTTTCACTGTTGCCTCTGTAACATTTTCCCACCCTAGTTCCTCAAGCTGTTTTGAACTGACATACTCCATTATGTTCCACCTCTGTTACAGTTATTACTATCTTTTTTTCACCAGTCTCAAATCCCAAGCTATTTAAGAAGTCTTTCCACACTTCGGTTTTCAGATGTTATATTGTTTTCTATATCTACATACCTCA
Source organism: Bacillota bacterium (assembly GCA_023434855.1). The sequence continues at coordinate 37,451 of JAEYSJ010000404.1, read as the reverse complement.
CTTCGATTTCCATACGATCACCTATCTCTATTGGTATAGGATTCTTTAATGATTTCGTAGTCAAACTGTTTGAAATACCCGCTGAAGGATTCCGGAAACCTGCCTTTGCTTCAGGAACAATATCGAAACTAACGCTTGCTGCATTATTTAGGCTTTTACTGCACGTTCTTGTTATAAGGCAACAGATATCAAAAAGATTATTAATACGTTTCTAGTTATGTAATACCACCTGTAGCTAATACGGCCGCCAGTCACCTCAGCTACTTCCAAGCAATTCATCTACAATCTTTTTGTATTCCTTCTCCTCCGCCCAAGCACCGATCCTAACGATTTGAATGCTTTTTGCAAATTCCTTGGCGCTGCGTTTGGCTGACTCCTGGTAGAACAGTTTGATTTGAGGCAAGGTATAGTCTTGAATGGCTGTGAACGAATGTCCAGCAACAATCAAGTCACTAACTATTTCACCCCAGGAAACATCTGCGTCACCTGACCCAGTGCCGGGTTCAGGCGTTGGATAAAAAAATCGTAGTTAACTGCAAAAACACCTGCCAGCAGCTTGATGCCGTCATCTCCGTCCAGCTTGTCCACCCATGCACGCGGTTTGTCAACAGCAATAGCCAGAAGTTCCATAAAAGGATCGCCGCCGTTTTCCAATATACCAATTAAGAATTGGATCGTCTCCGGATTGATCCGGATTGTGCCATCCTCTAGCTGAATGCCCAGTTGATTGCCTTTTTGCTGTTGTAAGTATTCAGTAAGCGGCTGCAGCATTTGGCCCAGCAAGGCCAATACTTTCGGATATTTCCCAAATGGGAATGGCCGGAGAGAGATTGTTTCTCCGGCCACTGTCAACTCCTCATCGGGAAATAGGATTTTCAGTGTATCATTCGCTTCTTTCATTATTGGTTACCTCATTAAACGATGTTGATTAAGCGGTATAGCGGCTCGTCAGGGTGGTTGGTCCGGTCGCTCAAGCAGGCAAACTTGATGCCGAATGATTTGAAGTCTTCACTGATAAAGCCCAATTCGCCATCGGGGGAAATGGTGACATGCCAGAAGTCGCCCATGTAGGCCGGGCCATAGGTAGGATCACCGACAAACCGCAGGTAGCCTTCAATCCGGGGGGTATTGCCGCCGGAGATCTGAGGATATTTCACGGCATCGCAGTCGGCAGTCACTTTGATTTGCGAGGCGTTGGCGATATTGCCGGTGGAAATAGCCAGGATGCGGCCGACTTTGTAGTCTACTTCGTAGTCAGTGCCTTCGACATAGGTTGTTGTGGTGGTTACAGCATCCGCTACTACTACGTTTTTGATTTTGAATAAGGGGATCTTTACCCAGCGGTCATGGAAAGCTGTCACGGTATGAGCTTGGGCCGTCTGGGCGGTTTGATTGTAAAGCCCGCTTTCACCATATAGTGCCAGCGCAACGTTTTCCGGATCGTATTCTTCCAGGGATACTTTGCCTTCGCCTTTGATCTGTTTTACTGCTTCGGCGTACAGTTCCCGGGCGGCGGTCATGGACGAATATTTCTGGACTACGTCAACGGTTGTCTGAAAGGTACCGCTTTCACTGTTACCGAGATGGCGTTCGCCGGTAGGCTTGCCATCCTTGTCAAAGCGGTCAAAATACCATGCACCTGCACCTAATAATAAATTTTTTGCTGATGGTGTACTCATAATTTTATTTCCTCCATTCTATTTTCACTATCATTCTCGCGCCACAGACAGGGCGCTTGCTGTCGCCGTCGGAAACGTTTTCCCGATAGTCGACAATAAGGGTTTTTTGCAAAGCATTTCCCACTACTGGCTGCCAGCCGGGCAGTTTGTCATAGATAATTGATTGCAGGCTATACAGTTCCCTGTAGGCGACTGCCGGATCAGGGTCGCTGTTGTTCACCCAACAGTCAATCCAAATGCATGTCTTGCTTTTTCGCGGCTGGGAAATGCTTTGGTTCTCCCGGTCCCAGAGAATTTCAATGCACGGATACAGGGAGATGGGGTTTTCCGCCCCCGCATGAATATTAATGCCTGCCAATTCCGGCAGGCTTTTTAGATATGATTCAAGATTTTCAATAATTGGCCACCAAAGCATACTAACACCTCGCTGTCTGATTGCAGACAGTTTTTTTTAACTAATTAGTTTTTGATGTTTGATCATATAAGAAGAATAGCCGGCAAGTGTTATAATTCAGAGGGTTACTTCCTTCCTGACCCGGTGTCTGGCGCGGGCAAATTCCGTATGAATTGCTGCCATGTTACGATTACCTCCCAGGTCAGTAAAAGGTTCCGGCTCTATTCCGGGACGGTCCCCTCTCCTTTCGGCCGGAAATCGAGAGTCGTAAAATATACCGTCTCGCAAGCCTTTAAATCTGTCGGCCGAGTAATTGCCAAAGGGTGCAGCCATCCAGCGCAAGCACCAGCGTTTAACAACATCAATAGTCTGTACCGCTATTATTGCCTCCCTTCCCCCAGAACGATTTTATTCAAACCGGAATTTTTACATGGTTAATCACCTCCTCTAGGGAATTGCAATTATCTTTGCCGTCTCGCGAATCAGTTGATAAAAAAAATAGTTAGAACAGCATGGCCTATAATGACATTTTGTTATAACCCTTGCTAAACTTTATACTTATCACTCAAATTTGGTCTTTGTTTCATCAATTCTTCGAAAGTGCAGGCTGTCTTACACTCACCATCTTTAATGGATATCTTGTTTGCCTGACAGAATTCAGCATCTTTATTAACACAGTTTTTTACATCACATTTTATAATTGTCACAGTTCTTCCCCCAATGGTCATAACCAAAGCCATCCGCACTACCGGCACTCTTTAGCGCTTTTATTAGTTATCATTTTATAAAAGTAGTTTTGAGCCTCACGTAACCTTTTGGAATAGATGGCTTAAATTTCTCTCACACACCCTATTGTCATGATGACGTTAAATAAAAAAACTGCCGGATGGCAGTTTTACTCGTATTTCGCAATGTGCGAGTATTAATTGCAGTTTTTACTTGATACCATATTAACACGGACTAATTCGATTAAAGTGCTGCACTTTATTATTTTTTTAGCAAACCTTTCTTAAGGGCAAGCCGTGCAGTCAACTCTACAATTTCTTGCCACCAGGATTTTAGAGTACGCTCGCTTAGCCAAAATTTTTCCGGCTGAGACTGATATTTTTTAGCCATTTCATTTGCGTAGTGATGCTGTGTATAAACCACCCAAGCTGGGCGTCCTCTCACAAACCGGTCTTGTATATAAGATGCCTCCCGCCGTACTTTAAGAAAAACAAGTTTCTTTTCGCCTAGCACATTCTCTACCAACTCGATTATCTTTAACCAGTCTTCCACATGGTCTAAAGCTGACATTCTTAGTGCTTTTTGCATTGTTTGGTTTCCTGGTCCGGTTTTCACCCGAATTTCCGAGCTTGGTGTTGATCCCAGCAGCTCCAGCCTATCCTGATAGTATTGGCGTCTTCTTACAGGATAGTAAAGCAGCCAAGAAGAAGCTTCCTCATTATCACTCTTAATTTCCGCAAGAATATTCATTTATTCAGCCTCCCTCTCTAGATTGGTTTCTTGGAATAAGCCTAAAAAATAACCATAGATTTTATTCTTACTTAACAGACTTCACTACAAAGATTGATTTCAGTGATGCAATAATTGTTTTATAATAAGGTGTTCTTGATATTAAAGTTGACGTTCCGTAGCGAACATTGGTTAGTTCATAGTTTTTCAAAGAATATTCACCATCCTTACTAGTTGTGGATTATCTTTTGGGCATCTATTTCGCAAATTGTTTGCTGAAATTCCACAGATGATCCATAACCAATAAAAAATTCAAGGAGCTAAAGGTTAACCTTTAGCTCCCTACGTTGTCGTCCAGGAGTTACAACCGATCTTCTTCGATTGTATTAATTTGAGTTACTTTTGCGTCACGCACAATAATTTCGATTTTTCCCCACTTTAGAAATCTTAGCTTTTCCAAAATCCGTCTGACAACATTTCTGATTAGCATATTATACCTCCATTTAACACTTGATTCCTAAATAATATCTTCGACACCTACCGAATTTAGCTCTCCTTTCTAATTTTACCGCTTGTCACTTACCTTCGTCAGAATACAGTCTGATATTGTGGATCCTAATATTTAGTCATTTCTCAGGTACGGTAGTTAAACTCCCCTAAGTATAAAGAATAAATCCTAAATGAATTTTAGTAGTAGGAAGAGTTTTTCAGAACATATGTTCGATTATTATTATAATTCTTATATGTGCATTTGTAAAGATCCCAAAAAAGTAACCGTCAATAAACAGTTTTTAAGAATATTCATTGTTCAACTTCTTTATAAAATGTTTCCTAGAATAATTTTTAAAAAAATTATGGATTTTTTGATTAGTAATTCTTCATTATCTTACAACAGGTCTTATAAATGATTTCCGATAATCGATATTACGAAAATATCCATTACTTACTGTATTAGTAAGTAATGGATATTTTTTCATACGGTATAATATGTCCTGCTGCAATAATACAGAGCTTAATAAGTTTCGCAGGGTAGGTGCTGCAATAATTCTTTCACTTTTTCAACAATATTTTCAACCGTAAATCCATATTCTTTCAACAGAATTTTTTCAGGGGCTGACGCACCAAAGCGGTTAACTGCTAAACTCAGTCCATTGCTGCCTATATAGCGTTCCCACCCCAATGATGTCCCCATTTCAATTGCCAAGCGCACCTTTACCTTTGGAGGAAGTACCGCTTCCTGATATTCTTTGGACTGAGCCTCAAACAGATACCATGAAGGAAAGCTTATGACGTTGACGGCAATATTATCCTGCGCTAATACTTGCTGTGCAGCTAGCGCCAATTGCACTTCAGAGCCGGATGCCAGCAATAATGCCTGGGGATCACTGGTATTCCCCTGAGAAATAATATAGGCTCCATGCCGCACCCCGTCTTCTGCCTTTTGCTCACTGCCGGCGAAAGACACCAAGTCTTGCCGTGACAGAATCAAGGCAGTGGGATTATGGGTCGATTCCATTGCTACTTTCCAGGCTGCCACTGTTTCGTTTGCATCGCCTGGACGAATCACATTGATATTAGGCATTGCTCTAAGGGAAGCCAGCTGTTCAACAGGCTGATGGGTCGGACCGTCTTCACCCAGGGCAATGCTATCGTGGGTAAAGACATAGGTCACAGGAAGCTTCATCAGAGCTGCCAGCCGGATTGACGGACGCATGTAGTCGGAAAAAATAAGGAATGTTCCGCCATAAACTTTTAGTCCGCCGTGCAATGCCATACCATTTAATGTGGCTCCCATGGCAAATTCGCGAACGCCAAACCAGATGTTGCTGCCACTGTAATCCTCCGGCGAAAAATCGCCGGTATTTTTTATTAATGTTTTGTTGGAACTGGCCAGGTCTGCGGAGCCGCCAAAAAAGGTTGGAATACTCTTGGCAAGCATATTCATCACTTCACCGGAGGCTGAACGGGATGCAATCCTGGTTCCTGCTGCATAAACCGGCAGACCCTTATCCCACCCTGACGGCATATTTCCGTTAAGTGATTCCTCTAAAGCTTGGGCAAGTTCGGGATAGTCCCGGCGATAGCCTGTAAACAAGTCATTCCACTGTTTTTCCAGCTTCTCTCCCCGTTGCCTGATGTATTTGTCAAAGTGGGCATAAACCATATCCGGAACGAAAAAGGCCTCGCCATAATTCCATTTATAAAAATCTTTGGCGGCTTTAGCTTCTTTTTCTCCCAGGGGCGCTCCGTGAGCAGCAGAAGTACCACTTTTATTTGGTGCGCCGAAACCAATAATTGTTTTAACCTCAATCAAAGTTGGCCGGCCACTCCCGGCTTTGGCATTCTCCAAGGCCTGATCAATCGCTGTTAAGTCGTTGCCGTCCTCAACACTGAGAATTTCCCAGCCGTAAGCCGCAAATCTTTTTTTTACGTCTTCCGTAAAAGACTGTTCAAGTTTGCCGTCCAGGGAAATGTTGTTGGAATCATACAATACAATAAGCCGCTCCAGCTTCAGATGCCCGGCCAGGGATGCGGCCTCTGCCGCTACGCCCTCCATTAAATCACCGTCGCTGCAAAGGCAATAGGTAAAATGGTTAATGATATCATAATGTTCTTTATTAAATTTAGCAGCCAAATGCCGTTCGGCCATAGCCATGCCTACCGCCATTGCGACCCCTTGCCCTAATGGCCCGGTTGTCGCTTCTACTCCGGGCGTATGTCCATATTCAGGATGTCCCGGTGTTTTACTCCCCCATTGCCGGAAGTTTTTCAACTCCGCCAGGGACAGGTCATATCCTGACAAGTGCAATAAACTATACAGCAGCATGGACCCATGTCCTGCTGATAAAACAAAACGGTCTCTATTAAACCATTTAGGATTACCCGGATTATGATTCAAATGCTTTATCCAAAGTTTATAGGCCATCGGCGCAGCGCCCATGGGCATTCCCGGATGTCCCGACTCTGCTTTTTCAACAGCATCAATCGATAGGGTGCGAATGGTATCGACTGCCAGTTGCTCAATTTGACTAAAATCCATCATGTCTCAACTCCCTCGCCTGATAATTACTTTTTTCCCATACCCCAGGTACATTAGTTTTCATTATTAGCCTCCAAAATAAATAACCCAAATCTATCTTAATTTTATATGTTTCTCCAGCTGATTTCTTAACTCCTCTTAAGAAAAAATAGGTTCAAGTCCGTCGCTCCATAAACTGGACAGTAAAATAATTTTCTATAATAATCCGGGTTGTTAGCAAAAGCGGGGGAAAATACCAGTACCACGAAGAATTATAAATGTGATAGGCGTAAAAAAATTGCTGTAGCAGCCCGAGGAACGGCTAACCGCAGAGGGCACAGAGGACACAGAGTAATTGTGATATCGAGCCGTTCCACTCTGTGTCCTCTGCGTCCTCTGCGGTTCAAATAATTCTTTAAACTATCTACTGAAATTCAAAGGAGGGAAGCACGTGCAAATAGGTATGATCGGCTTAGGAAAGATGGGAGCAAATATGGTCCGGCGGTTAATTGGCGGCGGACATGGATGTGTCGTTTTTGACCACGATCCGGATAGTGTTGCCAAATTAACCAGGGAGGGTGCCGCCGGGGCAAATACGCTTGCAGAGCTGGTTCTGACCCTTAAGAAACCCAGAGTGGTATGGATTATGCTGCCTGCCGGTGAACCCACAACAGGTACAATTATACAATTAGGAAGTTTGCTGGAGTCCGGCGATATCGTCGTCGATGGCGGAAATTCCTATTACAAGGATGATGCAGCCCGGACAACCCTGTTAGCGGAAAAAGGCATCGGCTATGTTGATGTTGGGACAAGCGGCGGGATCTGGGGATTAGAAAATGGCTACTGCCTGATGATCGGTGGCAAACAGGATGATGTTCAATATCTAGAACCTATTTTCCAAACCTTGTCTTCCTCCGGGACTTATCCGGCAGCAGCCGGCAATCCGGAAAATAAGGAAACAGCAAAATATGGCTATCTTCATTGCGGACCAAGCGGCGCAGGCCATTTTGTGAAAATGATCCATAACGGCATCGAATATGGATTGATGCAGGCCTATGCCGAAGGGTTTGATATTTTAAAAAACGCGGAACAAGAAAGTTTACCCCGGGAATATCGCTATTCTTTTAACCTGGCTGCTATTGCAGAGGTTTGGCGGCATGGCAGCGTGATTCAATCATGGCTGCTGGATTTAGCTGCCGGCGCGTTAAGCGAAAATCCCACATTAACAAATTATACCGGGTTTGTCCAGGACTCAGGCGAAGGGCGTTGGACAGTAACGGCGGCGTTAGAAGAGGCGGTTCCCGCTGACGTCTTATCGGCGGCTTTATATACCCGCTTTCGCTCCCGGATTACCCATACATTTGCCGAAAAAATGCTGTCGGCAATGCGTCATCAATTTGGCGGGCATGTTGAAGGTTCGGGGGACAACCCTGCTGAATGACAGCAGCTTACGAAGGGAGGGGATACTATGAAGTATGGCGAGGGGAATGCAGAAGTCAACGAAGCCACCGACGCAATGGCCGGCCCGTGCGTTATGGTAATATTGGGAGCATCAGGAGACTTGGCCAAACGCAAGCTGTTTCCGGCAATCTACAACTTGGTCAAGATTGGTTTGGTAAATGAATCATTTGTCATTGCCGGTTTCGATCATACTGACATGACGGAGCAGGAATTTAAGAATAACATACGGCAAGCCATAGAAAATATGATTAAAGAACCTGTGGACAATAGGCTGTGGAATGCATTGTCAGACCGGATTTACTATCATAACGGTGACGTGCAAAAGGAGACAGACTATGAGCGGCTCCGCGAAACACTTGTTGAAATAAATAGGCGGCACGGGACAAAAAACAATTTTCTCTTTTACCTGGCTGTTGCCCCGGTATTTTTCCCGGACATTATTCAAAAACTCGGCAACACCGGATTGGCCCGGGAAGAAGCCGGCAATTGGCGAAGAGTAATTCTGGAGAAACCTTTTGGCCATGATTTGCGATCGGCACAAAAACTAAACCAACAGGTCGCCCAGGTATTTGAGGAAAGCCAGGTATATCGCATCGATCACTATTTGGGAAAAGAAACGGTACAAAACATATTGGTTTTCCGGTTCGCCAACGGAATTTTTGAACCTATCTGGAACGGACATTATATCGATCACGTGCAGATCACGGTGGCAGAAGATATCGGCGTTGGCAAGCGCGGGGAATATTATGATAAAACCGGGGCTTTGCGCGACATGGTTCCGAATCACATTTTCCAATTGGTCTCGTTGATTGCAATGGAGGCTCCTGTTTCCTTTGCTGCTGATGCCATTAGGGATGAACAGGTAAAACTGTTGCGGGCGATTCAACCAATGACCCCGGACAGGGTGTTGCATGATACAGTACGGGGTCAATACAATGCGGGGCAACAACAGGAAACAGGGTACCGGTCCGAAGAGTATGTAGCACCTGATTCCATTACTGAGACCTTCACCGCGCTCAAACTGTATATTGACAATTGGCGCTGGGCCAGAGTACCAATTTATCTGCGTACAGGTAAACGCCTGCCAAGGCGGGTCAGCGAAATTGCCGTACAGTTTAAAGAACCGCCCCATTTGCTGTTTCGTGGCACCGATATTGATCAACTACAGCCCAACCGGCTGCTGCTGCATATCCAGCCTGACGAAGGCATATCGTTGCGGTTTGGGGCGAAAGTTCCCGGTTCAGTAATGAAACTCGGTTCGGTGGATATGAATTTTCGCTATGAAGATTATTTCAAAATGACGCCTAGTACAGGATACGAACGGTTATTGTATGATTGCATGATGGGTGATGCCTCGCTGTTCCAGCGTTCCGACATGGTTGAAGCCAGTTGGAATGTCGTTGAACCGATTCTCACGTCGTGGCGAAGCATTCCCCCACAAAATTTTCCCAACTATCAAGCCAGCAGTTGGGGACCACGGGAAGCTTTCGAACTAATTGAGCGGGACGGACGCAAGTGGAGCAGCTGCATGGGATAAAAGCCGGCGCAGTACTGCCGCCGGCGAATGAAGGGAGAATATGTATGAAACCCACAATTCAAATTGCCGCTACGATTAATGAATTATACCTAAAGGCTGCCAGAATATTTTCTGACCAAATAATCGCGGCCGTGAACAAGGCAGGATTTTGTAGTATAGTACTTTCCGGCGGAAAGACACCCCAGCCTTTATACGCGTTATTGGCTGATGAAACCTGCTTTTCGCGACAGATACCATGGGATAAGTTATTTTTTTTCTGGGGAGATGAACGCTGCGTTTTACCTTCCCACCCCAACAGTAATTTCAAAATGGTGTATGAAACATTGTTGGCCAAAATCCCCGTTCGGCCTGAACAGATATTTCGTATTGAAGCAGAACAGTCAGATCCCGCGGCTGCGGCCAAATCATATCAAACAAAACTTGAGAATTTTTTCCGTCTGCCTGCGGGAAAGTGCCCGGTCTTTGACTTCGTCATCCTGGGCATGGGCAGTGACGGACATACTGCCTCTCTATTTCCCGCCGCCAAGTCCACCTATGACAAAGAAGACTGTGTCGCTGCCTTTTGGGTTGACAAATTGCAAGCTTACCGTATTTCATTACTGCCCAATGCACTTAACAATGCCAAATTTATTTTGTTTCTTGTGGCCGGCAGTGAAAAAGCAGAAACGTTGCGCGAAGTATTGAAAGGCAACTATCAGCCGCACCATCTTCCCGCACAGCTCATCCGGCCAACGAACGGAGAGCTGCTGTGGCTGGCCGATCAGGCGGCGGCAAGTTTATTATAATAATAGTACGGTTTAAGCCATGCGCGGCAATTATGCAGTCCTAAATATGATAGTAAAAGTAGTTCCTTCCGGGCCCGACTTCACCTGAACTTTAGCCTGATGCTCGTTCGCTATCCTGTATACAATAGCAAGACCAAGACCGGTACCGTTTTCTTTTGTAGTCAGGAAGGGCTTTCCTAGGTTTTCTATAACATCCGGCGGAATTCCCTTGCCTTGGTCTTGAATTTCCAGGGCAACTTCGCTGTCAGTAACATATGTTCGCAAGGTAATCGTCCCACCGGACTCCATTGCTTCCAGCCCGTTGCGGACTAAATTCAGTATCAATTGACGTACTTCTTTTTCATCCAAGCGGATATTTGGTATTGACTGCGGACTATAGCACACATCTATGCATGCAGCATTGGCAGATGCTTTTAACAACGGATACATTTCCTGGATGATATCATTTAACTGGCAAACTTTCATATTGCGCGATTTATTTTTGCAAAGACCTAAATACTCTGTGATAATCGAATTTGCTCGTCCCAGTTCGCCAAGCAGCAGATTAAAGTGCTCCTGATAATGGGATAAATCGGACTTTTTCCGTAGAAATTGCAAGTAACCCTGCACTATTGTCATAGGATTTCTAATTTCATGCGCTAAATTCGCGGCCATTTGTCCAACCACACTCAGTCTATCCAGGCGGGCAACATCCTGCTCCAATTGCTTGCGAAGCGAAATATCCCTGATGATTCCTTCAAAACCGGTACATAACCCATCTTTATCAAAAATCGGAACAGTCGTTTGTTCCGCCCACACCACGGTGTGGTCACGACGAAGAAAGCGCATGACAAGCGGTCTGGACGCACCGGAAACCGGATCTCTGGTAAGCCAGTCCACTAAGAAAGCGTCATTCGGGTAGACAAGTGAAAAGAGCAGATCAGGTGACTCATAGTACTCTTCAGGAGTATAACCAGTCAGTTTCAAAACTGAAGGGCTGATATACTCAAAACCGCGCTGCGGCCTCAAGCGGTAGTGGTAAATTGTATCGGCCGCATTTTCGGCCAGGAGCCGATACTGTTTCTCTTTTATAACCAATTCACGGAAATTCTTTTCCACATAGAGCATCAAAGTGCCAATTGAGATGATAAACCTGAGGGCGCTGCTGATTAAAAATCCCCATGGGGCAAACCAGTTTACTGACATGAGGAAAGGCATATCTATAGCATGTATGCCAGTACCAATAAAAGCCATTCCCACGATATTTTTCCCCCAGCCTTTGCTGTCAAGGCAGCGAATGAACATCCATCCGTGCCAAAAGTTAACATAGGCAATAAACAATATACAAGGTAATGCTTTTACAATGAATGGCGCGTCACTTATAGTACCAATATTGGATAACACAGTAACGCCAAGCGCCCAGTAATACCATCCCTTGTGCATCTTTCGTCCCAAAAATTGACTTGTGGCAAACACAAGCAGTACATAATTTGCAGTTGATATTAATTCAAGTCCGACTAAAAATGACATCGGTAATTGATGCAATGGAGTACGGTAAATGAATTGACTCCCAAAATAGACAATCCAGAAAACTACCCATAAGCCAATATAAGAATGCCGGTATAACGAAAACAGAAAAAAATAAACACATATTACAGCGAAAGTAGCAGATAAAGCAGCAACAGTTGAAAGTTCATAGAATGTCAATTGGCAGTGTCCTCCTTTAGCAGATCTACAGGACTTGCTTCGGTAAATATAATCTAGTTAATTATACCAAGGCTAGCAAGAAATTTGGAATTTATTTTTATTGGCTTGAATAAGAAAAACCCTTTCTGCCTTGTTTGACAAAGAGGGTTCTGGCTGTCAAAAAAGGAAGTCGTCAGGCTCAAGGTTGATCTGTCACTGCCTTTTTAACGTTGCCTTCGCTTCCAATCCTAATATGGTGTTAACTTCCATCGGAATGGCGGCTAAGCTTGCGACGGAGTATTCGAGAAAAGTCGCGACCAATCAATAGTAGCCCCAAACAATTCTACAATGTCAGGAGCAAACATGGTATTTTTTTTCCCGATAGTTTCAAACAATGCTTTACGGGGATCTTTCTTTTTCATAATTAAACGGTCATAGTAATCTACCACCGCAAGCACGCTGGCAAAATCGGAAATTTGGGTACGGTTGAATGAAAACGGATACCCACCGCCATTGTAATTTTCATGGTGTTGCAAGCAAGCTAAAGCAATCACCATATCAATGTCCAGGTTGTCTCTTAATTTCATAAACCCGGCGAAAGGATGTTCAGTATCTTGCTCTTTAAATTTATTTCCCATACCACAGTCATGTAAAATAGCGCACATCGCAATACATTCAAGATTCACTGCATCATATTCTTTGGCCAGCCCAACATTTATGCTCAATATAGCCGTACGCATGCTATGATGATAGAGTAATTCATCTTCGGCGCAATCCGCAAGAAATTCTTGAATAAAAGGTTTTTTCAAAATAGACTGTATAACATGCTCGATTTCAGCAATGTTATTTTTTACATTAATTGTCCGAAGATCAACGATACCAGCAGCAAGATCTTTTACTGCAGATATTGCCTTTGCAGCAGTTTGAGTATTTGTACTACAGTCCTCAGTCAGTTCATCATTTTCTTCTTTGATGTCGACAGTATCAATATCAAATTTCTCCAGCCGTTGAATAATTGAATTGGTCAAGGTGGCTCCTTTGGACAGCAAAATCATACCCCGGTTACCACAAATCGTCTGACCGGAAATCATGCCTTCTTTGAGGTTGTCAATTGTAATTTTCTTCAACCTATATCACCCTTGCTATCACAAATCCGAATCTCCGGAATTGCTTTCTGAATTGCTTCCATCATCACCGCTTTCGTTAGCGGTTTTGTAAGTATGGCAGAAGCACCGCATTTAACGCAATCCTCATAAATATATTTCTGATTTCCTAATGTAGTGATCATGATGACTTTTGCGTTATTGTCAATTTGAGAAATAATTTTAAGAATTGCTAACCCGTCAGGCGCAGGTATAATATAATCTAAAATAATAACATTCGGACTAAAAATACGGTGTTTTTCTAAAGCTTCGATCCCATTAGCTGCCTCTGCAAACTCAATATTGGCAGTTTCCGAAAAAAAACTTTTTATACGCGTTCGCGCAAGCGATGAGTCGTCTATGATCAAAAGCCGCATAGCCGTACCCCCATATTTATCATTTGTACCCGTACTTCGCTAAATATTATTGCACCAAGCCTATATATACTTGAACATCGATATTATCAGCTAACATATGTACGACAATTGTCTTGGAAACAGGTAAAGTAACCTGTCCTCTCCGGCCAATCATGAGCATGGGAGGAGAAATATCAAGACCGGTTATTCCTGTTTTACTGTACTGGGTGCAGGCATTCGCGCAAACCATGTTACCCATTTCGGAAATTGCACTTTGCGCAATTGTATCGAAGTCCGGTACGTCAATACCCATCATCATTTTCGATGCGAAACGTTTAGCGGAATCAAGATCCATGCCTATCAAGATTGCGCCTTTTATTGCCCCAATCACTGAAATATTAATCAGTGCGCCATCATAATCCAAAGTAGCTCCCACTAAAGAAACATTTTTCTTTTCGATAGTCTGAAAACCAATTTGGGGAAGTATTTCCGAAAAAGCAATCAAAATTGGGTTTATAAGATTTACATCCATAACGCCGTCCCCTTTTTAAAGCCAACTCCTAAGAATACCCGACCAAAGTCCGTTTCAGCAAAAACACCGTCAACCTTGACATTAGGGCTGATAATCTCTGCCGTGGTACCATGAAATATACTGGGTGGAGACACCCGCAAGCCAAATGATTTATCTTTTTTATTAAGTATGGAGCAGGCAATTCCGGCAACTATATTGGCAAGTTCCGCTACCATCGATATTACTTCCTGCCGGTTTTTGGGAGGACGTCGTAAAACTGCTTCTGCTATCTTTTCAGCGGACTCCTCAGATATATCTAATATCATTGACCCTGAATGACGACCAATAATGCCTATAACTGTTGTAATCCCCAGAGACTTATATTGTGTACTTGAATCGTCCATAGAAACAAATGTCACCGGCGTTTTCGCCATGCGGGTAATATTTTGGGCAAGCGCTTCTTTAAACGTCTCAAATCCCCTTTCCATTAATTGCTCAAACAGTAAATCGGGTGACATAATATTATTAATTACTTTCGTCAACGTTTCTCCGTCTACCGGCTTTTGGACATAACCAACGACTCCAATCCGCCGGGCTTCCGCTTCTGTCTCTTCATCTTTCATCGAGCTTACCAGGATTATCTTGGCATTAGGATCACTTAAACGAAGCGCTTTACTGCATTCGAAACCATCGGCTCCAGGCATTGCAATATCCATTGTTACAATATCAGGCTTACAGCTATTGTATGTTTCTATTAAGGAATCCAGTGAATCGGCTTCCCCGACAACTTCATATCCACTATCATTAAGGGTTTCAGCAATAAGGGTTCTTGAAAAAGGCGAATCATCAACAACCATAACTTTAACACTCATTTATAGCATCTCTCCCCAAAATATTGTTACTTACTATACCATTCTTACATACTTAATTTCGACAATTATTGTCAATCGCCTGCTATAAATTACATTATCTCTAATAATTTTCTAAAAATTTCTCTTAGACTATGGGAATTAGGAATTGGAAGATTAAAACTCAACTTTATCGCCGTTTCTTAAACCTTGTCCAGACAAAGTGACTTACAGGGGCGCTCCCGTTTTCTCAACATTTTATCGCTATTGTTGATGTAAAAAAGGAACGTCCTCATCTGTCCATCACTGTTGATGTGACTGACAGAAAAAGAACGTCCTCAGATGTCATCCTTGAGTTCTGAATTCAGCTTTTGAGAACCAATGTTGTACAGACATTATTGGGAATAAAGGCTTCCGGCATGGCACTTGCTATTTGATGTATGGCAGACCAGCCGGTGCAGTGACCGGGCATTAAATAAGCTGGATTAATTTTTTGCAGCTCGGCAACTGTCGCGGGAATAATCTTTTCAAATATACCACCTGTTAAATGGAATCCTCCTAACACCGCATACACTTGCCGGACATTGGTCAAGGCCTGCGCATAACGAATAGTATTGATAATCCCGGAATGGCCGCATCCTGTAATAATCACTAATCCTTTACCCTGCACATTTAATACAACGCATTGATCATCTTTTATTAAATGATCGGGTTCCCAGTCGCCAGTACGTTTCGTATAGTGAATCGGTAATCCTTTTTCAAATTCCGTAGTGCGGTCTATTTCACCTGTAACAAGAATCATGTCGTCAATCAGCAGGGTTGGATCTTTCTTTTCCATAAATGTGATATTTTCTTGCCGCAAATCTGCTATCTTGGGTGGGGAGACACTGAATTCATATCCACCAGGCATTACAAGTTTTTTCTCCAGATATGCATCCGGGTGAAAAACAAGGGAGAACTTTTGCGAACCCAGCCGCCCAATTAAACCAGGCAATCCTAAAGTATGGTCACTGTGACCGTGGCTGAGTATTACCGCTTGAATATCCTGCAGATTTACTCCTAATGCGTCTATGTTATGTAAGATACCATTGGCGCTTATACCTGCATCTAATAATACTGTTCCTTTTTTATCTCCGCATGTAACCTGAATCAGCGCGGAAAAACCATGCTCTGCTATTGGAAACAAACGGTTTGCGCTTAAATCGAACCTATGAGCCACTTTGCTATCTCCCATTAGTAAGTCGACAGTATTGTCCATGATTATTGTGATTCTTGCCTCGTCAACTTCTAATAACGGTATATTGGATTTTGTCATAAATATGTTTACCCTCCCTTTAGTATATTAAGCATTCCGCTACAACAGAGACTCTGTAACACTATTGTACTTCCAACGTGCTACAAAGTCTCTGTTATTACTTTCGTCAAATCTGGATTTTTTTTAGCTTGTAATAATAGCTGGGAGGACATCCGGTTTCCTTTTTAAAAATCCTGCTAAAATAATTATTGTCAGGATAACCAACAAGTTTCGCTATTTCCGTCACTGTTAGCGAAGAATTTAATAGAAATTGCTTTGCTTTTTCAATCCTCAACTGGGTTAAATAATTCTTAAATGTATATCCGGTAACATGCCGGAATAAATAAGAAAAATAGGTATGGTTAAGATGAATAAAATTAGCCACATCTTTTAAGTCAATCGGTTTGTCATAGTTATTGGTTATATATTTTTCGGCATCGCTGATCAGCTTTTGCATATGTAAAGATGGTACATTATTGTTAGCAACAGCAGGTAAGTTTAACGAGTTTTGCTTGAACTCAATACATTGCCTGTATTCACTTAATAAATCATTTTTATTAAATTCTCGCTTATAATGATCAGATTGCGCAAGGGCAACTCCAATCTTTATAAAATTGTTGCTTAATTGATATAAAGTTTCAGCCAACTTAGAAACACGATTTTGTCCTATAACCGGAATATCTTCATATAAATCTGCTAAATCTGCCAGATTTTTGTCATTTAAGCCTAGGCCGGATAATCTTTGCAAAATATAAGATTTTGGCTTATCTACAATTTCGCCTATAGCCAGTCCACCGAGATTCCGTCCTTCCATTATAATCGGAACTGCCAGCACAGATAATCCGGCATGACACTGAATAAAAAAAGGGGGACTATGCGTTCTTCCCATGAATACAGCTTGTTTGCATGAGCCGAGGCATCTTCTATTGCCTTCTTTGCTGCTCCTTATGTACTGACAAAAGAGACATTGCTCCTTAGTTTTTGGTGTGACAACATATTTGCCTGAATGGTCGACAAACTTCAGCCATATATTTTCAAGGCCTGAAATACTATCTACAACCGGTTGAAAAATACGCAAAATAAAAGTTTGCAAACTTTCATTTCTATAAGTCATATTTTCAGCACCGCTCCCGTGTAAGGAAATATCGTAACGCTTCAATTACTGCAATAGTATTGTAGTTCTCCGGTTGTGATTAGTACACCTGCTCAATATTCGAAGTTGTGAAGATGATTTAAATCTACCCTGCGCGGACTGTTTGATCTACTTTCTAATCTGCATACTTCCTGATCCGTAAACGGACCGGAGAATATTTATCTACTCTTTAGTAGAAAATAATTCTATCAAACTTAAATTATTTCTTATTGAGGAATATTATGTCTGCTCTATTTTGGTTCAACTGCCTCGCGGTTATCGGCGCCGGCATCGCAACGTTCACCGTATATAAAAAAAGACACCTCACCGGATTGTCCACTTGGCTTGTGTTCTATCTGTTTGCCACAAGCCTCCCATGGCTGGGGGAATTTGCTGTTCTCGGGCTATTTAACAGCTACGCTTATAAGCCGGGTGTATTCGAAAACCCCTGGGCCGAAAACATTGTTGGGCACCTTATACTAAATTCAACGTTATGGCCCGGTGTGGCGGTACTGGTAGTGGGTTATCGCCTTGGGTACGGTTGGATATCCTTAATCGCTGCGGCCTTTCTCCTGCTGGAACATTTGTTCCTTAGTCTGGGAATTTACGAACACCATTGGTGGCGCTGCTACATGACCGCGGCGGCGATCATTCTTTTTCTCGTGATCTCAAAGAAGTGGTTCCCTTTCATGAATAAAACACGTCGCGGGTTACCGCGATTCATTACCTTGTACTTTGCCGCTTTTGTCATCATCCATTTACCGATCCCCCTCCTGCTCCTGTATGGAAAACAATATTACAACGTGAATTTGGCCATGGACATGTACCGGTCCAGCACGATCTTTATTTTGCTCTATCAACTAGTAGAAACATTGGAAGTAATGTTCTTTTTCTTTTTTGACAGGTGGTTTTGGAAGCTGGTACCCTACGTTATTTCTTTTGCCGGCCAAATTTTCCTAGCCAGCAGAAACATTCTGGTCATCCAGGATGATTGGAGCCTCGGATACACCCAGCTTATTTATGCCATCGTGCTGACTCTTTGCCTCATAATGGAAAATTATACCCTGCGGCCACCGGCAAGTGACGGTCTTTACAAGTATACCTAGCCCCGACTTCGGTTCTGTTTCAAAATCGAATTTCACATAGTCTGGCGTTCCTGTCCTTTTGCTTCTTCTTGTCTCTCTCACTCATCCCCGGTTGAACCCACCCTTTGCCGTTTAGTGTTTTTCGCAGGTTGCGTAAAACGGATAATGCACTTTGTACAACCTCCACCACATTCAAAGTCGATGTTGGCCCGGTGTCGATGGGCAATGCTATAACATACTGCCAGTCCAAGTCCTGTACCAGCTTCTTTTGTTGTAAAAAAAGGAGTGCCAATCTTAGGCAGTAGATTGGGATCAATACCTTTACCCTGGTCAATAATTGACAACCTGACATCATTCTCATCTGCATCTGTTTTAATAAAGAGACATCCTCCGGAATTCATTGCTTCCAAACCGTTTTGTGAAATATTTATTATTAGTTGCTGTATTTCTTTCTCATCAATACATATATCCGGAATATTCTGCAAGTCAAGCTGAACTGACAATCCTCGTATAAGAGCATTAGACTGAATCAATGGTTCGATCTTTTTGATAAGATTATTTAGATTACAATCTTTCATCGTTACAGCTTTATTATGTGCCAGTGAAAGAAATTCGGTGATAATGCTATTTGCCCGGTCTAATTCATTAATTAATAATTGAAATTGAGATTCAAAGGATAAAAATTCATTTTTTTGTGAAAGAAACTGCAAGTAACCTCTGACCGTAGTCATCGGATTTCGAACCTCATGCCCAATAGCGGCTGCCATCTCCCCCACAATCCTTAGCCGATCCAGTCGTGCTACCTCTCGCTCAGCTTGTCTTTTAGACTGCTCTGCGCACCAAATATCTTTCTCGGCTAACCTTACGATACTAACAGAATATCTATATAAAATAACGCTTATGATTGTGCCGATAATAGCACAGAAAATTGCCAGTCTACCCGTTCCCAGAACTAATTGTTGAACGCTTTCCCGAACCTCGACAAATCCATAAATTTCATTGTTATACCTAATAGGATAGCGAAAGGGATAGGTCAGCCTAGTCTCATGATTTAAAAATTGATTGAATATAAGATTACCATTCGCATCAAATATTTTAACAGACTCAATCTCTTTATGAATATTAGATTCATCAGCCAGTTCCATAAACTTAGTTACATTGTAGTACCATAGGTCAGGATTCTCTTGAATTGTCCGCTTTGCCTTGTTTGCAAATTCTGCACTGCGGATTAAAGCATGATAGTAAAACTCCTGCCAGCTGATTGCAAAATAAACAATAGGCATAGTTAGGCTGATGGACAATCCAATCAATATTGATAATATCTTCATCCTTTTTGCGAAATTGTCAGAGAAGTGCAAGCTAGATAGCATAGCAATCACCTCGCAAGCGGGACAGCGCCACAGTCCATTATTATCTTTTGACCCTCTGGTGAAAACACGAAATTAAGAAACTCCATGCCACGACTATTAATCTGGTTTTCATAAACGAAAGAAAGATCTTTGACTAATTTGTATTCACCGTTGAGGACGTTATGCGGGGTAGGCGATATGCCGTTAAAGTCCAACGCCTTAATAGAATCATTTGTTGCTATATCTGTAGAATTTACCACACCAAAAGTACTATTGGTCCTATTAAGCGCATAAGCCATATCACTGTCTCTATATAAAATTTCCCACCTGCGATCTTGATAAGACTCAAATAAAGCATCTTTAAATCCAGGTATTTGGTCATATAAAATTAGGTTTGAACTGTCGTTCTTTTCCCTAACAAATACATATATCTTTGAGCCGTCAGACCAATTCATCTTAGAACCTTTAAAGATATCAATTACGTCCGAGGTAGAAACCCCTGTATCAAGAACATTTTTATGCGCTCCAAAAACAACTGCTACGCGGGCGTATGGCACTTCTCTCAAACCCAGTTCGCGTTCTGCAGGTGTTAAATGCCTTGATATGAGCCCTAATTCTAACTTCTCAGACTTAACAGCATTAATTGCCCCGTCACTTCCGATACTACTGGGCAATTCAATTTTCATACCTGTTTTGGCACTATATCTTTCCACCAATTTTCCGGTTACCGGAAGATTACTGCCTGAACCGGCCAGCACAAATTTGTCCTGTACAACCGGTCCTGAAAAGTATTTGTTTTCTTCTGTACCAGCTGTTTTTTCGCCACAGCCCGAAGTGAGAAAAAGCATTAAGAACAAACAGACAATTGTCCCATACATTAGAGCCAAAATATCCTCTCCTCAGTTAGCACATTTCACTGCAATGCGTATTTGCAATACTTGAATTTTACAATAATTTCGAACGGTTATTGTAATACGAACCCAGCACATATCCACTGTTGTATTCTCCTAATAATTTGAAAACACCTCCCTATTTTACGTAATTATTCATAATTTTACCATTAATGTGTTACATTGGGATGGATATTTCAGAGCAATCGGTAATGTCGATATCGTGTTTTAAGTCTATGAATAGGAAAGAAAATAGCGCATGAAAAAGTCATGCGCTATTTCTGGGGTTTTTTCTTGAATGCACTTCAAAACAGAAGTTATTGGAAAGAACGCCCCTGTCCTTGTTTTCTTATGCTGGTCTCTTGGACCAATAGTCTGCAATAACTCCGCCTACGATATTATGCCAAACGGAAAAAATCGCACCAGGTACTGCCGCTAAAGGATCAAGGTGAGTCATCGCCAAGACGACGGCTAATCCGGACATCTCAATACCAACTTCAAAACAGATCGCCCGGGCTTTGTTTTCTGCCATCCCAATGGCTTTTGAAATCCCATAACCAAGGGCAAACCCAGTTCCATTGTGCATTGCTACTGCAATAAATGCAATACCGGCAACTATGGCTAATTTCGCAGCGCTAACTGCTACCACAATAGCTATTACCCATATCATAATGATAATTGTGATTACAGGTATGAAGTCCATAAAGCGATTGATAAAGCTGCCATAGTACTTACGCAGCAATATCCCGGTCATCACAGGTATTAGCACAACTTTGACAGTATCATAAAACATCCCTGCCGCGTCGACATGAACATACTGTCCTGCCAGCAACAGAAAAGCAGGCGGCAGTAATATAGGTGCTAACAAAATATTAAAACTCGATACAGTAACTGATAAAGCTACATCACCTCTTGCCAGGAAGCATATCACATTGGAGGCTGTACCGCTGGGGCAGCATCCGACCAAAATAAGCCCGGCAGCAAGAGCAGGCGGTAACCCAAGAATCTTGGCAACAGTAAAGCCGACTAAAGGCATAATTGTGTAACGAAGGATTACGCCAACAATTACATCTCTTGGCCTGGAAAAAACGAGTTTGAAATCGTCAATCTTCATTGTTAAACCCATGCCAAGCATGATTACACCAAGCATGTTTGTTATCCAACCGCCGCCAGTCTTTAGCGGAGCGGGAAAAAAGAATGCTAACAGTGAAAATAACGCTAACCATATGGTAAAGTACTTGGTAATTATTTTGGCAATTGTGTTTAAAATCATAGCAGTAACTCCCCTATTTCAGCTTATCATATACAATTATGGCAATCAAGAAAAAAACCCGCGCACCCACGATTGCAATTAAGTATCAGCCAGAATGGAAATTAATTTGGTAGTCTCTAGTCAATTTTATGCAAAAACCAACCTCAATTAAATCATTAACCGAGGTTGGTTAAGCAAAAATATATCAGTTATTACTCTTATGCAAAATCTCTTTAAAAATATTACTTTTTGTGGTATTTTTAACTTATTATAACAAGCTTTCTACTTCTAATTTAATACAAACTTCGCTTAAGGAGATTAAATGAAACTGTACTTTCGTTTGCTTCGTTATGTTAAACCCTATATTTTGCGAATAGTAATTGCAATGATATGCACTATTCTGGCCGCTGGAGTAAATCTATATATCCCAAAAATTATCGGAGATATAATTGATAATGTGTTAGCTACAAAAGACGTTGTTACTCTTAATATTATCGCTGTCGGTATTATTTTACTCATTGTGATGCAAAGCGTCTTTTTATATGGACAGACTTATTTCATGGCATACGTTGGGCAAAAAGTTATTATTGATATTCGCAGGGCTATATATCAGCAGTTGCAACGACTCTCCCTCTTATTTTTTGAAACTCGCCAGACAGGTGCCATTATGAGTTACATTACTAACGATGTATCCGCCTTGCAAAGCGCTTTGGTTGATAGTGTAATTGAATTAATCACCCAGTCAGTAGTATTAATTGGTTCTATCGTGTTCATGATTTATATTGATTGGAAGCTATCGCTAATTACTTTTATTGGTTTACCATTTATTGTACAAGCAATAAATGTTTCTGGTCGAAAGCTGCGAATTAAAGGCCGGATTTTACAAGAACGGGCAGCAGACATCACTGGGTTTCTTCAGGAATCACTGTTATCAGTAAGGGTAATTAAGTCATTTGTTCGCGAAGAATATGAATTAGGACGTTTTGATGACGAAAACGATCAAAATTTCCGGGCACAAATGAAAACCGTCCAAGTAACGTCTATAATAACTCCGGTAATTAACATTCTGACAGCAATAGGCGTTACCGGAATTATTTGGTACGGAGGCCATGAAGTAATAAGTGGTAAATTAACTTCAGGTTCACTCGTTAGTTTTTTAACATATGCGATCAATCTTTCCAACCCCATAAAACGTCTCAGTAGTGTCTATGGTAATATCCAAAAAGCTTTGGCAGCTGCCCAAAGAGTTTTTGAGATAATAGATATTGAACCAGATATTAAAGATTTACCTGGTGCCAAAGTATTGCCACCTATTAACGGCTACGTCACTTACCGCAATGTCACATTCGAATACAAACAAGGTGAACCAGTTTTAAGCAATCTTTCTTTTGAGGTTATACCTGGGCAAGTAGTGGCCTTTGTTGGGCCGAGCGGAGCCGGAAAAACAACAATTGCTAACCTTATCCCCCGCTTTTATGATCCAGTTTCCGGCTATATATTAATTGATGGTATCAATGTTAAAGAAGTAACACTTAAATCATTGCGTGAGCAAATTGGAATAGTGCCACAAGAAACACTGCTATTTAACGGAACAATATACGAAAATATTTTATATGGTGACCTTGATGCATCTCGCGAATCTGTTATAGCTGCAGCAAAAGCGGCAAATGCCCATGCTTTCATTATGGACATGCCCAATGCTTATGAGACACCTATCGGCGAACGAGGGGCAAAACTATCGGGTGGTCAACGGCAACGAATCGCTATTGCCCGTGCTATATTAAAAAATCCTCGAATACTTATTCTTGACGAAGCGACATCAGCACTAGATACTGAAAGTGAATCATTAGTACAAGAAGCATTAACCAAACTAATGATTGGTCGTACATCTTTCGTTATAGCTCATCGTTTATCTACTGTTAAAAAGGCCGATTTAATACTGGTAATGGATAAAGGTAGAATAGTCGAATATGGCACACATGATAAATTAATTAATACCGATGGGTTATATAAGAAGTTATACTGCATTCAATTCGACGCTAAAAATTCAAATAAAATATAAATTTATGAGAATTTTTTCTTAAAAACCGCTGCATTATCCTCACTCCCAGTTCTATTTTCTTACAGGCCACTTTCCAGATTGATTCAAGTACTCGGAAAACTCCTGGGAAAACTGAGCAGTAGTCACCCCAAACACGTTTTGAAAGGCTGTCTCGGCACTGCCAGTCTCCTTTACTACTTTGCACCAGGTGCTGATTGATCCTACCCCATACTTGCCCACTAGATATAACCCTGCCAATGCAGCCGTATGGTTAACAAGCGTTGATCCGTATTTAACGCAGGCTTCATCCCATAACTGCGGCGTTATTAGCTCCGACAATTCTGGATTCGCCCTCGCTCTGCGCACCGAAGTCTGCCAAGCGTATCGGTACTGGGCCACTATAGCTGCATCGCTTTTTTCGACAATCAGAGCCGCAGCAGCGTCGGACGTCCCTTTTACAAACCAGTATAATTGTTCCGAATTCTTTCGGGTAGTGGTTTCAGATTCGAAACGACTGACCAGTAAATTTGCAATTGAGAAAATTCTCTGCTGCTTGGTGGTCATTACCCCTAAATCAATAATTATTGTGCTTCCGGCATTCCACCCAGTGATATCTTTCGCCTTCTGCGCTGCTTCAACATCGCCAATGCCAAATTCCCTTGTCAAAGCATAAGCAAAAGCCGGCTTGCCTGGCGTTAGTACAAGCCGTACAGAACCGGTAATATCTTTGCCCCAGTTCTCGATCAAAAACTGTCGAGTAAGCTTGGCGCCCAAATCAAAATCACCTACTGTGTGCGCAGGCACTTCAGGCCCGAAGATAAATTCTATCGTGGCCGGCTGGGTCGTAATCTCGATGAACCATTGATCAAATCCTGCCATCATGTTTTTAAGGGAAACTTTAAATGTTTGTTCAAAAGCGGCCTGGGGTTCCATGCCTTGTCCGATCAAACGATAATATTTGATTATCGACCGATAATCGCTTGGTCCTGATTGTTTTAGCAGATAGAATAGCATCAAGTCGGACATTTCATATGGATGCTGTTTTTGCACACTAAACGTTGTCCACTTGTCAAAGTCCGTAAATATAATTGCTTGCGGTGAGACGTGGCTTTCAGCTGCTCTCAATACATTAATCTGATCTAATTTCCATTTATCTAAACTTTGAAAACCTAATTTTGATGCAACAATCGCGCCAACCAGATCAGCCGATCCTTCATCAAGCCAATACAAAGATTTCCCCATATTATTTCTAGTTAACTGGTATTGCAATTGATGAAACAACTCATGAGCTGTTGCGAAATAAGCCCTTGATTCAGCAGATGCACCATCTGTCAAATCAAAATGGACGACAGAGACATTGGATTTCCCACGGGAAATGCCATCGGATATTCTTGACTCTTGCTCTGCCTCAGCCGAGTTTAGGCCAAGCTCTCGCTGGAGCACCTGACGATAACTTTTCCTGGAGGGACAGACGAAAACTGTCACATCCCGTTCCAGAGTTGCTCCAATCTCCTGCTGTAAAATATTATTAAAAATCGCAACCGTTTTTCGAACCATCGCCAAATGCTCCGACTTTACTCCCGGTTCGGCAACTATTTTTATACCGTGCGGCCCAGTGCTCGGTCTCCAAAATATTGCAACCACGATAAATAATACCAATATGCCTAATGCGCCTTTGAACAAGTTCTTCATATTTCATCTCCATTGCAGTATTATAGAAAACCACAACCATCACTGTATAAGAAAATATTTCTACAGTAAATATTTTCATGAAACAACAAAAATCCTGCAAGATTTTCAAAATCTTGCAGGATTTTTGTTCTCGACAATACAAAACGAGCACTTAGAACGCTCTCGTTTTACCAACATTTTTATCACTGATCTTGATGTCAAAGAAATGTCCTGCTCTGCCCCCCTTTTAAGCATGAGACAGCAACGGAAACATTAACTGATTGTGGGCAAAGATATTTTCTTTACTGTTTAAAACAAACAACGTAGTATCTTCTTGGTTGAACTGCGATATTTTGTAGTCACAAGCCTGCTTTGGCGTAAAACCGAACACTACATTTTTAGTCCTTTCTGTCGCCATGATGGATAGAATATCACTCAAGTCTTTGTCATTACTGCAGAATATATCAAAGCATAATAAGTTATCATCTTTATATTCTGCTATTACAATTGCATCATACTTTTCAATATAGTAAATATTATCAATCATAAACTGTGTACAGTAAAACATAAATAAACCTGCATTATCTAACATTGGCAAAACTGAAAATGGATTTGATTCTGCATATTTACTTAGTAAGAATACTCTGTCCTGTGCAGATGACATATCAAGCTTTTTTACAGTACCCTGGGTTTTATTAATAGGCATTTCACTCTGGTATTCAATTGCTGTTACAAAACCAAATTTAGGATAAAAGTCACGTACACTGCCGTTGGCGAAAAGATAAACTGCATCGCATTTATCTGTCCATTCTTCCAGGACTTTATTGATTAAAAAGCGTGCCAAACCTTTATTCCTATACTCAATGTCCGTCATAACAGTTCCAAGCTGAATGTAACATTTTTTTTGGCTTTTCCATATGGTATTTATTATGTTTACCGAAACATTTGCGACAACAAGGCTATTGTCCAGAAGAACATGGGGAATATAGCCCTTTTCCCAATAACCGTTCTGATACCAAGTTTCGAAGTTTAATCTAAATGTTTTTTGAGCCAGATTATTAAAACTAAGTCGTATCTGTTCATTGGCAAGTATGCTGGCATTATAAGTGTATTCTTTTCCGTTGATGTTATATTGCATCTGATTCTCTCCTAACAAAACTACAAGGCCAAGACCTATCATCTGCCCCAAACCTGCCCCACTATCCGCTGCCAGTCACAATGTACGCCGTCGTGATACCCAAAAGATCACCGCCGGCCAAACAGCAAAAATTTTTATGCCGCATGTTCCTCGTTACGGAGTCACGGAAAACGGCATAGCATGGCACGTTTATAGCATAAGTTAATAATTGTCCGATCTGGTTGGCGCGCGATGAATACTGGTTCTGGTCAATCCTGTGGTCTTGGGCAACGGCATACCTTTATCGGTAGGAAATAGGTAATGCTATGAATACGACGACTTTCGTCAAGTAACTATAAACTAACAGGGAGAGATTTATATGCAAAAGATTATTCCCCATCTATGGTATGACAAAGAAGCTAAAGAAGCTGCCTTGTTTTATATCAGTTTATTCGACCAGTCCAAACTATTAAATACGACAATTATCGAAAACACACCTTCAGGAGATGCAGAACTCGTAAGTTTTAAATTGGCCGGGCAGCAATTTAGGGCAATAAGTGCAGGACCTTACTTCAGATTTAATCCATCGATTTCCTTGATGGTAGCTTGCTCCTCTTTAGAAGAAGTTAATATTAAATGGACAGCTTTATTAGAAGGCGGGACTGAATTAATGCCACTTGGTGAATACCCCTTTAGTAAGAGGTACGGCTGGGTTCAGGATCGCTATGGTTTGTCTTGGCAGTTGATGCTTGTGGATAGCGGGAAAACAGTTCAAAAGATCACAGCAAACTTGCTTTTCTCAAATGGTGTATGCGGAAAAGCGGAAGAAGCAGTAAAGTACTATGCGGAAGTCTTTAAAAACTCAGAAATAGGAATAATCAACAGATACGGCGTTGGAGAAGCAATGTCCTCAAAAGCAAAGGTGAATTATGCCACTTTTAAACTTTTCGGTATTGATTTTTCAGCAATGGATAACGGATTTGACGTAGATTTCAGTTTTAATGAGGCATTTTCATTTATTGTAAACTGTAAAGATCAAAAAGACATTGATTATTTTTGGGATACACTTTCTGCCGTACCTACAGCAGAACAATGTGGATGGTTAAAGGACAAATTCGGAGTATCGTGGCAAATTGTACCGGAAAACATGGATGAGATTATGTTTTCTGGGTCAAGGGATGAAATTCGTAGAGTTACAGAGGCTTTCTTGAAAATGAAAAAATTGGATTTAACTGCCTTGGAAAATGCGCGTTTAGGGAAATCGTAATTGCCAACTCCCCTGACAGATTCTTGCCGCTAGCCTTCCACTTTATGGCTGCCCGTCTGTCCGGCATATTCCGCCGCTGTTGGCTGCAACGTACTGCCGGGCTGTACTTTATACCAGGCGGCATACATCGTAGGCAGTACCAACAGCGTCAATACAGTGGCGCCAAAAAGACCTCCCGCAATGGCCACCGCCATTGGTCCCCAGAAGATGCTTGACACCAGCGGGATCATGGCTAAAATAGCGGCGGCAGCCGTGAGCATGATGGGCCTGAATCTGGTGACTGCCGCATGAATGATGGCATCCCACAGGGCTTCTCCACTTTTGCTATGTTGCTCAATTTGATCAATGAGAATAACCGAGTTCCGGATAATAATACCTGACAGTGCCAGTATGCCCAGTTCCACAACAAAGCCCATCGGCCTTCCTGTTACCAGGAGACCCACACTGACGCCGATAATCCCTAGCGGTGCAGTCAGCACAGTCAGCACCATCTTCGGTATATTCTGCAGCTGGAACATGAGCAGAGAGACAATAATGACGAGCATGGCAGGTACGGGCTGCAGCAACCAGCCGATGGCTTTCGCACTCATTTCTGAAGGACCGTCAATATCGATGCTGTAGCCTGGCGGCAGCGCAGCACGGAGCTCCTTCAGGTTGGCATACGCCTGCTGGGTCGCGTCATTGCCCAATACGCCTTCCACAGTATTGGCCTGAACCGTAATGGTAGGCTTCAAATCACGGCGCCAGATCAGTCCCTCTTCCGCATCAAAACTGATTTTGGCGATTTGATCCAAGGGGACAAATTTGCCGTTGCCGATGTGAATATTTAAATCTTTAATACGGGAAAAGCTATCGCGGCTGTCCGGATTTATGCGAAATACAATCCCGACCGTCTTGTCTTTTTCGCGGAATTCAGCGACCGTTGTCCCCGACAACAAGGCCTGTAGGTTTGTGCCCAGCGTTTGGCTATTAATGCCCAGCATACGGGCCTTGTCCTGATCGATAGTCAAATGCATGACTTTACTTTTTTCATTCCAGTCTAAGTTTACATCGGTAAGATTGGGGTCGGCGGCCATACGGTCCTGTACTTGTCCGGCAATTTCGCGGACTTTGTCATGGTCATAGCCACTGACACGGAGCATGACTGGGTAAGGAGCCGAAGGGCCGGTATTTAGAATTTTAACATTGCCGCGCACGTCCGGAAATTCGGTGGCCAGAAGCTCGTGCACTTTTTTCGCCAGTTCGTCACGGGCTTTGGTATCTTTGGCAACGAAAATGAATTGCGCGAAACTCAAATCAGGAAGTACCGGATCGAAGACCAAAACAAAACGCGGGCCCCCTTGTCCGATATAATAGGTATAGTTCACCAGGTCGGCATCGTCGGTAAAGTACTGCGCAAATCGATTGGCCTCCTGTTCCGTTGCCTGAATGGATGCTCCCTGGGGCAACCTCATTTCCACAATTAATTCCGGGCGGGCTGAGGCCGGGAAAAATTCCTGTTTTACCAGCCCCAGTAAGAATATAGAACCGACAAAGCAAGCCGCGGTAATGGACAGTACCCGTTTTCGATTAAGAAGACACCACGTCAATATGCGCTTGAACATGCGGTAAAACCTGGTGTTGTAAATATCGATGTCATGCATATTGCTGACAGGGGAAATCTTTATCAGTTTATGTCCTAATAGCGGGGTCACCATCACAGACACCACCCATGAAATAAGCAAGGCGATGGTAATTACGGAAAATAAACTGCCCATATATTCAGAGGCGGATCCCTTGGAGAAACCCACCGGAATAAATCCGGCACAGGTAATCAGCGTCCCGGTCAGCATCGGAAAGGCAGTTGATGTGTAGGCGTAACAGGCTGCATCTTCCCGGCACCAGCCTTGTTCCAGTTTGACAATCATCATTTCAATTGCAATGATGGCATCGTCAACCAGAAGGCCTAAGGCGATAATCAGCGCTCCCAGGGAAATTTTATGAAGGTCAATTCCCAGTATTTTCATGGAAATAAATACACCGGTAACTACCAGAGGTATGCATAGGGCGACAACAACACCGGAACGCACGCCAAGGCTGATAAAACTGACAAGCAGTACAATGGCGATGGCTTCTGCCAGTGATTCCACAAATTCATTAATGGATTCTTTAACAACTTTTGGTTGATTTGAAAAGGAGTTTAATTCCAAGCCCAGTGGCAGGTCTTTTTTGATTTGTAACAATGTTTTGTCTAAGTTGCTGCCGAGAGTAAGGATATTGCCGCCCTTTTCCATAGATAAAGCCAGGCCGACGGCCGGCTGGCCGTTGAAATACATTTTGGA
Source organism: Bacillota bacterium (assembly GCA_023434855.1). The sequence continues at coordinate 7,180 of JAEYSJ010000404.1, read as the reverse complement.
GTCCGGTGGATCAATATAACTGCGGGTAATTTTGGCAATATCCCCTAGCCGGAAGGTATGCCCGTTGGCCCGGATGGGGAGAGCTTTCAGATCATCCAGATTCTCGAACATACCAGTCACGCGCAAATATACATTGTCAGATGATGTCTCGATCATTCCGGAGGCCGTCATTGCATCCTGGGCTTGCACAGCGCTCGTAATGTCTGACGGAGCAATACCTAGTTGCGCCAGTTTGGCAGTTTCTATTTCAATATAAACTTTTTCGGCCTGTACACCGATAAGTTCTACTTTTTTTACACTTGGCACACCCAGCAGGATTCTGCGAATTTTTTCCGCCCGTTCCCGTAAATCCTCGTAACTGTATCCATCGCCGGTTAAGGCATAAACGCAGCCGAACACATCGTCAAACCGGTCATTAAAATAGGGTCCCTCGACTCCTTGCGGCAGTGTGCCTTTAATATCATTGACCATATTGCGTACTTCCAGCCAAGTGGGACGAATCTGGCTTTCAGTCACTGCGTCATCTTTTAGTGCAACATAAATCATGGATTGTCCAGGGTTGGATTGACTTTTTAGATAATCTAACCCCGGTGTATCCTGTAATTTTTTTTCAATTTTATCCGTAACCTGCTCTTCCACCTGCCGGGCCGAAGCGCCTGGCCAGTTGACGGTTACGATCATTTGACGGATAGTAAAATCAGGATCTTCCATCCGTCCAAGGTTTCGATAAGAAAAAATCCCGCCGATAAAGATAATAAGAAGAAAAAAGTAAACCACTTGCCTGTGATTCAACGCCCATTCCGTTAGGTTGATATTCTTCACAAGTTATCACCCCCGGCTATCTGCACCTTTTGTCCTTCCCGCAATTTATGGACTCCTGCCGTAATAATGATTTCGCCGGGATTGAGTCCGGAAAGCACCTGGATACCGGCATCGCCAAAGGCCCCTACCTTCACCGGGCGTAAGCTTACCGTATTGTCGTTTACAACCCAGACACAGGGAGCATCATTTGTCTGATAAACAGCAGTTAAAGGGATCAGGGCAGTGGCGGCTGCCTGCCCACCGGAACCGGCAACTTCCACTGCCGCCGTCATTCCCAGCTTGATTTCCGGCGGCGGATTTAGCAAGCTGATGCGAACTTTATAGGTACGGGTGGTTTGATCGGCCATGGGCGCGATTTCCCTTACCTTCCCCTCTGCCACTGTATTGGCAAGGGCCCAGAATGTAATTTTAATCTGCGTTGCTTTGCGCAATTCTTCTACCCGGTTTTCCGGCACACTTATTTCTATTTCCCGTTCCCCGTCCTGCACAATGGTCAGCACCGTTTGCCCGGCACTGACCACCTGCCCGGCTTCGGCGTTAATGCTGGAAATGACACCGGCCTTATCCGCATAGAGCATACTGTAATCTAACTGATTGGCCCCTTGCGAGTATTGGGCCGATGCCTGGCGGACAGCCGCCACGGCAACTTCATAGGCGTTTTGGTACTGGTCCAGTTGAGCACGGCTTATAGCGCTTTGGTCATACAATTGCCGGTAGCGGTTCAAATTGCTTTCCGCCAGCCTAAGCTGCGACTCCACAGAGTAGACCTGAGCCGAATTGCTGTTTACTGTTTGCTGCAAGTCTTTGGGATCAAGCTGCATAAGCACGTCCCCGGCGCGGACAGTACTGCCGAGTTCCACGTTGCGTTTCACCACTTTGCCGCCAACCTGAAACGCCAACTGGCTTTCAAAGCGGCCACGCACTTCACCGGAATAGATGTAGTTTTGGGCTGCACCTGCCGAAGCTACTTTTGCGGCCCGTACCAGGGGAATATCCTCCAGCATCGGTTTGGCCTGACTGTTCCCTTTCCACAGAAACCCGCCTATGATGCAAATTAGAACTACTGCCGCGGTTAAACCATAATATAATTTCTTTTTTGATACATTTGACAGCCACTTTAATTGTTCCATAATATTACTCCTCACTTATTGTTTTTATTGGAACAAGCTTGACAACCGGCTTGGTATAAGCGCAAATACGAATCGACTGTCCATCGCTCATAAGCTCAATTCTTCCAAGCTCCCTGCCTTCCCAGGCCCACTCTTGCACCAATTCGGATACAAGTTCGCTGGTTTCCGGCCATGGCAATGATGACCCTGCTATAACCGGAATGCCATGAATAATCGTACACATTTTGCTGCCCTCCTTACACAAAATTAATAAGCAATACTTCATTAAAACGCTACTCGGATATTTAGTATGATGTAACTGGATGACGTACTATGGATTCAATTCCCGGCACCGGGAAAAATGACTTCTTTACTGCAAAGGTTGGAAGCAGTTTTTCGAATCGGGTCGATTAATGAGTCTAAAAAACCGCCTATACTGGCGTTTTTTTAGCGATTTTTTTGAGCGTGTTTAAAAACATGTCTCACGTAATTTGCACGGCGCCGCAGGTGGGCGTTTTTAAGCAATCTCGTTTTCTTCAATATGTATAGTTTTCCCCGGTAATCCTAGTGCTTTTTCAATGAGAGATTCTGCCAGAATGCGCTGGGAAACCAGCAAGTCGTCAGGAGATTTCTCATAGATTGCATCAAACATTGAGTCTACGACAGCTAGAATTACGTTTACTGCTGCTAAGGGATGGGGGACCTTAAAATCATTTTGCTGTTTTCCATTTTCAATAATTTTCAGCAGCACCGGTGTTAACTGCCGTATTCCTTCACGGCTTATCTTATCCAGGATATGCAGAGTTCTGTCATTATATAAGTATTCAAATACCAGTCCTTCATCATTATTTCTAATGGTTCTAAACATAGCCTGAATCACGGATTCAATTTTCTGCGGCGAAGTAATCCCGGCGGAGTCAGCTATCGCCTGTACTTCCGACATAAATGCAGAAATGCGGCGTTTAATCAACGTTTCCAGTATTTCTTGTTTCGATTTAAAGTAATAGTAGAATGTTCCTTTGGCGATGCCCATTTTCTTTACGATGTCACTAATTGCTGTCTCGTGATAGCCTTTGGCATAAAACAACGGTTCAGCAACATCCAGGATTTCTCTAATTCTTATTTGATGGTCTTGTGACGGACGAGCCATAGCAAACACCTCATTAACTGACTTCGGTCGAATTATAACACTTGCAGAACATTGTTGTCAAGAAATATTTCCCTATTTTTTCTGCTATAATGATAGGGGATGCTTCAATCCATTAAGAAGTAAATTGGACAAGTTTGACACTTGGCGTAGCTATTATAGGGCTTGAATTTGGCTATTTAATGGCCTATCGTGCTGGTTGGAACGTAAGTGTTGGTTTATTGGTGGCAAATATTCTGTTGGCTATTATGCTGATTCCGGTAGGTGTTTTATTTTATAAAGAAGGCTTTGCTATATCGAAAACAATAGGTGTCATTTTTTGTATTGTTGGGTTAGTACTTTTAAATAAAATTTAAATTATAGAATAGATAATGTCTATTTACATTGCCTGCATAGCACCAATTTAACGGCTATGCGTGAAAGCGAGGAAATAACTAATGTTTAGAGAAATGAGAAGAGGTAAGCAATTATTATCAATGGAAGGTACCCTAGCTGTAATGGACAGATGTACCAATGGTGTCCTGGCGTGCTTAGGTGATGAAGAGTACCCCTATGCAGTTCCACTTAGCTATGTCTATTGTAATGAGAAAATCTATTTTCATTCAGCAAAAGCTGGACATAAAATCGATGCTATTACGAAGAACCCAAAGGTATCTTTTTTAGTAATAGATGAAGATACGATAGTAAGTGAAAAATATACTTCTTATTTCCGCAGCGTTCTTGCTTTTGGTAAAGCAAGAGTTGTAGAAGGTGATGAAAGGCTGGAAGCTTTTGCGGCTTTAGTTGAAAAGTATTCTGAAGACCAGCCTGAAGAAGCCAAACAAAAAGAAATAACCGGATGTACGCAAGCTTATATTATTGCAATTGACGTCGAGCACATAACTGGCAAGGAAGCCATTGAATATGTCAACGCTAAAAGATAATAACGGACAAAGACCCATCAGCCGCATTGGCTGATGGGTCTTCTGGATTAGAAGGAGTAAGTCAGAGAAGTAGCAAAACCACGTCTATCAACAGTACTTCCTGCCAAATCTTTCAGATCATAATATTGGAAGCTCAGGACACCGTTCTTGAATACTGTATAGTCAACATCATATTCAAAGCCTTTGGTGTTATCCAATGTTTGATAGGACATGCTCTCCCATGTACCCAGGAAAGTATTCCATGAATCATGATCAAATCGCGAATCCGCTCTTCTGTAAATAACGGAAATACCATAGGATTTTTCTTTTGCGCTATCAGCACCAAGATATTTTACCATCCCATACCAAGCTTTTGCATCGTTGTTGCCATTAGCGGCTCTTGCATTACTCGCACTATTTTTACCGTACTCACCGGTAAATGTAAATTTGTCTAGTTTGTAACCAAGGCCAGCAGCCCAAGTCTTATAATCATCGCTATTTTTATCTTTAAAATATGCTGCAGTTATATCAAGGTTCGGAGTGATAGCATAATTAATATCACCAAATTGGTAATTATCTGCAGGACCTCCCCAAACCAGATTAGGAGCTTTAGCAGAACCTACACTAAATTTCACTTGATTACCAAAGTTAAATTTAACGCCATCCCAGTCATGCCAAGTATCGGCAGTAAGGCCTTTACCAAGAGACAACGGCATTCTACCCAGGCTGAAATTTACTCCATCAAAAGCTTTTCCTGTTAAATAAGCCTGATCAATTCTTACCTGTGCAGCAGCACCAGCATAATTCTCACTGTGGTAACGACCAACAAACGCCAAGTCATCGGTTAACTGCGCATTCATAGTCAGGCGGAAACGAGTAAGCAATGCAGGATTATTAGTGGAAATTGATGGATTATTCATATATTCATACCGCTCACGAACTTCGCCAGTGAATTTAATATTGCCGACTTTATTTTCCAAAGCGGTCACACGAACACCAAGTTTGGTCAGTTCATCACTGAATTCGGCTTGTAGTTTAGCGATTTCAGCTTTTTGCTCAGCGTTGGCTTTATCCTGGTTAGCCATAGCTTTGGCGACAATAGCAGCCATTTCATAACGGGTCATGGTCCTGTCACCACGGAAAGTGCCATCACCATAGCCTGTAGCGATACCGGCTTTAGCCAGTTTCGCTACTGACTCATAAGCCCAGTGCTTGGCAGGAACATCTACAAAAGGATTGGCAGCGGCAAAAGCCGTGCCGGCAATACCCAGTACAAATGCCAGTGATAACACAATAACCAGTTTCTTCATGTAATTTCCTCCCCACAAATTCAATTTTTGTTGCCATGATCGTTCATTATGGTCACCCATAGAGTTTGTTTCAAAAAACATAACTTTCCTTAAAATTCTTTAAAGCTGTTACAGAATACCCGGATGCTAAGCCATATAGGAAGGCACACAGAAAATTTGTACGTTAGGCAAGCACGATGCACATGGGTATTTTGTAACAGCCTCTAATAAACTAATGGAAATTTCAGCGATTTGGCAAATTCCCGCTTAAAATTCGGCTGCAGCACTAAATCCAGGTGGTCTATTGTCCTTGCCAAAACTTCAACCCGGCGGCGTTCTTGGGAAGATATTAAACTCATACAGGCGCCGGCCCCGGCAGCGTTTCCGATCTGTTGATAGCGCTCCAGCGGCAGTGCCGGCAGCATACCAATGGCAATAGCACTTTCCAGCCGCAGAAACGATCCGAAGGCGCCGGCAATCAGAATTTGGTCGAGGTTCTCCACGCTAACACCAAATGTGCCTGCTAGAATGCTGATCCCACTGGCAATGGCTGCCTTGGCTAATTGGATCTCGCCAATGTCTTTTTGCGTAATGACAATATCACTGCCACAACCACTGTCCGCTTGAGTAACAATGACAAATTCAGGGACTTTGCCCGGCCCGCTCCTTACCCGCGGATTGTCAGGGTCCAGTTTGCCGTTAGCCGCGATAATTCCGGCTTTGCTCAGTTCGGCAACTGTGTCAATAATACCGGAACCGCATAGTCCAATGGGTTTTTGACCGCCGATTGTCTGCCAAAATACTTCCTTGCCTTGCTGCAAAAGCTTCACTTCGCTGATTGCGCCGTTAATCGCGCGCATCCCCTGATAAATATGCGCTCCTTCAAAAGCCGGGCCGGATGCGCAGGAACAGGAAGAGAGCTTACCGTTAACTGTCAGGACAATTTCGGTATTTGTTCCGATATCAATGCCTAGCACTATACCTTGCTTTTTATCAATTCCGCTTGCCTGAATCATGGCGACATGATCGCCACCGACAAAACCGCCTACGGGGGGCGTAAAATACACCCGGGCCTGCTGGCCTAATTTCAACCCGATTGCTTCGGCAGCAACCTCCACCGGCAAAATTGTAGCAGGAATAAAAGGAGAGCAGGCCAGCTGCCTGACCGGCAGCCTTAGCAGCAAATGATGCATGGCCGTGTTGGCGACAATAACAGCCTGATCTATCTGTTGAACAGTGACACCCAATTGCAAAGTCAGGCGGTTAGCCAATTCGTTAATTCCTTTGGCGGCAGCTTCGGCCATTTGCTGCGCATTGACCCCGGTCTCCGTGGCAAATGCCAGCCTGCTCATCACATCCTCACCATAGGCGATTTGCGGATTCAAAATCCCGGCAGCAGCTGCAACTTCTCCGCTAGTCAGCCTGATAAGAAAAGCGGCAATTTTTGTCGTTCCCAAATCGACAGCCAGTCCCAGCGGCTCATGGCTGGTCTCCGCCCTATTTCCTTGCATTGGATAGTCCGGCTCTACTGCTTGTAAACATCCGTCTATTTGCAGTTGCTGGCGTCCAATAAAAGATGTGACCGGAATCTCAATTTTGCAGGAACCGGCAATTTCGGCCTGGCAGGCCAAACGGTAGCCCTGATTAAGACGTTCCTGGCCAAGTAACTTTATTTCCTTGGCAGAAGGTGGGGTTAACTGGCCGGTTATCAGCCGTACCAGACACCGGCCGCATATCCCCTTACCCCCGCAGGGCGCGCTGATGCCATGTTCAAATAAGTTCAGTCCCTGGGCCGCTGCCAAAATTGTCTGGCCGGTATGTGCATAAATCCGCTTGCCAACAGGCTCGTAGTCAACAATTACTTTCGTTCTGTCCCCATCCCGGACATATTTTTCACTCCCAGTCATACAA
>JAEYSJ010000402.1 GCA_023434855.1 Bacillota bacterium | reverse complement strand
ATTACTGTAAACTCACAGCTTTGCGTCCTTAGGTTTTAGTGATTTTACTAAATATTTCGTTACTATAGACTATTTTAACGCTTCTTCATTATTTAGTCTAGAAGACATTACGAGATAGTTCTATATGGAGGAAGCATTTGATTTTTAATCATTTATGGAACCAAATAAAGGCGGCAAATGCCAAAAATACCACAAAGCTTTAAGCCTTGTGGTATTTATATTGCTGTTAGGAGGACTCGAACCTCTGACCGCTTCGATGTCAATTACCCCAGGCCATTCTAACTAGTCCGTACAAACCCGCTAAGGTCTGGTTTTACTGAAGTTTCAATTTATAGTTACGAGGTAAACTGCCTATTCTTTTCTAATTGATTAGAAAAAAGATTAGAATGGATTAGGCAATTACCATAGCGTAAATATGCCAATTTTGCTATGTCTACTATATTTAAAGATCGTAGACTCTTGATGCTGTAACACTCCACTTTAGATATCTCTAATAAATTGTATAGCTAGACTAGTCGGTTCCGCAAGGCAAAAAGCTCTTGCATCTTATCTAGCTTCATAAGCCATTTAATAAATCAAACCCCTGTTTACAACGTTTTATATCTTCTTCTATTTCTAAAACTACTTTTCGGGATTCATTATAACTCAATAAAGGCATATGTTTTGTACTCAATAGGTGATTTACTTTTTCAAACAATCCAGGTTTGTTATATTCCTCTAAAGGATTGTCAGAAATTATAACTAGTTCATTAGGAGTAATTGAAAAGTCAAGTTTAAAATATAAATCATAGGAAGGATAGGTAATAAACGATTCCTCTTTCTCTGATAATAATTTTAGTAAAAGGGGACTTATCAAATAAATTTGATATCTTACCGCGTTATTTTTCGAGATTCTACTTCCGCCTTTTACATCTCCAGACTTTAAATTCATTTTTTGCATTATTTCACCTCTCACTTCATCATATTCATCATACTCGAACTCAGATGAAGTGTTAGATGTTCTCATTTTACTATAATCCTTGCCTAGGAAAGCGTGAATTATCCCATAGCAAAGGCCTTGGCGACTTCTTATCTCATCAATTTCTACCCCGTGAATTTGTTTATATGTATTATCGCAATACTCAATATAATTTACCAACAAATCATAAATAATTGTATTTTTAAAGGTTCTATAATCTATATTGAAACAAAGATCCAAAACATTATAGTATTTATAAATATTTTCTTTAACCATTTGGCGTAATATGGTTGCTTGATGATTATTGGTATCTGTACATATAAACTGTGCAGCAAAATATTCTTGAATAGATTTGTGTACCCATTTATAGTAGTTACCGTCTTTTTGAAATAATGGAACCGCCTTATATAAATCTGTTAGAAAATCAGCTTCCTTAAAGTTCATACCAGTATAATAGATTTTTGCACGACGTATATAGTTCAAAAGCTCATCTGTATCGTATTCTAATTTACCTAATTTAACAGTCTCATATCCTATAAATCTTAAGGTCCTATGAAAATCATCTATGTCTAATTTCGATTTTTTTTCTCTATTAAAAAGTCCACCTTTTGAAAAATCATGTTTGTCATAAAGTGCATCGTATACTTGTCTATAAAAAATATGCTTTTTATAAGGAATTTTTGATTTATATTCGTAAGCGCGAAATAACAAGGAAACCAACATAGGATTCTTTAAAAACTCTTTTATATTTTTAAACGTTATATCATCTTTAATCTGATTTATTAAAGCGTCGGTGATTAACTGATTTGTACTATATTTCTTTAAGAGTTCATAGGCTTCTTCTTCCTCTAAAGGCTTTATATTAAACTGAGTAAAATCAGGAAAACAATAAAGAGATTCATCTTGTCTAGACGATAGCGCAAACAAATTCTCTTTAGCTCGATGCATAAAATATAGTAGTTCTTCTAAAACAATATCCTTATTATTAGGAGAAATTTCATCAAGACCATCAAAAAAGAATATAAAATCTCCACGCTTTATTAATTCAAAAAGAAAATCTTGATCAAGTTTTTCATCCAGCGAGTCAATTTCTCGCGTTATCTCATTAAGTATTCCATTTTCTTTCGTAAGTTTCCTTAGTTCTATAAATACAGGTATTCCTATGTTGCTCTTTACACTTTCTAAGAACATCCATTTGAGCAAAGTAGACTTTCCCATGCCGGCAGTATCTACCAAAAGTAATCTTTTAATATGTTTAACTGGACTAATACTACTTCCAGTTAACTTATAGCTGGCATTATTGGGTCCCTCAATAGTAAGAGGGATGTATAGTTCCTCAAGTCTTTTTTCTTGATTATCAAATACAATAGTATTTATATATGCTCGATTGTCCGCTGCTCTTGTCAGGTATTCAGCAAATTTGTCTTCAAAAAGATATTCTTCAAGCATTCGTTGAACTTTTTTATCTTTTGCCATACGCTTTAGCTTAGGTTTAATCCAAGTTTCAACGATTATTCTGCCAACACTAGCACCAGCTCCAGCAACACCCTTGGCTAATAGTTCACTTCCAATCATTGTTTAACACCTCATTTAAAGAAATTTATCAGTTTAGCACAGGGAACTGACTGATGTCATTTTTCAACTGGATAATGAAAGCTCTTTTACAATCGAACATTAACTTACAAAAATTCGTTTAAGAAGCATATTTATCTTATGGAAAATTATACATTGAACTGTTATTTCCTGCAAAAAGCACCACCCACCAATTAAGGACACTAAATAATCGCCCGTCCTCCCATGTGATAGAGAAGAGTTTTTTCTTCCTTCCGCGTCGTCTGTCGTCTGCCGTCATGCCTATGTATATCTTTTTATTTGTTTTTTTGAATTATCAGAAAATATATTGCATGTGTTGTAATAATATGTAAAAATATAGATAGCTGAGACGCGATGGGATGTAAGCTTAAAAGCAGCTATCATCTAAAGAGTGGATTAGCTCACCTCGTTAGTTGCGGAAACGCTGATCGCATTATATGCTGACGGAGGTGAGAACAAATGACCCTAAGAACCACCCTCTACCTAAGTGCAATTTTATTTCTTCTATACGCCTGGCTAACAGGATTTCTGCTAATTAGCTTTGACGTCAGTCTCCTGAAAGCTATCGCCAGCCAATTTATCTTGGTATTTTTAGGCGCAATTGCAGGCTCTCTAGTTAATTCGTTTAAAGACGAAACGTAAGAGAGTTAAGAAGAAGTTTGAGTACTTGTCTGAAATCACAAGTAAGGCATGATACAAATTGTGCATTGGCCATAGGACAGGGGGCACGGCTTAGTTCTCGTTGTTCCCTCTATCCAGCGTAAGGGACCCCACGGCAAAGAGGTAGCCAGGCGCCTCGGCGGGGGTCCCTTGCCGCGTCTATATGAAGCCAACCGCCAACCCCCAAAAATGAGGGTCTATTGTAAATTTCTTATCGAAGCATGCAGGTTTAAATGGTGATATCTAGAAGGTGATATTCGCGGGTATTTAAAACAAAATATAGTAAACAGAGGATTATTAATGAAAAAAACCAAAATAAAAGCATTCAGAAAAAAGGGCTACTTTCATAGTAATATAGCTAAATTAAAAGAAAAATCAAATTAATGGATACAAAAACAATCTGCTATTAATGTCTTAGAAACTAAAAAAGTATTTTTGCAAAATGAAGACGATGGTGAGGATGCCACAACATATATTTATGTTTATTATGAAGATACCGCCGAATAGGATGTATTTCTTTTGCTAAAAATAAAAAAGCCCATTCAATAAAGAACGAGCTTAACCAGTATAAATTATGGTGGAGGAATGGAGATTGACCAATTAATATTGTATGAATAATCGCGAATTCAGAGCAAGAGAGTGCTGCTTACAATATTGCAACCCAATGACCATACTGTCGAAATAACACCTTTGAAACTAAAAAAATTCACCCAAGTAATATTAATCATTTTATCAACCTCCTGAATTGAGCCAAGTGATACTAACAAAACTAGAGATAATGCAAGCAGTGAGCGGTTCCTCCAGCAACTCAAGACTCTCTCTCTTCCTCTCAATTCACGATATACTTATTTTATATTACTGTTAATGATAATGTCAATTTAAAACAAAAAAAGCCCAGCAGCCGAAGTGAAGTGACCCCAAAAAGTTAGACAAATATTTTAGTTAAGCAGCCATGAGGGCTTGCAGTCTGTGAATAACGGGCGGCAAGCCCTTTAGTTTTGCCTTAATACGACGGTTGTTGTAGTAATCAAGGT
>JAEYSJ010000272.1 GCA_023434855.1 Bacillota bacterium | reverse complement strand
CCAGTGCCTACGGAGTTCTTGCCAATCAGGGAATGCGCACAGAGCCGGTTGCTATTATTAAAGTCGTTGACCGCTATGGTAAGGTCTTAGAGCAATATACACCAAAGGAAAAATCAGTAGTAAATGAGCGCAGTGCCTATATACTTACTGATATGATGCGCGGTGTGATCACCCGCGGTACTGGTACAGCTGCCAACATTGGCCGTCCGGCTGCGGGAAAAACCGGTACTACAAGTGATTATAAAGATGCTTGGTTCGTTGGCTTTACACCGGATTTGGTAGCGGCAGTTTGGATGGGCTATGACAATGATGGCTATTTAAACGGAATAACAGGCGGCAGTACCCCCGCCGAAATCTGGCAAGCTTTTATGACAGAAGCATTAGCTAATGTTCCCGTCAGGGATTTTGTTAGACCACAAGGTATCGTGTCAGCTAACATTTCTCCTAAAGATGGTTTACTAATAACTGATCCTAACAACAAAGACGGCCAAAACGAAATATTTATCGAAGGAACGCAGCCAACTAAACCATCGACGTCCACTGGCAAAGACAAGGATACTAAATCAACGGATACCAACCCTGCTACTAATGACAAAACGCTGCCACCACCACCCGTAAAGCCTGAAAAAGACAAACCCGCTACTTCCTCGCCAACTGCTCCCCCGCCTCCTGCAAAATCTGATCCAAATAAAAAAAGCAATCCTTAAAAAAAACACGCGTAAAATACGCGTGTTTTTTTTACTGCCGCATATACATTATTATAGGATAGTTATAGACGTATCTTCTGCAATTCCACCGCCGCCGCATCCAAAACCTCTTACCTTTGAATTTACCCCCTGTGCATTACATTATTGATGGCGGTTGTTTAAATATATGTCCCCAGCCCATTAAGTACCGCCTGCTATTCCAGTGCAATATAGAACTTGCACATGAAGTGTTACTGATATTTCTAACTAGTTTTGCTTATTAAGAAAAACCGATTGCACGCTGTATTGTTTGACAGTTGCACAGTCCTAAAAATCCCTGTTACTCCAACAAACGTCTAATCTGCTTTGGCGCCTCGGTTGCCACTTTGATGGACTGCATTGTATTACCGATTACATCGGTAATACCACGAATTTTATCAACCGTAGTTGTCATTCCATCAATTCTTCTGTCCATTTGCATATTCTCAGAGGCTAAGGTTAATAAGATTACTACCATTTGCAAATTAAAATTGGGATTGCCGACAATTCGTTCCAAAAACCTGAGTGGCGTGGCTGTTTTATTTGATTTTGAAGGTTTAGCTTCTTTTGTCTCTTTTTCCGGTTCTTGTGTTTTCCCAAGGTTATCTTTTGCTGATATATCCCCGCCCATTTGTTCAAACCTTTTGTACAGTCGCCGCGTTCGCATACCATCCCTCCTCAAACGATAAAACCTAATCTAATATATGATAGTAAGTACTGATTGGCTATTAGAAAGTAAATTTTTTACACGAAATACATATATTTAGTATATAAAAATTTATCCAGGAGGTGATAAACATGTTAGAGAATTTGGGCAATATGATGGAAATGGTAAAAAAGATCCAGCATAATGTCGATAATATTCAAGAACAGCTAAAACAGGAACGTATTGAAGTCAGCAGCGGCGATGTAATTAAAATAATCATAAACGGACAACAGGATGTTATTTCACTTGAAATTAACCACAAATACCTTTCGGCCGAAAATGCAGCTCTGCTGCAAGATTTGTTGGTAGCTACCATAAACAACGCCTTGACTAAATCCCGCGAGTTAAACCAGATGGCAATGAGTAAGTTAGCTGCGGATTTTAATCTTCCGAAAATTCCCGGCCTGTTTTAAGGAGGATGCTTTATATGCTGCAGTCAATAAACCGGATAATAGATAACCTGGCTAATGACAGCGCTAATTATGATACCCTCATTAGTGTACTATCACTGTTCTGTCTTATTTCCATATTAAACCGCAATCAATCTCCGGCAGCACAAGTACCGCAGGCAAATACAAGCACCACAAATGCTGCCAATCCATTACAAAAAATACTGGGGGACCTAATGAAGGGAGACGGCAACGGCCCTACACCTGATGCTCTTATGTCTCTACTGCCATTATTAAACAGTCCACAGCTTAAATCAAAACTCAATCCAGCCAATATATCGACAATATTGGGCATGCTGAATAATTTTGGAGGAGGGGGAGGAGGTAATACCGGCAAGCATGAACAACCGAAAAATGAGAAAAGCGATAAGGTTGACAAAAACGCAACCCATAATAAAGAGGCACCGGCAGCTGCCGTTACTTCTCACGTTGCCAACTCACCGGAATCAGATGACGAGGAAATCCTATTAGACATGGAGGAAAAAAAACCGGTTAGCGGTTCCTTAAACTGGAAGAGTAATTTTTAGCGGCTTGTTAAGAAAAACGTTCTGTTTTCTAAATTCTGATCCAGCGGAAAAAGGGTACGCTCCCTTCCAGTACTGAAAGTATTATACAAGAAAGGAGGTGTGATATATCACACCTCCTTTCTTGTATAATATCAGCCACGGTCGTAAAAAGGACTTTTCCCGGAAATACTCAAAGGTATACCATAGGCAATTTTTACATCGTCTTCAAAAAGATCCAAATTAAGCGCAGCTTTTCCGATCGAAAACATTATGCGATTATCAACATGATGTTGGGCAGCCACACTCACCGCTGAACCTATGGCAATCCCCAAATCGCCAACACCGATAGCGCATAAGCCCTCGTTTCTGGCATTCTCTTGACAATCGGCATACCCACAGTAACCGCAAGGAGCAACACCCATAGGTTTAACCTTTTGTCCCATCAGTACTACCAGCACAGATTTTTCCACGCAATTAGCATCACGCTCAAAAAAGCTAGCCCCGCTGGCCTTTGCAATGTGCCGCATCTCCTCAGCTAATTGATCTTTTACACCAGCCTTAACAACCATTGCCACCAGATTATCGATTCCTTTTCCTTTAGGCGCTGTTCTTGCTGCTACGCACATCAAATCGGCAACTCTTTCCGCTGTACGTTCTTCAATTTCTTTGCTTTTGGTAATCATTTTGATCCACTCCCATTATGATAATCTTACTACGGTAGCTCCATCGCCACCTTCATTCACTTCACCAATACTAATATCCCTTACATGATGATGATTCTTTAGAAAGATTCTAACTCCTTTTCTGAGCGCACCTGTTCCTTTCCCATGGATAACAATAACTTCATTTAACCCGGCCATAATAGCATCATCCAGGTATTTTTCCAATACATTCTCAGCTTCATCCACCGTCATACCGCGTATATCCACCTGCCTGGGCACAGCTTTAATTTTGCCCAAATTTGCACCGGCATTGCTTTTAGGAATTTTCCTTTCCGGCTCTTCCGCCAAGCGGCAGGCCGATAAGGGCACATTTACTTTCATAATCCCTAACTGCACTGTAACCTCATCACCATTCACCATCAACACTGTGCCTTTCTGATTTAACGTCGTTACGTACACACTTGTGCCTTGTCGCAGCGTTTCGGCCTTAACAGGTGGCAACGGACTATCGTTCTCTTCAGTAATATTCAATTTATCGATATTATCTCTGAGCCGCCTCCTGGCACCAGTTATCGCCCTTTGCCGTTCCTGGACGTTTTGCGCAGAAAATTGCACCTTAAGCTCGGCAATAATCTCTTCCGCTTCTCTCCTGGCCTGACGGAGGAGCATGGCAGCGTCCTCTTGCGCTTTACTTATCATTTGATTTTTTTTCAACGCGAATGTCTCTTGCTCCTGGGTTAGCTTTTGACGAAGTTCGCTTAACTGTTGTTCAAGTGCGGTAACTTCCTCATTTCGTTTAACATAAGTCAGTTTTTGTTCTTCCAATGATGTCAGCACCGTTTCAAGCTCGGCATGGTCTTTATCAATAAGCTGTCTGGCACGATTAATTATTTTGTCCTCAAGCCCTAAACGCCGGCTGATGGCAAAAGCGTTACTGCTGCCTGGGACGCCGATTAACAGCCGGTATGTAGGTTTTAGGGTCTGTATATCAAATTCTACGCTGGCATTTTCAATTCCATGTCTGGAAAAAGCAAATGTTTTCAATTCACTGTAATGGGTAGTAGCAATTGTCATGGAACCGATGTCTAATAAATACTCCAGAATGGCCATTGCCAAAGCAGCGCCCTCATCCGGATCAGTGCCTGCCCCAATTTCATCAATTAGCACCAAATCCTTCGATGATACTTTACGCAGGATTCTTACCAAGTTTGTCATATGGGCGGAAAAAGTACTTAGACTCTGTTCTATGCTCTGCTCATCGCCAATGTCCGAAAAAATATTATTGAAAACAGGCATGTCTGAACCGCTTGCCGCAGGAATAAACAAGCCGGACTGTGTCATCAGGGCAAACAGCCCCAACGTTTTCAAAGTCACAGTCTTGCCGCCGGTGTTGGGGCCAGTGATTAATAAAGTATTAAAGTCTTTACCGATGTGAACATCAATCGGCACAACCACTTCGCCTGGAATCAAAGGATGCCTGGCTCGCTGTAAATTAACATAAGCTTTGTTATTAATATTAGGCTGCTGCGCCCGCATGTCAAAACTTAAATTAGCTTTAGCAAAAGCAAAATCCAATTGCGCCAGCATCTGGCAAGTTAGCGTAATTTCAGATACAGCTTTGCCGATATGAGCGCTGACCATCAACAAAATTCGCTCAATTTCATTTTTTTCAGCAGCCATTAATTGTTTGATATCATTATTGAGATTTACCACTGCCATAGGCTCAATAAAAACAGTAGCACCACTGGCTGATTGATCATGAACAATACCGGGAAAATTATGGCGGTATTCCTGTTTTATCGGAATAACATAACGATCCCCCCGCATGGTAACTAAAACATCCTGAAAGTATTTCTGGTATTCACTGGATCGCAGTATAGCGTCGATTTTATCCTTCACCCTGCTCTGGGCCATTTTAATC
>JAEYSJ010000060.1 GCA_023434855.1 Bacillota bacterium | reverse complement strand
CCCCATTCATCGCTGGATTACCAGACGCCAGCTGAATTCGCAACGGACTGGCGAAACAGGAAATATGAAGAAAAACCAACCGACATTACTAACTGAAGGTTGTATCTAATCCTGGGGGCAGGTCAGGTAAAACATCTATTTCGGAAATCTTATCTACTTATCATCATCTGCAATTAGAAAACGCAAATGAAGCCGCAACAAGGCTAAAAGTGATAGATCGGGTCTTAAAGGAAGTCTTGATGTGGACTGATAGTGATATCAAACCAGAAGAACATGTCACTGAGGATGGTTTGACAACCTATGCTGATTATATACTAAAAACAGCCAATATTGCGCTTGTTGTGGAAGCTAAAAAGGCAGGACCTAGCTTCACTGTCACGCCAGGAAAAAGGAAAGTAAAGCTTAGTAATAGTTTTTTACAGTGTGATCTTGGTGAAGCAATAATACAAGCCAGAGACTACGCAAGAAAATTTGGTATAGATTATGCCGTCGCTACGAATGGGAATGTCTGGGCATGTTTTCCTGCCCAGAGGCATGATAATGTTAAATTTAATGATTCAATAGCACTTGTCTTCTGGTCACTTGAAGATTGTTTACATGAGAATTATCAAGAATTCTATGATTTGCTTAGTCGTGAAAATGTAATATCAGGAAGTCTGGAAACAGCTCTCTTAGGTCGCGTCGAAAATCAAATCGA
This sequence comes from Bacillota bacterium, assembly GCA_023434855.1. Next base: position 3,496 of record JAEYSJ010000060.1, on the reverse strand, counting down.
GTTTAGAAAGTTAAAGAATTTTTATTCGCAGCAAAATAGAACTCAGACAAATAACCCGATATATCATTTAATTGCCGATGAGTTAAGATTGGCATTTTCGGATTCCATACTTTACTTAGATGAAGATTCCTTTGAAAAATGTTATGTTTCAACACCAGAAACTATGCGATTCGACAGTAAAATTAGGATGAATATTGGTAGGCGTTCAAATGTTCTGAATGGTGAGGTATTAAAAGGGTTAAATGATAAAGATACACAAAGAATAATCGATAAGTTTCAGGTGAAAGGAAAGAAAAAGATACACATCAAGGACAGCAAACCTCTAGCAATCTTGCTACTCGGGACTGTGGGGGCAGGTAAAACAACCTTTCTTCATTACATGAGAAAGGTCAGAATAAAAGAGATTTTTTCAAATAAAGAAGATACATTGACACCACATTGGCTTCATATAGATTTCCTTGATAATCCATCAGAAAGTTCAATAGTAGATTTTATCTACAAATCAATCCTCGAATACATCAACAGGCATCCAATATTAAGTAGTCAGGAGTTTGTATTTGATGCATTCAGAGAAGATATTGAAGCAATTAAGTCGGGGCCTCTTTTTCTATTGAGCGAAGAGCAAAAAAACTCTCGAATTTCCGATTTTTTATATGAGCAATATAAGAACATCAAACCTTATGTTGATAAAATAATTAGTCACATTACAAAGATAACATCTTTTTTCCTTGTTATAGATAACGTTGATCAAATTGAACTTGATGATATTCAGTCTCGAATTTTTACGGAGTCATTTTCAATATCGCGGGCGCTTTCATTAAACCTTGTACTTTCATTGAGGCAGTCTACTTTTATCAAACATAAAAATTCTCCGGCTATAGATGCTTTTGATTTTGAAGTTATACAAATAGATCCACCAAGAATTAGCAGTGTAATTGCAAAAAGATTTGCTCTAGTAAAATATATGACCAGTAACAAAAGTGGTAATTTCATCGCAGAAAATGGGGCTAAAGTTGCCTTGGATGATATTTCACAATTAGTTGATATTATCAGTGGGTCTGTACTGGGAAGTGAGATTGGGACACGTATTGAGGTACTTGCGACGGATGATGTGCGATTGGCTTTACGCATGACTCGTGAGTTCCTGGAAAGGGGTTATACGAGCCCAGGTAAGGCAGTACAAATCTTTAGAGAACAAGGAAGATATCTTCTTCCCCGACATGAAGCATTCAGAGCCATTTTATTGGGTACTGAATTGACATATAGCGAGTCAACATCGACTATTGCTAACCCATTTGATTCGAATTTAGCAGTGACTCAAATGCAATTATTAAGGCTGTACGTTCTTAATGTTATAGTTTCGTACGCTAGCGATCCTGCATTCCGACAAATTGATGGCTCGGTAATAACTGAAAAGTTAAGAATGATTGGTGTAGGTGACTCTTTTACACATCGCGTACTTGTTGATTTATGCAATAAGAGATTTCTATTTACTGTAAATCACGGTGAGCCAACAGCTTCATCAAGTTTCATACCATCTCGGTTGGGTGGTTATATTGCAAAAGAACTTATCAGTAATTTCACATTCATAGAATGTATGCTTTATGATACATATATAGCTGATGCTAAGACATGGGGAAAATTGAGAGATCTGAGTGGGAAAATTGAGTCTGAAAGAGATGTAATAAAAAGGATCACGATGCGTGTAAGCCGAGCGAAAAGTTTTTATTATCAAATGGAAAAGCTTATTTCGCCACTTTGTTCTGAGGCTATTATTAGAGGGTTACCTTCACAATGGTGTTCTAATCCTCTTCGGGAGCGTTTACCCGAGTTGAGAAAGGAGTTAGGAAGGGTCCTTCATTCGGCGAAAAAGACATATCAACCAAAACAGGATGATACGTCTAAGTATTTCCTTGATGAATCCGTATGAAAATGGGGCTGCCATGCCCCATTTATAGCTTCCCACAGCACAAAGATTTTATTTTTAATACCAAAAATTCCTTCATAATATTACAGTTACAATTATTGCCACAGCTAATTAGAACTGTAAAATAACAAACTCAATAGAAAATGGCCACTCAGGGATTTTCTTCTTGAGCGGCCTCTTTAGGCATAACGTCACTATGCGAACTAATTTACTTTTTTATTGTTGAATTATCTTAACTCGGGGGAGAACATAATCCATTGCTTTTACAAATCCATTTTCTGTACTTCTATAGTGATGCCAACCATCTGATTTTGCGACTGCATCATCATATATGCTTTGTGTAATTGCTAAATATTCTATGTTCATCCATGAAAATATCCCTTCATCAACAAACTCTTTCGATGTTAATTCATAGTGGTTATTTTTTTTCACTCCAACATACAATTTATATTTCCTCTCTATATTTTCAGCCAGGCTATCAAATGAAATTATAGAGAAATCACTTCTCTGTTGCCCTCTGATTAGCGCAGTTTTTTGTGCGTTGTTTTCATATTCTGCTCTACGACCATGGACCAGAACATACTTGAAATTAAACGGGTTTCTCCCCATATGTGCCGGTTCTATAAATCCTTGTAGTATATTGTTTTTAAAGTGATTTCTGTTTGATTCATCATCAAACCAAGCTCTCCATGTATTCATTTGCTGTAAAGCAAGATTGAAGTCTGTATGAAACGTTGTAGAGTTGGTTTTGAAATATTTCGAAGATGGTTTTTCAATTTCGACCAATACCACATTCCAGTTATCCGAGCTTTTTGATAAATATACGAAATCAGGTTTATAATCACTTGATAGAGGCAACTTTCTAAATACCGTACTGAAGTGAATCCCATGGTTTTGCTCGAATTCTCTTGGAATGAACATTGTATTTTCTTCAAGGTATGTTTGATAAGTCTGTTCATTTTCATTTCGATCTAATAATTCAAAGTACTCTTTCTTTTTATCGTTAATTTCTTGACCAGTCATATACATAATTTACCATCTCTAAATTTTAGATTCTGATTAAATTCATCTCTATGTAATAAATTTTACAAAGGCTTGGCTTGCGTCTATAAATGGGTAAAAATCACCACATGGTGGTTCAGGGTACTGTGACTCCCGAACTTACCACGGATTCTCGTGACTTTCCTTTATATATAATATCATTGAAGCTATTTCCTTTTACCGAAAATTTCCACAGAGCGTGACTGCAATGCCTTCAACGCATCTAACATGTCGTCTCAGTTCAGTGAGCGCTGTTATTTTTTCTATGTTAGTTTTTTGCTCCGGCGCAAAGAGCCATCACCGGCTGGGATTGCCTGTAAGGGGCTCTTGTCGCGTTTATCCTGATCTAGCTTACAAAATCGAGTGTGCGTCCGAGTCACTTGTTGTCGACGATAGCGCACTGTAGTGGTCAACTAAAACTGGCCACCGCTTTAGAGTTTTTCCAGTATCGGTTTTCCGATTCGTTTGGGGGTAATCCACCGTTATAGTCATGCGGCCTTAGCGAGCTGTAATATCCGACGATATAGT
>JAEYSJ010000255.1 GCA_023434855.1 Bacillota bacterium | reverse complement strand
CGAAAACAAGTAGTAATTATTTATAACAGTCTGTTGCTATTTTCTATGTTAATGGTAGGCGGAATGTCAAACAATAAGCCAGTACCTGCACCAACACAAACACAAATGAAGTCAACTGCACAGCCTCTTTCTCCAGGCCAATCATCAGTTAAACCAGCCCCGGCCGCAACTCTTCCCGCCACTGTTAATCAATTCGTCGAAACTTACAATAAAGAAATTAAACAGCGATATGGTGAAAAATCCGTGTTAGGGCCAGAGAAACCAATGCGTGCCGGAGTAGCAATGTACGATATTCCCGACGGAAAAGCTTCTATTCTTACCTTAAGTTATCAACCTTCCGATAAAAAACTTACAAACGTAACATTCGTTGTTCAGGGAGAACCTGGTGAAAATTTTGAAGTTAAGGCGCGCCGGGCTTGGATTGCTTCAATATTAACTGCTGTTTCACCTGGAATATCAAATGATGAGATCATCGAAATACGAGCCAAATTAATGGATAATACACCTGTCACTAAAAACGGGATCTTTTACATGATTCAATACGAGGAAAAAGGCGCTCCGTTTTTTAATCTCATTGCAAGAGTCGCTAAATAACAAAAGCACCGCCTTACCATTAAGGTCGGACGGTGCTTTTGTTAATTCTTAATCGACATTTGTTTCAAATATTTATTTTAGCATATTGTTTTAATTGATAATAGAATTCCGTAGGTAATCCATCACCGCAACTATGACGGTTAATAAAATAATCCAGTTGTTGATAACATCGGGAATTTGACAACGCCACCAAAAACTTATCAATATCATTTATATTAATAACTTCAGATATTTTGTTATGAACCTCTGCTTTTATTAATTTAAACAATGCAATTTTTTCTGCCTGGGTGCATTCGTAAGCCAGCTTTGACGATGCTTTTAAGGCAAATTCATCAATTATTACAAGTGTTGCTATTTGCTTATAACTTAATCGATCGAGTTCAACTAAATATTCCTCATAGTTATCGCTTTCTAACTCTTTATAAATTGTTGAGGAAATCAATAAGTTCGCTAGGAATTTAATTTTTCACTTCTACTTGTAAATATAACCGCTTTGTAAGTAATCATAAACTTATGAATAAATTCTTCTGATTTCAACAATCCTTCGTTTAGTAAAGCAGGATTATTATTTAGCTCACAAAAAAAACATTACTTTTTTGTTTACTCATATTTCGCCAAGTCCAAGTTACCAGATCAATAAGGGGGGAGGTTACTAGCGGGGCGCCAGATACAAAAGAAATCAAAGTTTTGATAACAGGATGATCTATTATATCAATAATATCATCCTCAAAATCAGATTGGTTTAATGCCTTTTGTGTATTCTGAGGCAAACAATCCATAAAAAACAACCTCCAAATAACTACTAATACTCATCGAAAAGCTACTCGTCTATGCCCCCGCCTAACAGGCTACTTCTCTCCCGCAATATTTGCAAACCCTCGCTTCAGGTTTAATTATTTCAGCGCAGAAAGGACATTTTTTCATTCCGTCTTTTAACAGTTGTTGTTCAGTGGGCTTTAATAATACCGAATGAATAATTGCAAAAAAGAATAAAAACAAACCATATACCCACCATCGAAAGAAACTCCTCCCCTTACTCTTTGCGATACATGCCGGTATTGCTCCCACGATTAAAACTGCTGATATGCCAAAAATATCGCCTAGTATCGGATTTGCCACAGTGTTCTTCCTCCCCCTGCTCCAGCTATTGCTGCGTTTCGTTCTTATTTATTATCTTATTTATTGTATCGTTGATTGTTGTTACATCGGATTCTTTCATTTCCCATTTCCGCCCCCTAGAATCTAACGCAAAGATATGCTTTATGTTCGGTGGAAAACCAGGCCATGAGCCTAAATTAACAGATATACCAGGAACTACCGCTCTTTTATATATAAGTGTGATAAATTCATCTGATTGTAAGGTTCTAGGTCGATCATTTAAATTACTAGCTAGGTTGCTGCCATCTTCATGCGCCTCGCAAACGACTACATCTGTAATGACAACTCCCTGCCGACCAATATTTTGCGTTATAACCTTTAATTCAATTGCCGTTTTCTCGTTATTACTAAATAAGCATTGTATTGGGGACTTGTTGTCTGGGAAAACTTTCATTTTAAAACTATTGTCGTTTTTATACATGTAACGCCACATACCTAAAGTAACAAGGATACCTAATATAGATACAATTAAACCCCACACCTCTATGGACATACGATCACCTCATTGTGGAGATTTCGTTTGTTTTTTTAAAATTCCTTTAAAACAAAAAAGCCCGGCAGCCGAAGCCACCGGGCAGTGATTAATACAATTACCATTTACTTATATTTTGTAATTCCATATTAATTCCAAACATACGAACTGCTTCATCATTATCAGAAACAGCATAAGAATTTATAATATGCTTGTTTCTTGTTAAGCGATAAAAAAGTTCTCTACCAACACTATTTCTGTATGCATATAAAACTAAATTATCATCTTTACGTTTTACCACATAATCATGGATAGACACGTCTACTCCTATCAAACGTTGCATTACTAAAAAGTTATCCTCTTTCTCAGTTAACTCCATATTTTCGCCACCATTTCATATTTTACTATATGATATCGAACTTAAATTCCATATTTTATTCGCATCTTTTGCATTGCCGTTATAACTTGATCAAATTCTGACAGGCTATTAGGAGATGCAGGAGTAGTAATTAAATGAGCAACAGTCTGATAACTTACCCTACCATCATAATTCATTACTATAAATATTGCTTTATGTGGCTCCTGTCCTGTGCCCCAGTTAACATTACCATAACAAACCCTGTAAAAAATATTATCACCATGTGTCAATGCTGGTATTTCAATATAATCTTCGACGGTGTGAACTCTGCTATCTGTAGGCACAGTACCCTCTCCCTTAATGTAATATGTTTGACCACTTTTATATTACTAAATTATGCAAAAATAAAAAAGACCCGTATCGAAGCCCGGGGCAATAATCTAAATTTACTTCAAATACTTAATAGTATACTCTATACAAAATGTCGGCAGGAGTCTGCTCGGATGATTTAAAATCTGCCAAAGAATATTTTAACGGGATATTATTAGCATCACTATTTTGGACTGTAGTTGCAATATTATATGGATAGAATAAAAAATATGGTCACCGTGTAGCAAATCCCCATCTGCAGCAGTATATATAATCCAAACTATCCGCTCACGCTTCGAGCGAATTTTTGTCCAATATAGTCATATTACAAAAAAGCACCGCCCTACCAATTAATCTAGACGGTGCTTTTAATTTCTATATATTAGCGATATTCACGGGCAGGAATATGCTGCTATATTATTGTATTCTTGTAAT
>JAEYSJ010000147.1 GCA_023434855.1 Bacillota bacterium | reverse complement strand
AAATAGTAACACCGCCGGATTTTTTAGAGTCATAGGCGAAATAGCCTTGAGCATACATGTCGGTGTGATCGCCAATGATTTTGATGGCGCTTTTATTTGCACCTACTGTTCCGTCAGAACCAAGACCCCAAAACTTGCAGGCTTTAGTACCGGCGGGAGTAGTGTCAATATCAGCCTCAACGGCAGGCAAGGATTTGAAGGTCACATCATCAACAATGCTAACCACAAAACCGTCTTTTGGCTGGTCTTTCTTCAAATTATCATAAACTGCAACAATGTGTGCCGGCACAACATCCTTAGAACCTAAACCATAGCGGCCTCCTACAATGACCGGCTGCCATTCCCTGGCATAGAAAGCACTCTTAACGTCCAAGTACAACGGTTCAGCCAATGAACCCGGTTCTTTAGTCCGGTCAAGTACGGCAATTTTTTTCACTGTTTTCGGAATATATTTAAAGAAATGTTCCAAAGAAAATGGGCGATATAAATGTACAGTCAAGAGACCTACTTTTTCGCCTTTGGCATTTAAATAATCAACAGTTTCTTCAATGGCTTCGCAGACCGAACCCATGGCAATAATCAATCGTTCAGCATCCTCTGCGCCATAATAGTTAAACAGATGATATTCACGGCCAGTCAGTTTGCTGATTTCCCCCATATAGCCTTCCACAATTTCCGGAATAGCATCATAGTATTTATTAGAGACTTCTCTTTCCTGGAAGTATATATCCGGATTTTGAGCAGTGCCTCTGATTACCGGATGGTCAGGATTAAGGGCATTTCTCCTGAATTTGTTTACTGCCTCCACGTCAACCAATTTTCCCAGTTCGTCATATTCCAGAATTTCAATTTTTTGGACTTCGTGAGAAGTGCGGAAACCATCAAAGAAGCTTAGGAAGGGGATTCTGCCTTTTATCGCCGCCAAATGAGCCACCGCGCCCAGATCCATTACTTGTTGAACGCTGCTTTCGGCCAGCAGGGCAAAACCAGTCTGTCTGGCAGCCATAACGTCCTGATGATCACCGAAAATATTCAGCGAGTTGGCGGCAAGCGCACGAGCGCTTACATGAAATACGCCTGGAAGCAATTCGCCGGCAATTTTATACATATTAGGTATCATCAACAATAAGCCTTGCGATGCCGTATATGTAGTAGTTAACGCCCCGGCTTGCAAAGAACCATGCACGGCACCAGCGGCGCCGGCTTCAGATTGCATTTCCATAACCTTCACTGTCTGCCCAAAGATATTTTTTCTGCCTTGAGCAACCCATTCATCCACATGCTCTGCCATAGGTGAAGATGGAGTGATCGGATAGATGGCTGCCACATCGGTAAATGCATAAGAAACGTGAGCTGCAGCAGTGTTTCCATCCATAGTCTTCATCTTTCTTGCCATAAAAATAAATCCCCTCTCTTATCACATTTAATAATAATTCGCATTAAACTTCTTGTATTTTTAATGCGTTACACTAAAAAACTTGTCTAACTTATACTATACAGCAATTATTCTGTAAGATAATTTCAGACAATTCTTACACAGCTGGTTAGGTGGTCAGACCAGCCCTCTCTACATTTATTTTACATACTAATCAAAATTCCTGCTGCATTTTTAAAAAAATATAACTTTTTTTAATATGGAGCATTATATAACCTAAATAAATATAACACCAATAATTACTAAATGTAAAGATGCAAAACCGATAATTCCCTCCAATATACAGTATACAATGAAATAACTGTAAAGCAAGGCTCATCCTACTAATACATATGTATTCATATTAAGGTATCTCCATGCTTACTATTATGCTATGCCGTTGTATAAACCATTATTAATTAATCTCTTCTGTGGTTATTGTAAGTCAGAAATGATTATCCGTACATAATAACGAATATAACATACTATAAGAAAAAGATATTACAAATTTTACCTTATTCATGTTTCCGACACAAAGTACAATTTTATTGCCTGTCATAATTTAAAATGATAAAATTGAAGCCAATAAAGGGCTTCATCGGGCTAGCCCCAAACCAAAAGGAGTGATACTTGTATTATGCGTAAAATACTGCTACTTGTCTGGTTAGTATTATTTGTCTGCCGACCTGCCGCAGCCAATCCGGTGACAATCGAGGGCGTCGGGCAAGTTGAACTGGGACAAGGCATTTTAGTGACCGAAGGCCATAATAAGAAAGGAGAAATTAATTATGGCTTCAAGGTAAAAGATGGGGCAGTCTGGCGGGGAGCTACGTTGTTACCTATCACCAGCTTTTCCTCTAACGGGACTGAAAATATGATAAAATTGGATGTTTTTCTCGATAAAATAATTGATGAAAAGGTTCGCAACAGTGAAAATATCCTGGCGGCTGAAAAGGCTAGAAAAGTGATTCTCGGCGGAAAAGAGTGCGCCACTACCTCTATAAAAATGGAAATACCCGGCGGAGGCATTGTTGCCAACATGGAAATGATAATAATCCCGGGTGCTGACGGCCTAAAAATGTTCGGCTTTATGTGTTCCGATAGTGATGCGCAATATTGGAGGCCTATTATGCTGAAGATCGCTGCCAGCATCCTTTAATGGAACAAGGTGCAATCTTTCTACACTAAAACATTCAAATATTTGTCTGGATTGTTAATGTTCACATCGCGTAAAAAAAAAGCCGGCGGTCCAGCAAGTGCTGAATCCCAGGCAAAATTGATATGTTTTTCTTAATTGAGAAGCAGTAAGAGTGTTACCTGCTAATGCTTTCTTTTCTGCTATTATCCTTTTTCGGAGTTTTAGGAACTGCCGTAAGTATAACCTGATTATCTTGCCGGGTAACCTTTATATCGTAATCAATAACACCTTCATGAAATAGTTTTACTTTAATTTCCAGCAGAGCCTTTCCTACTTTTTCTTGCAGTTCCTGCGAGAAAAATGAAGTATTGACTGATTCCTTTTTGCCTGTTTTAGACATAGGTCTCACATCTTCTTGCTCATCCACTGAGTTTTCAAATGTAGTTTTTTCTTTGTAATTGGCCAGCATGTCCTGGTCGCTACGGTCCTTAGGTATCTTTAGCGTTTTCCCCATATTCATCCACCTGTTATCATATTTTGTATGTTATCATTATTATACGAAAAAGGTGGTCATACTACAAGCCGCAGTTGCTGCGCGGGACATGAAAACAAACAAGGAGGATTTTTATGCACGGGGTATTCGACATTATTGGCCCGATAATGATTGGCCCATCCAGCTCGCATACGGCAGGAGCGGCCCGGCTAGGAAAAATGGCCCGCACTATTCTCGGCGAAGAACCGGTGACAGCAACAATAGTGCTTCACGGTTCTTTTGCCCAGACTTACCGTGGACACGGCACTGACAAAGCTCTGGTTGCTGGTCTGCTGGGTTTCACCACCGACGATATACGAATCAAAGACGCCCTGCATATTGCCCGGGATAAAGGTCTGCAATTAGATGTTCAAACAGTTAATTTAGGAGACAAACATCCCAATACCGCAATATTTAAGCTGACCGGACCTTCCGGCAGAAATATTGAAATAGTAGGCTCATCAATTGGCGGAGGCAGTATTTTAATAAATGAAATTGACGGTTATCCTGTAGAATTGTCAGGGAATTATCATACATTGATTGCAATTCACCAGGATAAACCTGGTGTGATAGCTCTGGTTACCCATATTCTCGCCCAGGAAAATGTAAATATTGCCTTCATGAAAGTTTCCCGCCAACAGCGCGGATCCCAGGCTTTAATGATTCTGGAGACAGATCAATCCATACCTGAATACGCCCTGACTTCCGTTCGTTCCATCCCGTCAGTACACCTGGCAATGCTAGTTCCGCCTATAATGTAACGCAATGTGTAAGAAGAAACCCCTCTCGCGAGGGGTTTTGTTTTTTTGTTATATTACTTTTTTATAAAAATATCCCCATTGTCATAATCTACTACAATTTCCCCATTATCAGCTTTAGTCCACTTATACAGCTCATACTTACTGCTCCACCAGTCCTCGCACTGGAGGTTGATCTGCCCTAGTTCCCTAAGCACCATATCGCTGAGAAGACTGTACAATTCCTGCCGGTCCATATCCACCAGACGTTTATACATATCATTTAATTCGGCTTTTCTTGCAACTAAATATTTCAATTTATCACGTTCAGCCGGCGTAACGCTGCCAATCTTTATTTTTTCACAAGCAGACTTCTCGGCAACGCCCTGCCAGTTATCAATTACATTAGCCAGCTTATCCTTTTTCTCACTTTCGAACTGCAAGCGTTGTTTAATTGCATCCTGCACTTTCTCCGGTAATATTGTGCGCATCTGATCAGGCGGCAATGGTTTAACAATATAATCATACGCCCCCAATTTTAATGCTTTATTGATACTGTCAGAATCCGATATTGCAGAATATACAATGACCGGAATATCCTTATATCTAATGTCGGATTTAAGTTCAGACAAGATCTGAAAACCGTCTTTGCCTTCCATCACCAAATCTAAAATGACAAGGTCTATAGCCTTCTTCGCTATAATGTCCATAGCATTGACCCCGTCAGACGCATCATGAAAAACAAATTCCGGAATAGTACTTAATGCAGCCTTTAGGACTTTCCTATTTAACAACACATCATCTACCAACAGTACATTATAGCATTCCACAATATCACGTCCTGTACTTGAATACTCAAAACTTTGAGAAAATTATATCATAATTTATTCACTTTTTCCATAAGGAATCTTTATTCTTAAACATTGGCCTTATAATCTGCGCTGGCCTTTTTTTAAATCAGAAAGTGCTTGCAGAACCCGTTCATATTCAGTTTCAATTTCCAAGGCTTCCTCATTAATGTTATCAATTATGCCCTGACGGGCGTTTTGCTCCATTTCTTTGAATATCGCGGAGAACTTTACTGCCCCAATAGTGGAACTGCCGGATTTAAGAGCATGAGCCGCTTTTGTTATTGCTTCCAAGTCATTTCCACGTACAGCAGTGCGCAGCTTATCCATCAATAAAGGTAGTTCTTCCAGGTAAGCATCAACAAATATGCTTAGATCTGTCTTTTCCTCAGTCTGCAGTTCAAGCAGCCCGGACAAAACCTTTAAATCTATTACATCCTCTGTAATCTTGCAAAGTTTCTGTTCGGCTGTCATCCAACGCTTAATACCAATGGCCAGTTCATCGAGTCTGAGAGGTTTGCTAAGATAATCATCCATACCGGCGGCAAGACACTTCTCCCGGTCACCTTCCATTGCATTAGCCGTAAGCGCTATTATCGGCGTATGGCGTCCTAAGGATAACTCAAATTTACGAATCAAGCGGGTGGCGCTGAACCCGTCCATCACCGGCATTTGGCAATCCATAATGATTAGCTTATATGAATTGCTGCGCACTGCCTGTACGGCGTCCTGACCGTTACATACCACTCTGACTGCATATCCGATTTTTTCCAATTGCAGTACAATTAGATGTTGAATAATTAGATTATCTTCCGCCACTAAAATATCAGGCTGCATTCCGTTATCCGAGCTGGTTGGCGTAGTGGGTACAGGCAGGCAAATTGCTGCCGGGGAATCGTCCGGTATTCTTTGCACCGACGATCCAGCAACCTCATTGCCTGAACTAGCAAAAGGTATCGAAAACCAGAAAGTTGATCCTTTTCCCTTTTCACTGTGCACTCCTATTTTACCGTCCATCATTTCTACTAATTGTTTGCATATGGCAAGACCAAGTCCGGTGCCTTGATATCTGCGGGAAGCTGAGCCGTCAACCTGCATAAATGGTGTAAAAAGGCTAACAGTTTCTTCTTCCGAAAGGCCTATACCTGTATCCTTGATTGAAAACCACACATTAATTTTTTGCCCGGCTTTTTCCTCAATAATAACATCAATACTTACTTCTCCCTGTTCGGTAAATTTAATAGCATTGCCGGCAATGTTCAGCAATACCTGTCTGAGTCGCGTATAATCGCCATGTACTACTAATGATGAATTGCCTGTAAAATGAATTTCAAAGACAATCCCTTTGGCTTGTGCCTTTAATTCCAGCATGCGTTTAACACCGACAACAACATCATACAAACAAAAATCAGCTTTTTCACTGGTCATCTTACCAGCCTCAATTTTGGAGATATCAAGTATGTTGTTAATAATCTCCAGGAGTCCATGAGTTGAGTACAGTATAGTTTGGGCAAAATTACGCTGTTCATGGTTGAGTGGTGTATCCAGCAACAATTCGGTCATCCCCATTATCCCGCTGATCGGTGTACGTATTTCATGGCTCATATTCGCCAAGAACTGGCTTTTGGCAACATTAGCTGCTGCGATACGTCTGGCAGCGATAGCGTCGACATGAATAACAAAAAAAATAGCGGCAACTACTAGATATAACAGAAAAACAATACTTATCACTGCCAGTCTTGCGATGGCAAGCGCTTGCTGCCAATCTCTCGCGTCAATATCCATGCCGACAGCGGCAGCAACTTCTCCTGTAACCGGATCACGTACGGCGGCAATGCCTGAAACCCATATCCCCCAGGCATCACTAACCGGCCCTTCCACAAACGGCTGGCCAGCAGTAAAAAAATTATTCAACTCTGCAGATACGTCAGTCAAAACATCACCTGGTGGTGAATAATCCTTTGAATTAGCTGGCTCAGAATCAACCAGGAAGATGACCTTGTCCTGCACCTTTTGTAACAAATATACAAAGCGGCAGTCAGGATTCATGGTATGAACATCAATAAGATCCTTATGTAACTCTTCATATTCGGGTTTACCTATATCCTCTTCGGTACCGGTTAGATAACGGACCCGTTCATAGCCAATTGTCGTTGCAGCTGTTACAGTTCGCAACAAAAGTTTGCTGCGCAGTTCAGTGTCAACAATATGCCCCACCATATTGACGGCAAACCAGCCAATGGTCAGAATAATAAACGTCACCGGCAGGAACCAATATTTATACATTCTTTTAATATCCACGGATAGCAATTCAGCCTTATTGTCATAAGATGACTGTCCATAAAGCCATACAGTGTAAATAATTATATTGACCAGTACACCTCGAACAAGTTCTACTGCAATATTTTCGCTTTGCGGAAATACCTGAATTAGACTTTGCGACAACGTATATATTCCCAGAGCAGCAGCCCCCAAAATCATGTACCATTTAATATTAGTCCTGGCCCGCGAAGCAGTCAAAAATATTGCCCTGGCAGCCCACAACGCGCTGCTTATCCCAAAAACGGCGCTGGCAACTGACCCAAAATCGGACCAGCTGCTAAGCATCATTCCCGGCAGTGCCAGTACTAACAGCAATACATATATCCAGCGGCCGATTCCTTCACCCTGCCTTTGTGTGGAGGCCCTGCCGAATTCCATTAAGAATATAAAAGCTGATACTGCCACCAAAATATGAATTATTGAAAAGACCGGTTTATTCCCCAGACTAAGTGAAAATAATTCAAACCACTCTCCAAGTCCGTTGATTATAGCAAATAAGCCGAGCAAATGCCACTCAGACTTAAGCAGTTTCGTTTTTGACAAAAAAAAGCACAGCATTGCCAAAATAAATAATCCCAATCCATTTAGAAAATAAATATAATCCAGCTGGTCTCCGATAAATTTATATAGTTCCTGCATATTTGCTTCGCCTCCGGCTGGATTGTATTAAGAAAAACGTTCCAGAAATAAATACCTTTTTCCTGATAATTCGCTAATTATTTCATATTCCCTGTTTGTCGTAAATTTTTATTCCAGGCATATGTTTATACCTTCCGAAGAACTAAAAAATTCTGATAAAAAAGCCACTAATGCGGCTATGGAATACGGCTAAACACAGAGACCAGCGAGCCAGCGATGCCGGCACCGTGATGGATGAAAGGCGGAGATTGCTTCACTCCGCATACGCTCCGTTCGCAATGACATATTCGTCTGTCATCGCGAGGAGGCGATAGCCGACGTGGCGATCCCCTGCTTTTCGGCAATAGACTTTCAGAATAGGACGCAGAGGATACAGAGAGATATTTATAATTGCTTACATTCCTTGTAACGTCCTGGACTTAATGCATTTATACTTTATTAGTTCGTTGCCCATTAATACTTCATCCTTGCGACGTTCTGTACTCAATATATTACCCTTCGTCATAGCCATTACCATATAATATCCCGATTTCATTGTACGAATAGATATATGCGCCGTTCCACTCCGTGTCCTCTGTGTCCTCTGTGGTTCAAAAAATCATTAGTGCAGACTGACTACGACCAAGAACTTATGCTCTCTGATTATGAAAAAAGACTAAGTAAATGTGATAATACACACTTACTTAGCCTTTGGTGCTGCCTTTATGATTTTTATTATCCGGTAAATTCCTGACTTACCATCAAACCATATGGGCCGCCTTGTATGATGCCAATGCCAATATTGGTATAATTGGCGTTTAAAATATTGGCGCGATGTCCTGAGGAATTCATTAGATTGGTATGCGCTTGTTGTACAGTGGGAGCTCCGGCCAGGTTTTCGCCTGCATAATGATATGTTATGCCCTGAGCTCTCATCAGATCAAAAGGTGAACCATAACGCGGAGACTGATGGTCAAAGTAGTTATTGTCAATCATATCCTGACTCTTCATCCTGGCTACTTTCTCCAAGTTGATGTCTACCCTTAACGGGTTTAGCCCTCTGCTTGTTCTTTCCTGATTCACCAGGTTTATCATCTGCTGTTCCATTGCAGTAAGTGTTGCTGGCGATGGGCTTGGCGCCGGACTCGGTGCCGGACTCGGAGCAGGGTTTGGTGCCGGACTTGGCTTTGGCGTAGTGCCGTTGGCACCATAAATAAATATTCTGATTGGTTTGTAACTATACACCGCTTTAGTGATATAATGACTTACTCTGTACACATTACCCGAACCGGAGCTATACCTGACAACATACGGTGATGCTGCTGCCGGCATTATTGCAGTTGCTACAAACAATGCTGTCATACCTGCTATCAACCATCCATGCAGTTTCTTCAATCTAACTAAGCCCCTTTCAAGTTAATATTCGCGACATTGCTCATTATACCTTAAATCAGCTAAAGGTTGCACTCCCGGTTTTTAGCTGAAAAGCAGCAATATACATGATTATTGTCATTATCTCTGTTAACATTCTTTGTTTTATGTAAACTTACTAGTTGATGCTAATGCCTGCCATCATAGTGGGTAGCTTCATCAATTTATATATATCAAAGATTTTATTGATTACCAACCACCCGCTCAATCAATTAAATCCATTTGTACATCAAATTAAAATAGCTGAGCCCCGCGTATTTTTCGCGGGCTCAGCTATTGGATTTATTGATCACTATTTGCAATTTACCAGTACTTGTATTTCTATGCCAAAAAGCGCCCGAAGGCTCGTACCGAAGATTTCCTGCGGCAGTCCTCACAAATTACTACACTGTCTTCCACCATGCCCGCTTTGGCAAGAGTAGCTTTATACTGGGCAAGAGTGGCAAATGACTTGCCGCAGCACTCGCAGCTCACCATTTCAAATTCCCGGTTCCATATAGTACGGGTATAGCCGGTCTGTTCGATTTGTATACTGCCGCTGGGACAGATAAGGGCACAGGCGGCACAGCCGGTACAATCTTCCGCAGGCTGACCATACGGGGTGGAAATCTTTTTATTAATGCCGCGGCTCACAGTAGAAATGGCCGACGAGCCAAGCATTTCACAAGCTTTTACACAGAGACCGCACATTATACAGCCGCCTTCTTTTTGAGAAAGTCGCTTTTCAGGTTCTACTCCGTATTTTTCCATCAGGGATAGAACCCTTTCGCTTTCCGGTGCTTGCAGGTAAAGGAGTTTCAACGTTGTCTTACGTACCCGCTCAACCTTATCCGAGTTGGTAATAACCGACATCCCATCTTTGACAAGATAAGCGCAGGCGGCAACGAGCCGGTTCCAACCCTTTTCCTCAACTTCAACCATACATAACCGACAGCATGTTCCGCCGTCCACAGCCTCACTGTAACAAAGCCCAGGGATAAACACGCCGTTATTCCTCGCGGCCTGCATGATAGTTTCTCCCTCATTTGCCGTACATTCAATGTTGTCTATCCTAATTATCATGTTTATCCACCCCCTACTGCACCGCTATTGCGGCAAAGGAACATTTACCCTTACAGCTGTTGCATTTAATACATTTTGCGGTATCGATGGCGTGCGGTTTCCTGGCTTCACCGATGATTGCATCCACCGGGCAAGCAGCTTTACAAAGACCGCAGCCCCGGCAATTGACCGGATCAATATAATAGCTGATAAGCGCTGGGCAAACCCCCGCCGGGCAGCTTTTTTCCTCAATGTGGGCTACATATTCGTTACGGAAATATTTAATCGTAGTAAGCACCGGATTGGGAGCGCTCCGGCCAAGTTCGCAAAGGGAAGCATTTGCTGCCGTGTAACAGAGTTCCTCTAATAGGTCAATATCCGTGATTTTTCCACGGCCTTCGCAAATGTCTGTGAGCAATTCAAGCATGCATCGCAATCCTTCGCGACATGGTGTACATTTACCGCAGGACTCCTCAGTCAGAAATTGGACATAATAGCGAGCAAGCTCGACCATACAGGTGGTGTCGTCCATGACAATCATGCCGCCGGAACCCATCATGCTCCCGCTGGCTGTTAAAGAATCAAAATCAATGGGCAGGTCCAGATGAGCTTCAGGAATACATCCGCCAGACGGTCCACCTGTTTGCACCGCTTTAAAGGGGCGGCCGTCCTTGATTCCGCCGCCAATAGTAAATATCATCTCGCGCAGGGTAATACCCATCGGCACTTCGACAAGGCCGGTATAGTTTACCTTGCCAACCAGTGAGAAGACTTTCGTACCTGTACTTTTTTCAGTACCAATCGAACTGAACCATTCCCCGCCTCTGTCAAGAATAGCCGGTATATTGGCAAGGGTTTCAACATTATTCAGCACAGTCGGTTTGTCAAAAAGGCCTTTTTCCACTGAGCGAATGTACTTTACTCTCGGTTCGCCGACCCGTCCTTCAATAGAGGCCATAAGTGCACTCGATTCGCCGCACACAAATGCGCCGCCGCCGCGTACGATAGCCACATCGAAAGAATAACCGCTGCCCATAATGTTTTTTCCAAGATAGCCACGCTCATAAGCCGCATCGATTGCTGCCTGCATGTGGCGGACAGCCTGGGCATATTCATCCCGGATATAGAAGTAGCCTTGGGTGGCGCCAATGGCTTTTGCCCCGATTATAAGGCCTTCAAGAACGCTGTGCGGATCTCCGACAAGTATGCCGTTGTCCATGAATGCGCCCGGATCGCCTTCATCACCGTTGCAAATCATATACTTGGTTTCACCCTCAACTTCAAAGCAGGAACGCCATTTACGCCCAGTCATAAAGCCGGCGCCGCCGCGCCCGCGTATTTTGCTTTTTTCAATCTCACTGATAATCCCGTCCTGGGACATTGCCAGCGCCTTCTTAAGAGCCGTATAGCCCCCCCGTCCAATGTATTCACTAATGTTAAGCGGGTCGATAATGCCGACGTTGCGCAAGGCAATTTTAACTTGTTTTGCATAAAACGGGTTTTCTTCGAGCTTACATGTGCTTGTCCCATCTTTCTTTTTAAACAAAAGCCGTTCTACCGGCGTGCCGTCCAGACTTCGAATAATTTCTTCCGCATCATTCGGACGCACCTGATAATAGGTAATATTATCAGGCAGGATTGTAATAATCGGCCCCAGTTCACAAAGACCGATACACCCGACCTTCTTTATGTCAGTATCGACAGTAGCGTCGGCTCCCAGCCGCCCAATCTGAGTTTTTAACTCGTCGACAACCGCCTCGCTTCCATTGGCAAGACAGCCGGTGCCGCAACAGACCAATATTGTTTTAGCGCTCATCCGTCCGGCCTCCGTTCCTGTATTTTTCAACAATACCGCCAATAGCATCAGGCTTAACCTTACCATAATGCTTTTCATCTACGACAACGATTGGCGCCATTGCACAGGCTCCCATACAGTTGACAACTTCTACTGAAAAAAGACCATCGGCAGTAGTTTCTCCGGCGCTGATTCCAAGAGCTGTTTTTATTTCCGCGAGCAACGGCTTTGCACCACTAATATGGCAGGCCGTACCATCACATACCTTAATGACAAACTTTCCTTTTTTATCAAGACTCAAGGCTTTGTAAAAGGTCGCCATTGAAAATACGGCCGACAGCGGTATGCTCAAATAACCGGCAATCAGCTTAAGATTCTCGGCTGAAATATAATTGTATTCCTTCTGGAACTCCTGCAAAATTGCCAGGGTGTGTCTTCGTTCCGCCGGGAAACGTTTGAGTAAAGTCTGTGGATTTTCCAATTGCATCCCTTCTTTATAGAGACTGTTACAAAATACCCATCTGCGTAACGAGTATGAGCAAAGCCAGAACGCTGCATCTGGGCATTTTGTAACAGTCTTAAAATTTTTATGTTAGATTATATCTTCGTCAAAGGAGCCTCCAGCGTATTGAAGGCTCCCCTGACCTAAGACATTATATCAAATTTTCTGAACCCCATTTTCCGTAAGTGGGATTTTCCTGTTTCTGTTTCGCCGGTGAGATTTCCTCCACCGGAGTTTTGTTCAGCAGTCTGAACATTTCTCGCTATGCCTGCTTTGCATCTGAACCGGCTGCCAGCGGAGCCAATTGACTGCGACGCTTGTCAGCGTCGAAATCGGCTACGGTAGTATATACCAGAGCATGGGTCGGGCAAGCCCGGACACAGGCCGGAATTTCGGTTTCACCCATACATTCGCGGTCGCATTTTACCGCCCGGCGTTTGGCACCGTCCTGACGGATGACCCCAAAGGGACAAGCCATTACGCACATCCAGCAACCGAGGCATTTCTCACGACGATCGCTATTAGTAACCACACCATCCTCTGTGCGGTGAAGCGAGCGGGTCGCGCAGACCTCCACACAATGGGCTTCCTCGCAATGCCGGCAGGCAATTGGAGCTTTGAGATCATCGACCTGTTCGACGTAAATCTGCTTAAGCGGCGGTTTATCGGCTAACAGAGCACCGACTAAGGTTTCTGTAGGCGAATGAGCGATAATACAGGCATTTTCGCAGGAATGACAGCCCATACAACGGTCATAACGGATGAGGATTTCTTTTTGCATTGTAATCCTCCTTAAAATTGGCTTGTGCCAAGATTTAATTTCTGCCGCCGCTCCTGCAATGCGCCGAAAATCTTTTCTGCCGCCAACAATGGATCGGGTTCCACAAAGAAATAACCACCGGTTATGTCTTTAATATCCTGGGTAAGAACCTTGGTAACCAGCTTGCTGCCAAGAACCGGCGGCACTAAACCAAGATGGGTAGGCAGGCCAAGGCTGACAGCCCAGGTCCCGATGGATATGGCTTTTTCAGTTTTGTATTCAGGCGCACTGGCAACAACCGGCAGCTGCGGAATATCAACATTCAGTTTGTTGGCCAATGCCACAGCAATATCCACCGGCCGTGAATTGTCGACACATGACCCCATATTCAGGACAGGAGGCAGCGGCCCGTTCAGACCGTTTGCTTCTCCGATGGCAGTAAGAACGGCTTTTAGTCCCTCGCCGGCGTAATCAATTGTTGCCTGGGGATCCATGAGACCATGGCGGGCCAAAGCTCCGGCGCCGCAACCGGTAGCCAGCAGCAGGACGTTACGTTTTATCAGTTCTTTGGCAATGGCGACAAATCCCTGATCATGAGCTACTTTGATATTGCTGCAGCCGGCAAACAGTACCACGCCCTGAATGTTGCCGTTAACGATATTGTCAACAAGTGGCTGTAGCGGATCGTCGGCATTTAATTTTGACAGCGCCGCCACAATAGCTTCAGTAGAGAAACCGCCAATTACCTTGCTGGTTGTCTGGGGAATATTGACAGGTTTATTACGACGGCGTTTAAAAGCTTCAATTGCCAGCCGGATTATTTCGCGGGCCTTTTCGGCAGCTTGTTCTTCATTAAAATCGATATGAGTCGCTCCCGGTATTTTAGTAATATCCATGGTAGTAATCAACCGGGTGCCAAAACAATCGGCAATATTGGCCAGGGAGGGATAGACGCACTGATAATCGACGACCATGGCGTCAAGTGCCCCGGTCAGGATCGGCAATTCCTGCGAAATGGCATTAGTCGCAGTCGGAACACCATGCCGCATAAGCGCTTCGTTACCGGTACAGCAGATCCCCACAAGCTGGATTCCCTGCTCTGCACCGGCATCCCGGGCCTCGGCCAGAATGTCAGGCAGGCGGGAAGCAGCAACCATCATATCTGATAGGATTGGGTTATGTCCATGCAGAGCAATATTAACAGCTTTTTCTTTAAGAACACCCATATTGGCTTCGGTTACAACCGGTGACGGAACGCCAAATAAAATGTCTGACAAATCGGTTCCCATATGACAGCCAGTATAATCGGCTATTGCGCCTTTAATACCGCCCAATAACAGGTTTACCGGGTCGGCATCCGCCCCAAGGGTGGTACGGTGCAGGATTTCAGCGACAACGCTGTCAATGCCATGGGGCATCACTTGCAACTCATTTATTTTTGCTATCCGTCCGTCATTCAATGTTGATGCCGTCCAGGAATTTGGTGTCTCACGTTCGGAGAACTCCTCCAACGCAGCCGCGGCAACTTCTGCCGCCAGTTCACGGATATCCCGGTTTTCAACTGACAAACCCAGTCTAGCGGCAACAGCTTGCAGTTTTGCCGGTTCTTTTACTCCGTAATCAGCTGCCTCCCCTTTTGCTATTTTTTTCAGAACATGGGCCAAATGCTTGGCATGACCGGAATGACTGGCCGCCCCGCAGGCGATAGCCCGGATCAGGTTCCTGGCAACAATGGTGTCTGCATCGGCACCACACACACCGGCACTCGGTCCATCACCAAACGGATCAATACGACAAGGTCCCTGTAGACAGTTGCGGCAACAAATGCCGCTTTCACCAAAACCGCATTGCGGTAGTTGACTCTTATAGCGATCCCATACAGTTGTCACATTATTTGCTTTAGCTACACCAAGCATTTCCTTTACGCTTGGGTCCAGTGGCTGCTGCATTTTCAATTAAATCATCTCCTCAACTATTTCTGGCCGTTGCGAACTCTTTCAGAGTGCCTTAGCCTTGATTTTCTGTCTTTAAATATTCTAGTAAATGAGACTTATTCCTGCCTGCCGGGTAAAATTTTCACCCTGTCAGTTGCTTGGTCGATATAACCTTCAATTCTGAAAATAAAGAAAATTTAATTCACCGTGAAGGTAAGTTACGATTTATCGGTAAGATATATCCACGACCGGATAATCCAAGCTAGCAGGATTCATGTTGTCGCAAATCGAAAACGAAAGGTATAGTAATTAGGGATTATTCAGGCCAATTATGGCAAGGATGTACAACTAATCACATTCCACTTGTATAAATAATAATCATAATATTAATTGGAAATAATAGGTAGGGAGAAAAAACATAACATATGCTAAAAAATTTTGAATAACTGTTTTAGAAATTACATTTTTTGCGTATAATATAAATGTAAATGCAAATGCAAATTATTATTATTTGCCGGAGGGATTTGTAATGTTTCTAAAGTTTTTTAAAATACTATGCGTAGTAGTAATCAGTTCAATTTTTGTGAGCGGCTGCGGGCAAAGCAAGGTACCGGATAGTCAGGCAAATGCCAATGGTGCAGAAATAAAAAAGAATTTTACCATTGTAACATCTTTTTATCCGATGTATATCTCTACCATAAACATTACTAAAGGTGTTCCCGGTATTGAAGTTATTAATATGACAAAGCCACAAACCGGCTGTCTCCACGATTACCAACTTACTCCGGAAGATTTGAGAACTTTGGAAAAGGCAGATGCCTTTGTAATTAATGGCGCCGGAATGGAAGCTTTTTTAGATAAGGTGATAAAGCAACAATCCACAATCAGAATTATTGACGCAAGCAAGGATATTGAATTATTAAAAGATGAAAACGGTGAAGAAAACCCGCACGTCTGGGTCAGCATTTCTGATGCCATAATTCAGGTAAAAAATATTGCCGAACAACTTTCTGCAATAGATACTGCAAATGCCGCGAAATACAACGCCAATGCTGAGGAATATGTGAAAAAGCTTGAAGTGTTACGAAAAAAAATGCATACATCCTTAGAAACCGCGCAAAACAAGGATATCATTACTTTTCATGAAGCTTTTCCCTATTTCGCTAAGGAATTTGGCCTGAACATTGTGGCAGTCATAGAAAGAGAACCGGGAACTGAGCCATCGCCTAAAGAAATGGAAAATACCATAAGAAAAATTAGGGAAGCAAACATTAAAGCATTGTTTGCTGAACCGCAGTATCCGGCCAAAGCTGCTCAGACTATTGCGCAAGAAACAGGCGCAAAAGTCTTTGCACTTGATCCCGCGGTAACCGGTGAAGCTAAACCTGATGCTTATAATGATTATCTAAACATAATGGAACAAAATTTAAAAACACTACAAGAGGCATTAAAATGATAGCAGGCGAAAGAACAAACTGCTCCCCCCGGGCAAGTAATTGCCGTGGCCTATGTTGCACCAAAATCGAGGATTTTAGTGTTGCCATTGGTAAAACGCGGATTCTTGACAATATTAATATTCATATTCACTGTGGTGAACTTACCGCCCTGATTGGAACGAACGGCGCGGGTAAAAGCACACTACTGAAGGCAATATTAGGCGAAATAAAGCATTCGGGAGTATTGAAATATTTCGATGCCAAGGGTGACCGCAGCGGACGTCCTTTGATTGGCTATGTTCCACAATATTTAGATTTTGATTTGAGTACACCAACAAGTGTGCTTGATCTATTTATGGCATGCACAACGAATATTCCCTCTTGGCTCGCCAGTCCGCAAAAGATTCGCAATAGAGTCATCCACAGCCTTGGGAAAGTGAAAGCCGAGCACCTGGTTGACAGGAGACTTGGAGCATTATCAGGCGGTGAACTGCAAAGGGTGCTACTTGCCCTTGCCCTTGACCCTATACCGGACCTGCTGCTCTTAGATGAGCCGGTTTCCGGAATTGACCACAACGGATTAGAGTTATTCTACAACATAGTTTCCGACCTCCGCAGAAACTATGATTTATCTATTATCCTGGTATCGCATGACCTCAACCTAGTTGCCAAATACGCCGATCGAGTAATTCTTTTGAATAGAACTGTTATCTGCAACGGTACTCCAAGGGAAGTATTTAATAATGACCTGACACGAAAAACCTTTGGATTGCTGGTGCGCGGCGAAAACCTGCAAGAGGAAATCATGCAAGGAAAAGAAACGGGTGAATACTCATGCTAGATTGGTGGTATTGGCTGATCGACCTTATTCTTCCTTTTCAATGGGTTGGGCATCCCTTTATGAAAAATGCACTCCTGGCGGTGCTGCTTGCCACACCGCTCTTTGGGATGCTTGGCACAATGGTAGTTAGCAATCGCATGGCTTTTTTTTCTGATTCCCTTGGGCATGGAGCGTTTACCGGCATAGCAATAGGTATCATGCTGGGAGGAATAAAACCAATGACAGCAACTGTTGTATTTTCAATACTCTTCGCTGCTGTCATTACTGTCATAAAAAACAAAAGTAAGACTTCAACAGATACAATTATCGGCGTTTTTTCATCGACAGCGATTGCCTTAGGCTTGGTCATCATGTCCCGCGGCGGAAGCTTTAATAAATTTTCGGCTTACTTGATTGGTGACTTATTAAGTATCACCCCCTTTGAAATCAGTATGCTGTTTGCTGTATTCATTGGCGTTATATTGCTATGGCTGCTGATATTTAATAAAATACTGCTAATTAGTATAAATCCGTCCCTGGCGGCAAGCAGAGGCATCAATACACTGTTAATCGAAATTTCATTTTCTGCTGCGCTGGCAGTGGTTGTGACCACTACCCTCCAGTGGGTGGGGCTGTTGATCATAAATTCATTATTGGTTCTGCCCGCGGCAGCCGCCCGCAATGTTACAATAAATGTCCGGCAATATCATCTTGTTTCCGTTTTTCTGGCAATCCTTTCCGGTGTGACAG
>JAEYSJ010000110.1 GCA_023434855.1 Bacillota bacterium | reverse complement strand
CGCCTGTTGTAACAAATACCGTCGTTGGCGGCGTCCCGGTTTATGGCATGAACTATCGTGTTGCTCTGCCTGATGATGGTGCAAAGCAACCGGCTTGTTAAAGGAGGTATTGTGGTGAATATTCATGGTATCGCTATAAATGCCGATGCTTCGGTCATTGACGGCAGTTTGGAGGTTCTTCGCCGGGAACTCGATCATTACTACGAACTGGGTTTTACTCATGTGGAACTGGCGCCCCATGGTGTGGGAGCAATTTACTGCGGCAGACTGGATGAGAATAGGGTCAGGGAAGTAAAGGCAGTGCTGGCAAAATACCCTTTCCGTTATGCTGTTCATGGACCAAACCCGCTTAATCTGATGTCAGGTGATGATTTAGACCGGTGCGGATTCATTGCCAGTATTGAATTTACCGCCGCTATCGGCGCCGAAATTATGGTGTATCATGCCGGTCGTTATATAACCGAAGAAAATTTTCTGCTGGTGCCGCCGCCCAGCCCGAATCAGGCCGAACGGGAAGCTTTGTGGCAGCAAGAATGCACCTGCCTCCATGAAATGGGGCAAATTGCTGCCAAGTATGGAGTGACAGTGGCGGTAGAGAACGCTCGCCCATATCTCAATGTACCCAATTATTGTTACGGCGAAATTCTGGTAGAACTCGCAAGAATGATTAAGGAAGTAAACCATAGCAATGTTGGAATTACCCTGGACGTTGGACACGCTTATCTGGCCTCTTGCCAATATGGATATGACCTTATGCAGGGGATTACGCTTATAGCTCCTTATGTACGTCATATTCATTTGCATGATAATTTTGGCCGCTGTTGTGCTTCTTGGGAACGTAAGCAATATGAGATGGCAGCGATGGGGCGCGGAGATATGCACATGCCTATCGACTGGGGAGATGTACCGGCGACCGAAATGCTGGTTCGACTACCTCATTACCATGGTATTATCACCCTGGAAATACGGCCGCGCTACCGTGAACATTATCGTGAAGCACTGGCCAATGCACAGGCATTAGTCAAAATTGGCGAAAGGTTCGCATCCTAAATGGGTACATATGCTAAAAACATAATTGTCCGTCAAGCCATTCGTACAGACCTTCCCCAAATATTGCAGCTTTACAGTGAACTTGTAGAAGCGTATAGTGATTCTCATAGCAAGGTTATTGCGGAAGAAGCAATCTGGCATGTACTGATGGACGATTCCCGCCAACATCTGTTGGTAGCTGAAGTGTGCGGCAAAGTAATTGGTACACTGACAGTCATTATCATACCAAATATCGGTCACGGATGCCGTCCCTGGGCGGCAGTGGAAAACGTCATTGTTGATGGAACATGCCGTGGTCTCGGGGTCGGGACCAGGCTTATGGCCGAAGCAACCGAGTTTTGCCGCAGTCTGGACTGTTACAAAATTGTACTGTCAAGTAACTTGGTTCGTCAGGATGCACACAGGTTTTACCGCAGGTTGGGCTGGCAACAGAGTCATATCGGATTTTCGCTTAAATTATAATACAATTAATTTTTAGCGAACGATGTAGAAAAGAAATAACCCGGCCAATTTTTATATACTAAAAAGCGCAAGACTTATCGAAATAGGCTTGCGCTTTTACCATTAAATTCCGCTTTTAAATAATGCAAATCAGAAATGTCTTTTTTGCAATTCATTTAGATGATTTCGCTTACGATGACTGACCAGTTTTTGCCTTTATACGCGTTATAGCCGCGTGTATGGGCATATCCGTAAATTTTCGTATTGCCTTGTAGATCTTTTTCAAAGGTATATCCGTATTGTTCACCTTTCGTCGCCTGCCGGACCGCTTCAAGGTTGCTCAGATTATCAACCAGAATGCCCTTGCGGCTGGGGCAGGCAATAACATAGCCGTCCTTGTTAATAATGGCTATATCACCTTTTTTTCCAATACGGGCCGAATCAAGAATATCGTAAATATATTCCCAGTTAAAACGAGAGGAAAAATAGCCGATAGTCTGTCCGGCATCGCTGCGAATAGGACATGAATAGGCTACGGTATGGCGATGGTCCACAGAAGAAAAATAAAGATCAGTTACCGATATGGAATCAGTTGCTTTGACTTCTTTGAACCAATCCCGGTCAGACATATTCTTGCCAATAAGCTCTCGGTGAACGCCTGCCGCAACCATCGTACCTTCGGTATCAAGCACATACAGATCAAAATAGACCTCATAAATATCGACAAGTGTCCTTAATAGACTGTTAGCCTGTTCAATTCGGTCGACGGCAGTGGAACAAAGCGAATTTTTTACTTGGGTAAAACCTGCCCAGGCCTGGGCATCACAGTTGCGCTCAAAGAGGTTACGGTCAACTTTGTCAATAGTGTCATACGCTACGTCAGCTGTTCGCGCAGCCATTACTTCATTGGCCTTGGACTGGATGTTTTCAATAATTATCGTGCTTTCTTTAGTTGAAGCGAAACTACGGGTAGCCAGCTTTTTGATTTCATCTGCCACAACAGCGAATCCCCGGCCGGCTTCGCCGGCTCTTGCTGCCTCAATGGCTGAATTCAATGATAACAGGTTGGTTTGCTGGGCAATTTGCTGGATAGTATGTATTACTTTGCTCATTTCATTATTGGCACTTTTAAGTTCGCCCAGCAGGATAGATGAATCAATGATATGATCGTTATCGTTGGACATTTTTTCACCTCAAATGAGCATTGAGTCCTGCTGGATAACCAGACAGGCTTTATTTCCATAAATATCTTTATTATAGTAATAGATCAAGGCTTTTGTCAAGATATAGCAAAAAAAATCGAATTATAGCAGAACGCGAAAGGTGAGAGTGGCAAATCCGCATTTAAGCCAAGCATCCTGTTGCAGAACGAAATGAGCTGCATTCACTTTTTAGGCGAATTGCAGCCCATTTTTCTCTATGTATGGTCAATTATTCTCCTAAATACTTACGTCTATGACGGCTGATACGCCAACACCGTTAACCCGTGAAAAATTTGTTACGCTTTTGGTGTCAATAGGTACAAGAGCCTTAACCCGGAATTGGCGGCCGTTGAAATTCCCTTCGATTTGGAGGACAGCCTTGGTTTTATCGACCAGTTCCTGGTCGCCAATGACTTGAGCTGCACCGATATAACCACCTTCGCCCAGCGAAAGAATTGGCACTACTTTAGTGGCATAATCCGATCCGGCGCCATGCTTAAAAGTTAGAGTATTGATGAAATTATTTAGTGGTTCGGAGAATTTGCTTATTAGTACGGAGATGCCACCCACCTTGAGAATATCACCCAGACCGAAAGCCTGCGTCACAGGTATGGCGGTAACGGACAAAATACAGAGTAATAATAAACCGGTTACGACACGCTGTTTCATTATAGCACAGCCTTTAATTCCAAATTGGGTAACCTGTTGCAAAAATTGAAATATCACACTCCCTTTTTGGTTAATAGTTACTAGTCAGTTGTCCTATAATTAATCATATAGGGAAAGTATGACAAGAATGTGACAGGATGTATGCAAATCTGCCTTATGGTATAATTTTATAATTCTGCAGGGATTTGGATATTCAATGCGAATTATAATAAATATATACTTTCCTAAAAGGAGCGCAAAATGGGACGAAAATCTATTATTTTGTTTATTGCTATGAGTGTGCTGATTCTATCCGGCTGGGCGATAAATCATTTCTATTCCGGGATGTTTTCACCCGCAAAATCTGCTGACCCTGAACCGGAGCCTGCTTGTATCCTGCCGCCGTCAACCAATATGGCGCCGGATAAAATTCCCGGGCAAAAACCGGCGGATATATCGGATTCCGCACCAAGAATTCAACAAGAACAGCCAATTGCGCCCCAACATGTCAAGCCTGATAAAGTCACGACGAACGGCAAGTCTCCCAATCTTGCCGATTATGACTATTTAATAAAAAAAGATGAGAAAAAGGGAATTGTGATTCTACCGGGAGTTACGTATAAAGCTGGGGTGGTTAACGTTCAATTGGATAAGAATAGTGATAAATGCGTTGAATTTGAAAGAAATCCGGCTAATTCCAATAATCAGTATCAAATGATGTGGAGAAGCAAGTTTTAACAGGATAGCTTGCTTTTGTTGCCGTCTTTTAGTTGCTAAGCAGGCCGGTGGATGAATTGGAAACATATTCTTACAAGTTTGTCATACTTTTGTCACATTTGCATGATAATCTGGTTACAACAACTGGTCGGCAGAGCATCGGTCTACTTTAGAAATGATACTTAATTGATTATTATGTTCCGGTGTGTTTAAGTTGACCTTTACATAGATTTACGCTGCAGAGAAGCCGTCTTGTCTCGGATCAGTGATCTGTGCAGCGCGGTATCTTCACTGCTTAGTGTAGACTTTCATCCGGCCAATTGTATAATTTTATATTTACTTAGAGGAGGTATAATCCATGAACAAGAGAATTTTAACTATTATTGCCGGCGCTATGCTGACTGCCAGCACTGCCTTTGCCGCTCCGATTACCGACTTACAGGAAGGGCAAACCACCCTTGGTTATAACCACTATAACCTGAGCCATGATACCAAAGATGACAGCTTTTATCTGGAAAGCGCGGTTTCACCTAAATTCATCCTGGGCATCGAAAGAAATGGCTATTCAGGCTTTGATACGACTGACATCTATGCCCAATACAAATTGGATCGCAACATCCGTTTGATTGCCGGCAACAGAGACTACAGTGACGGTCCCAACAAGTTTTTCTATGGCATTGGCGCCAATGTTAATCTGGCTCCCAAGCTGGACGGTTATCTTTCCGTAACCAACAGCAATATTGCCACCGAATGGCAAACAGGTGTCAACTTTAATATGGATGGCCAAAACTCATTGCATCTTGGTTACAAATCATACAAAGAGGACTATATGTCCACTGTTGATGGTATAGGCTTTGGCATAAACCACAAATTCTAGAATTGAGCGAGAGCTTAAGTAAGGCCGGCAACAATGTTGCCGGCTTGTTTTTTTATTTGCAAATACTATTTTCCATACATAAAGCATATAAATCACAGTGGGAGATTAATAAGTATAAAATGCTTTTGTGAGCGAGGAGGAAAGATAGTATGCCGATAGATGACAAAACACCTAAATGGCGGCATCAAATAGTGCTTATTGACCGTGAGGAATTAACCATCGATGGGGTGGTCAGTCTGGGCAGTTATGATGAAAATGAAATTTCCATGGAAACAGAGCAGGGGGCGTTATTTATAAAGGGTGACAGCCTTAATATCAAACAGTTAAATTTAGATAAAGGCAACATTATTGTTGAAGGTGTAGTTAAGGTGCTTTCTTATGATGATACTATGCACAATAAAAAAGGATTGCTTGATAGGCTTTTAAGGTAAATACGCAGGTATTCCTAAAATTAAAATATTATTCATGGACTATATAAGGCCTGTGCCGGGGCAACATGTAATACGCAGAGTATGCGGCAGACTCCTTGGACATATTATTTGTGTAGCTACTCTGGTTCAGACTGCTGATTAGTAACAGACTACAGACTTTTTTCTAGCTTACTGTAGATTACCCGGCAGGAAGGGGTATTACCTTGCGGTACAGGTGGTTAATGATCTGGTACATATTATTGATTGTGCTGGCGCTTGAAATAGCCGCATATGGGCTGAGCTGTCTTGTGTCTGAACGCTATCATAAGACAGTGTTGGAACGGTTTAATGCCGGGGCGAGCGAGTGGCGGGAGGCGGATAAAAATCTGCCCTACTCGGATATTATCAACAGTTCAGCCCGGCAATCCGGATTAAGCGGTCAGTTGGTAGCAGCGGTAATACAAGCGGAAAGCTCTTTTCAGCCACAGGCTTTATCCCGTAACGGCGCTTATGGATTAATGCAAATAATTCCTGACACCTGGCGGTATGTAAACCGTGAAATCAATGTTTGCAACGGACGGCATGCCGGAGAATGCACTACTGAATGTTTTTATAATCCGGAATTAAATATTCGTATTGGTACGGCGTATCTGGCTAAGTTGGTAAAACGATATAACGGTGACATTGCGCGGGCTCTGGCTGCTTATAATGCCGGACCCGGGGTCGTAGACAAATATGCCGGAATACCGCCTTATGGCGAAACGCAGGAGTATCTGGAGAGAATTATTGGCTATTGGTACAAGAATGAAAAACTGGGCTTGTCGGTATATAGTCTTGCTGCCGAACGCTGGGGAAAAATTGGAAAAGTTTTAGGCTGGTGGGTTATTTTAACTGTTTTGCTTGAAACGTGGGTCGGCTGGCTGTTGTTCAGGCGTCATCGTTCATGGCGCTGGCGATAGGCTTATTGCCTGGTGTGAAGCGGTGGATACACTTAAAGCAAAGTCTTAACAATTACAGGTAACGGGGTTGCCGTTAGGAGCGAGGTGAGAGGGTGGATTTTGTCGGGCAGGCCGAGACCTTTATCGTAACAATAATGACAGGAATGATCTTAGGAATATTATTTGATTTTTACCGGGTACTGCGGGGTATATTCCATCCACGGGCGGCTGTAACTTTCCTGACTGATATTTTATATTGGCTGATAGCAACGGTTATTGTATTTGGCGCACTATTATTAAGTAATTGGGGAGAACTTCGATTTTATGTATTTATTGGCCTGGTATCGGGGATAGCAGGATATTACCGTCTGTTTAGCCACTTTGCGGTGACACTGTTAATCCGTACTATCCGCTTATTTGTCGTTGTTTCCAGGTGGTGCGGCAAAGTTTTCATCTGGGGAATAGTACGGCCGGTATGCTATTTTTGCAAATTGTTGAAGATGCCATTTAGTTTTACAGGACGACGTTTAAATATGGCCGGACGACGGGCGGCGGCCTGGTACAAAAGTAAATTTCCCCCTCCACCTAATTCATAGTTAAGTCCTAAATATAGTTTACCAGTTTGTTATTTATACGAATTTAAAATGTTTTTTGCTAAATCACTATGCGGAGTTGTTTAACGAGAAAACTATAGTAACAAAATATTTTTTCACAAAAAGAGGAATGTTTGCTTAGCTGGCGAATAGATATATATCACATAACTTGATTAAATTGGTTTTATGCAAGGAAACTTGCATATTTGGAAGTTAAGGTGGTGGCTGTTCCGATGCGACGTCAATCTAAAATGCGCATTAAGTGGTTCCGGTTGGTAGTTGTGGTATTGGTAGCTTATTTTGCGTTTCTCTTTATTGGGCAGCAAAGCCAGATACTTGCGATTAACCGGGAAGCCGAAGCTACCCGTATCCAGTTAGAGCAGGCGATGAAAGTGAATAGTGCTCTTATTGAAGAGCGTAATCGTTTAAATACCTTGTCTCATGTGGAAAAAATAGCCCGTGAGGAACTGGGATTGGTTAAACCGGGGGAAACGCCATATATTCCTTCGCAAAAGAATTAATTATTGGGCGGCATTTCTTGACACCTTTTACGTGGCAAGAGTATAATATGTTTGCAAAACAGTTTTTAAGGAGGAAATTTGAATAGTATGTCCATTGAGATTGGCAGTGTGGTAGAGGGAGTCGTGACCGGAATAACAAATTTCGGTGCATTTGTGGAACTGCCGGGAGGAAAAGTTGGCCTTATCCACATCTCGGAAGTTGCGGATGTATATGTCCGGGATGTAAAAGATTTTCTTAAAGAGCAGGATCGTGTTAAAGTTAAAGTGCTGTCGGTAGATGAACGTGGCAAGATTGGGTTGTCCATAAAACAACTGCAGCCTCCCAGTGCCAATACCAATACCAGCCACGGTCCCAGAAAAACACATGCCAATGATAACCGTCGAGGAAATAAGTTAAATTCGTTATCATTTGAGGACAAACTGAGTAAGTTCTTGAAAGACAGTGATGAACGGCTGTCTGATTTAAAACGTAATACTGAATCTAAGCGCGGTGGCCGAGGTGCTGTGCGCCGGGCTGAATAGTAGTTATTTACAAGGCATTCCTTTAAAGGGAATGCCTTTTATAATTTTATTTTTGCATTATTCGCTGTTGACCGACATCTATTCGCAGCTATTTCTTAATAATTCTATCCAGGGAAGCTGATGTGGGCAGGTTTTTTGTATTTTCCACCACATTATATGTCGGATTTTTTTTTGGGGGGGCTGACTTGTTCGGACAAATACTGTTGTTCCAATTTATGTAAAATTATAGTACAACTATACTGTAAAGGTGGAAATATAATGCCGAAAGCAACAGTTGTTACATTGTCTAATCCAAGTCAGGGGTTAATGGTGCCTAATATTCCCCCGGGGGCGCAGAAAGTAGCTAAATTACGTAATATTTCCTGGACAGGTTATATTTATAAGGTATGGGACTTACTAATATCCTTGGTCAGCCGGAAATATCTCTCTTTGAATATTTTGGCCTTTCTCCTTGGCCGGGTAGCTATTATGGGGGAGATGTCGCCTTTTGGATTAGCTTTTTTTGCCGCTATAGCCGAGATGTCCCGGGACCGGGCGCTGGCAGTGGGGTTCTGGGCTTCAATCGGTGTATTATCGGGTGGGCATTACTCCGAAGCCGGGGTATATATTTTTTCCATGCTGGTTTATTGGCGGTTGGCAGGTAAAATAACCCGTATACATCAAAAGTTGCTGGCCGTGCCCTTATTGATGTTCGCAACGGTGTCACTAAGTGGATTAACTTTGGCACTGTATCGCGAAGCTACTTTATATAATACAATGTCGGTATTTTTTGATGCCGCTATCTGTATGGTGCTTGCGTATATTTTTATGTATAGCGCACCATTATTAGCCGGCTTTCGTTCAGTTGCCCGGCAGGCGTCAAATGAGAGCTGGATATGTATGGCGGTACTGCTGGCATTGGCAGTAGCAGGTATTGGCAGTCTGACGGTCTACGGTTTTAATATTCGCAATATGGCAGGCAGTCTGCTGATAATGGCCCTGGCGCTTTCCGGCGGGGCTGGTTTGGGGGCGGCTGTTGGAGTAGCAATCGGTTTAGTAGTCGGTCTGACGGAAGGAAATGCTCCGGCGGCCATCGCTTTTTACTCATTAGCTGGGGTGCTGGCAGGCGTTTTTCGCTCGCTGGGTAAATATGCTGTTATATTAGGATACATTCTGGGTAGTGTTATTACGGTATTGTACTTTGGACAAGTCCGGGAAGTAACAATAGTTTTGGCAGAATCAGCAGTTGCAGCGGCGGTCTTTCTGATTTTACCCGCCAAGAACCTGGCGGTATGGAGCGGCAGTCTTGTTCAGGCAAGTGCAGACAGTATACAGCGGGTAAATGAGGCAGTGGGCAAATTAAATAACATCAGGGAAATGTTTAGTGATTTGGCAAATACTTTTGCGAATATCAGCGATGGAGCTCAGGAAAGAATTCGTGAAGAAGAATTGAGCAGAGTACTATCTGCAGTAGGAAAAAGCGTATGCGAAGAATGCACCAGACGTAACGGGTGCTGGGATAATGATTTCTACAAAACATACCAGGGAATGTTGGAGATGCTGGAAGTGGCAGAAAGGTCGAAGCTTAGCACCGGTAACATGCCCAAGCATTTTCGGGAAAGTTGCGTAAAACGCCAGGATTTAGTAGGTACAGTTAATTTGGTGGTCGAACGTAACCGCACACTAACCTATTGGCAAAAGAAAATCGTTGGGCAGCGTCAGATGGTAGCCGAGCAGATGCAGGCTACAGCCAGTATAATTGATAGTTTAGCTCATGAAATAACCAAAGAACCGCGTTCCGACAAAGAAATGGCCCTGCTTATCAAAGAAAAGGCTGCTCTTTTGAATTGCCGGTTGGACAGTGTCCGGGTAACCGGTATTCGAGGGGCAGCAATGGTAGATATCTGTAAATCATCTTGTAATGGCACTCGCGAATGTACCAATACTATTTTGCCAATGGCAGCAAGTTTAATGCATGAAAAAATGATGCTGCGCGCTGAATGTGGTGGGGGTCTCAGACAAAAAAACTGCAAGGTTACTCTTCAGACCGCCAATCGTTTCGGGGTGCAGACAGGAATGGCTTCCAGTCCCAAAGAGTCTCAGGGTGTATGCGGAGACACTTGCGCGGTAGTGCGGTTAAGTAAAGGCAAAGTAGCGTTGCTGCTCAGCGATGGAATGGGCAGTGGCAGTGCTGCGGCAGGTGAAAGTTCAATGGCAGTTCATTTCATGGAAAAGTTGCTTTCTGCCGGTTTTGACGTGGATGTTGCCGTTAAAACGATCAATTCCATGCTGCTGCTAAAAGCGCCTGACGAAAACTTTGCAACTGTTGATATGGCAATTGTAGATACTTATTCCGGTGAGGTGGAATTC
The DNA here is from genome assembly GCA_023434855.1 of Bacillota bacterium. The sequence goes on along the minus strand of JAEYSJ010000110.1, from coordinate 9,271 downwards.
TTAAAAATTGGAGCAGCTCCCAGCTACATAAAAAGGGTACGGGAAGTAACTTCGATAAAATCAACTTCGCTGCCTATCGGAATATTAAATCACATTGAGATTGATCCGATAAAATCCCAGGTGGTTCCGGGAGACATAATTGTCATGGTCAGTGACGGGATAATGGACGCGCCGCGCAGCGGACTTGAAAAGGAAGAATGGCTGGAAAACTTTTTAAGGCGTATATCCGGTAACCATCCTCAGCAGATTGCGGATCATATTTTGCAAAAGGCTGTGGAAATGGCTGGTGGCCATTTGCGGGATGATATGACGGTGCTGGTGTCCAGAATAGTAGAACGTCCGGAATAGATGCAAAATTTAATGGCGTAATTATTACATGACCACAGAGTGTGAGAGCGGTAGGGGATTGTTAGTAGGAAGACATTCCTTAAGGCCTTACTATCTCTGTGGTTAGTTATTTTATTGTATCGGAACTTTCTTTACTGGATACAATATTATATTGTCATTTGCCAGCAGGAAATTATGATATTGTGGAAGAATAAGATGGAAGTTGGTAACAGGTGGTGAGGTTTTTGACTGTCCTTTTAGAGCAAACGGTAGCTCTTGCTGGACTGGCCGGAGAAATTATGCTGAAAAACGGCGCCGAAACTTATCGGGTGGAAGAGACGATGGAGCATATTGGCCGGGCTTGCGGTGCCGTAAAAGTGGAAAGCTTTGTTGTTCCAACAGGTGTATTTCTAACAGTAGCTGACGCATCAGGGCGGTCTTTGACCACAATGCGCCGGGTGCGCGGACGTACAATAAATTTGGATCGCATTGCGAAAGTTAATGAATTGTCCAGGCGGCTGGTTGATCAGCGTATTAACTGTCACGATGCTCACTCCATTTTGGAGCATATTTCCAAAGAACGTACAGGTTTTTCGCTGATGCCGTCTATGGTGGCTTCAGGGGTAATCGGCGGTACGGGTGTGATTTTACTGGACGGTGGTATTCCGGAGGTAATAACTGCCTTTTTTGCTGCTTGGACAGTGCGCTATATTGCCCATGTGATTTCCCGCCTGCATGGGGCCCAGTTTGCTTTTGAATTTCTGGGGGCGATGGCAGTGGCGGCAACCGGAGTGATTTCTCATATCATCTGGCCGCAATTGAGCCGTGATGTTGTAATTATTGGAGGAATTATTCCGCTGGTTCCCGGGGTTGCGATTACTAATTCTATCCGGGATTTTATTGCCGGGGATCTGGTAGCCGGCATATCGCGCGGTACAGAAGCCAGTCTTACGGCGGCGGCGGTGGCAATGGGAGTGGTAATAGTGCTGGCCATACAGGCCTATTCATGGTAGCTGATACAAACTCAAATAGTAACTATTCAGGTTTTCAAATGCCTCGAACTGCTTAGAAATTGTCAGATGCTACCGTTTTATAGGTCTAACTTACTGCGACCGACGATTTACATACCATAAGGTAGCTATTAATCAGACCGGCGTTTCATAGGTCTAACTTAGTGCAATCAACGATTTAGATACCACAAGTAGACATTAATGACACCGGGCGCGACGACAATTCCGGAAGCGTACTGGGCTAGCTAGAACGGTTGGAGTGAGGACCGCAGCCGCACGTTCTATGTACAATGAATTTATTACGGTAATAGTTTGTACGGCGCCGCAGATGGCGGTTTATAAGCAGTTCCCACCTTAATGAATAAAAACGTGAAATGTGAAACGCGGGGTGATAATGTTGACATTGAAAATTGCTGCGGTTTTTCTCATGTCTGCTTCAATTGGTATATTATATCGTATCCCGCGTAATCTTGTGGTATATGCCAGCCTGGTGGGCGTACTGGCGTGGCTGGTTATGGAGCGTACGATTATGGCCGGAGGTAATCCTATTTTGGCAAGTTTTCTTGGCAGTGTGGCTATTGGCCTAGCAGCTGAATTACTGGCACGCACCCTGAAGAAACCTGCCACCATTTTTATCATTCCGGGTTTTATTCCGCTGGTGCCTGGTGCTGAAGCTTACACTACCATGCTTTATATGGTTAAAGGGCAATACGCAGATGGCGCAGCCATGGGTATGCGGACGGCACTTATTGGGGGTGCTATAGCCTTTGGTATTTTTGTTAGTTCTACAGTCTATCGTCTGGCTGTAAATTATAAAGTGGAGAGTAACCAGCAAGATGTTGGAAAAAATTAAGGCATGGATTAATTATCACCGCTTGCTGCCGTCAGGCGGCACAGTACTGGCTGCGTGTTCGGGCGGGCCGGATTCGTTGGTTTTGGTACATATCCTGTACGTACTGCGCTCAGAATATGATATAACAGTGGCAGTGGCGCATGTAGATCATATGTTTCGCGGCGAGGAATCGGCACAGGATTCCGAGTTTGTGGCGGATTTCTGCAAGAAACTGGGTCTCGCTTGTTATCAGACGGCGATTAATGTTCCAGCATATATTAAAGAAAGCGGCCGTTCGCCGCAGGATTGTGCCAGGGTACTGCGTTATGAATATCTCCGCCAGGTAGCTCAAACATTGGGCGGGGCAAAGATTGCCACAGGGCATCACCGGGATGATCAGGCTGAAACGGTGCTGATAAATCTGATAAGGGGTGCGGGCGCTGAAGGTCTGAGCGGTATAAAACCGGCAAATAACGGCATTATCAGGCCACTGCTGGCAATCAGTCGTAAAGAAATTGAACATTACTGCCATAAAGAGGGCTTAATACCGCGGTTGGACAGTTCCAATTTTAAAACATATTATTTGCGCAACCGGGTTAGACTCAGTTTGTTGCCTGAGCTGGAATCAGGATATAATCCCGCCATAAAGGAAGCTTTATGGCGTACGGCGGTGATCGTGAGTGATGAGCATGATTTTGTTCATATTACTGCCAAAAACATGTGGCAACAGATAGTTGGAGTAAAACAGGATATTTTTGCTGTGGATATCCGCCGGCTCGCCAGTCTGCATGTTGCTTTGCAGCGGGAAATTTTTCGTATGGTTATTGAAAAAATACAGGGGAATTTAACAGGAATAACCTTCTATCATGTGGAAAAATTGTTAGAGATGGCTTTTAAGGGTACTGTCGGGAGTATCATGGAACTGCCGGGCGGTTTAATTGCGTGTAAAGGTTATCAGACATTGGAATTGGGAAAATCGGTGCCAATTGCGGCACCCGTGGTTATCCACCCGCCTGGTCTTAGACTGGCAGTACCTGGTACGACTTTTATCCCGGAATTTGGCTGCCGGGTAAACGCCCGGCTATTAACCGCAGGATTAAAGCCGGATAACCTGATGACAGCATTATTTGACTGGCAGGTATTAAGGCCGCCTTTATATGTCCGTACACGTGTTCCTGGTGATCGTTTTAATCCACTGGGCATGCAGGGCAGTAAGAAGCTTAAGGATTTTTTTATTGATGTTAAAATTCCACGGGAGGAACGGGAACGGGCCCTTATTTTTTGTGACAGTCAGGGCATTGTATGGATAGGCGGGTACCGCCAGGCCGAACAGGCAAAGGTTACCGGGCGGACTCGGCAATTTTTAGAACTTACTATTGAATATACAGGGGGAGCACAGCAGGATGATCAATGATGTCGAAAGAGTATTAATCAGCGAGGAGAAGCTGGCTGAGCGCATTGCAGAAATGGGGAAGGAAATAACGGCTGACTATCATGACCAACAAATTCTTATGATCGGAGTGTTGAGAGGTGCGGTAATTTTTATGGCTGATTTGGCACGGGCTATCAAAGTGCCGGTGGCTATTGACTTTATGGCGGTATCAAGTTATGGCACAGGGACTGCTTCCAGCGGGGTGGTGCGAATTCTAAAAGACCTGGATGAAGATGTGGAAGGTAAGCATATATTAGTAGTGGAAGATATTATTGATTCAGGACTGACCCTTAATTATTTGCTGGAAAACTTAAAATCCCGTAAACCGGCCAGTATTAAATTGTGTACACTGCTCAATAAACCGGAACGCCGCAAGGTTGAAGTAAATATAGATTATAATGGTTTCAGCATTCCTGATTATTTTGTTGTCGGCTATGGTCTTGACTATGCTGAAAGGTACCGCAACCTGCCTTTTATCGGAGTGCTTAAGCCGGAAGTTTATGAAGGTTAAATTATAAGTGTGTTTAAAAACACGCAACATTAATTGATAAAGGCTGTTCAAAAATACACAGGTGCGAGACGCTCTGACGTTCTGGTTGAGATTGTTCTACCGAAATAGTCTGTGCGGGGATTGTGCCGCGCCGCGTACGAAGTGTGTACGCCCGTACAGCCAACATAGATACTACTTTGAAATCGGTTGATAATCTACTGGTGGAATAGAAGTTTGTTCGAAAGAACGTGCAAACAACCGCAAAAAGCACGTTCTGATTGAGAACGATCTGCCATCGCAATTTGTTATCATGCAAAATCGCTAACGTTGTTTGTACGGCGAAGCAGATGTGCGTTTTTCAACAGACTTGATTGTTAAATCTTTAAATTGTGGTATAATATTCTATTATGGAGGCATATAGACATTTGAAGGAATAATCGTTGCTGGATTCCAGTGAGAGGAGGGTTACTTGTTGAACAAATTTTTTCGCAATGTAAGTTTTTATTTGTTGATTATCATTATTGCTATATCGATAATTGACTATTATTCGTCACGTACTACAACTAAACAGGAAATTAGCTATACCCAGTTTTTGCGCCAGATTGAGGACCAGAAAGTCGAACGGGTTACCATAGTGGATAATTCGATCAAAGGCAAACTTAAGGATGGGCAGGAGTTTGCCACGATTGCTCCCAATGATCCTACGCTAATTAATACCCTGCGGGAGAAAAATGTTGACATTAAGGCCGAGCAGCCGCCACAGCCGCCTTGGTGGACTACGATCTTCTCCTCTATTTTACCCATGCTGCTGTTAATCGGCGTATGGTTCTTTATCATGCAACAGACACAAGGCGGCGGCAATCGGGTGATGTCTTTCGGTAAAAGCCGGGCAAAGCTGCATGGTGAAGATAAAATCAAGGTAACATTCGGGGATGTGGCCGGAGCTGACGAGGCGAAGCAGGAGTTGGAAGAAGTGGTCGAGTTTTTAAAGCATCCTAAGAAATTCAATGATTTAGGAGCCCGTATACCTAAAGGGGTGCTGCTTTTTGGACCGCCGGGCACAGGCAAGACATTGCTGGCGCGGGCGGTGGCCGGAGAGGCCGGGGTACCGTTTTTCAGTATTAGTGGTTCTGATTTTGTGGAAATGTTTGTTGGCGTTGGGGCATCAAGGGTACGTGACCTGTTTGAACAAGCCAAAAAAAATGCTCCATGTATTGTGTTCATTGACGAAATTGACGCAGTAGGTCGTCAGCGCGGGGCTGGACTTGGCGGCGGTCATGACGAGCGGGAACAGACTTTAAATCAGTTACTGGTGGAAATGGACGGATTTGGTGTAAATGAAGGTATTATTATTATTGCCGCCACAAACAGACCGGATATACTTGATCCGGCTCTGCTGAGACCCGGACGGTTTGACCGTCAGATTGTGGTAGATAAACCTGATGTTAAAGGACGGCTGGAAATATTAAAAGTGCATACCAAAGGCAAGCCTGTAGCCAAAGAAGCCAGTCTGGATGTGCTTGCGCGACGTACGCCCGGCTTTACCGGCGCAGATTTGAACAACCTGGTGAATGAAGCAGCTTTACTGGCAGCCCGGCGCAATAAAAGGCGCATTGAGATGGATGAACTGGAAGAATCCATCGAGCGAGTGGTAGCCGGTCCGGAACGCAAAAGCAAAGTTATCAGCGACAAGGAAAAGAAACTTACTGCTTATCATGAAGCGGGACACGCGATGGTTGGTATGTTGTTGACTCATACTGACCCGGTGCACAAGGTATCCATTATTCCCCGGGGGCGGGCAGGCGGCTATACCTTGATGCTGCCAAAAGAGGACAGGTATTATGCTACCAGATCAGAACTCCTGGATCAGCTAAAGACACTGCTCGGTGGACGGGTTGCCGAAGCAGTGGTGCTTGACGAAATTAGCACAGGGGCTCAGAATGATTTGGAACGGGCGACCGAACTGGTGCGAAAAATGATCTGTGAATTTGGCATGAGCGAGGTGCTGGGTCCGATCACTTTTGGCCGGCGTCAGGAGCAGGTGTTTTTAGGACGGGATATTTCCCGTGACCGCAACTACAGTGAGGAAGTGGCTTATACCATTGATAAAGAGGTACGCCGCTTAATTGAAGACGCCTATGACAAGACTGAGGAAATGCTTAAAACCAACCGGGATAAGCTGGATTTAATTGCCAATGCCCTACTGGAGCGTGAAACACTTGAAGGCGGGGAACTGGAACAGCTTTTAAATGAAGGCAAGATTTCCCCGAAAGCTGACAAACAAAATCCTGACACCGCTCCAACAAGTGCCACTGCCGGATCTGATGAAGGCGTGGGACCGAAGGTTGTATTTATTTCACGTGCCTAACCTTTCTCCTGTCAGAATGCTGCTTGTGCTATCAGCGAATATATTAAAGCATCCTTCTTTGATGCAAGGCACGAGCCATCTTGTTGCATATATTTCAAATAAAAAATCCCCTCACGGCGCAGGGGATTTTTTACTGTATCAGTCTGTTTTTCTTTTCTGTAACATATAGGGTTTTAGCATGGAGGTGATAGAAATGACCAAAAGGTGGATTCCCAATATACTGACCACTATTAATTTGTTTGCCGGAGTTGTATCTTTATTTTCGGCGTTTACCGGGCAATTTTTTCTTGCCTTGGTCTTAATTCTGGGTGCAGCGTTATTTGACAGCCTGGATGGAAGGATAGCACGCCGGTTGAATGTTACCAGCGAATTTGGTAAGCAGTTGGATTCACTTGCTGATCTGACTTCTTTCGGCATTGCGCCGGCGGCTATGGATTTCCTGTTGAATTTTGCTCATGTTGGCTGGAACGGTTACGTATTGGTGACTGTTTTCCCGATTTGTGGGGCGCTGAGATTGGCGCGATTTAGTATTACAAACATGCGCGGCTATTATCTGGGCCTGCCGATAACCGCTGCCGGCCCGCTTTTGGCGGCAGCCGCCTATTTGGGCCAGGCGTTACCTGTGGCGGGGCAGGTCTTTATTCTGGTAGTATTATCAGCACTGATGATTTCCACTATTAAAGTACCAAAGATATAATATGTTCAAGTAGTCCATGGAGGTATCGTATGAGCGAAATATTGATCCACTACACCAGGGGTGGCAAGGTGGAAAGTGCTCACCGGGGAGATGTAGCGGTAGTGGATATTAGGGGGCAAGTGGTATTTGAAATCGGACAGCCGGAACGGCCCATGTTTTGGCGTTCATCAGCCAAACCATTTCAGGCATTGCCGTTCGTCGAACGGGGTGGGGCGGATGTATTCGGTATAACCGCGGAAGAGCTTGCCATTATGGTTTCTTCTCATGGCGGTGAACCGGAACATGTTGCTGTAGTTGAGCGCATACTGCATAAAATTGGCTTGAGCCCGGCAGATTTGGCCTGTGGGATTGCCGCGCCGATGAGCAGTCATGCGGCCAGAGAACTGGCAAGCCATGGGCTAAGCCCTAAAACAGTCCATAATGCCTGCTCCGGCAAGCATGTCGGTATGCTGGCGCTGGCCAAAATGCTGAATATCCCTATTGAAGGCTATAAAGAACTCAACCATCCTGTACAGCAGTTGATGCTAGCGGCGGTGGCCGACAGCGCCGGGTTGTCACCGGAGAGGATAGAACTGGGGATTGACGGTTGTGGCGTGCCTGTTTTTTTCTTGCCGCTGAGAAACATGGCCTGGGCATACGCCCGGATGGCTCTGCCCGAAAAGGGGGGCTGGGGTGAAAAAGAGAGTCCTATCCGCGCTATCCGGGATGCGATGGCTGCTTATCCATACATGGTAGCTGGTACAAGGCGGCTTGATACGGCATTAATGACAATAACTCACGGACGTATTATTGCCAAACTTGGGTCGGAAGCAGTGTATTGTCTGGCATCAGCGTCAGAAGGACTGGGTGTGGCTTTCAAAATTGAAGATGGCGGCTACCGCGCTCTTGCTCCTGTCACTATCGGCATATTAAAGAAACTGAATCTGATATCTATTGCTGAACATGCTGCTTTGCTTGAACAGTTTCCCCACATATTAAAAAACCACTGTGGCGATATTATCGGCACAGTGGAGGTGATAATATAATGATGATATGTATGATAATATGAAAAGCTGGAGCCATACCGCGGATAATTTACGGTATGGCTCCAGTTGAAATAGAAATACTGTATCAGAGTTTGTTGCTTTTCGGTAAAGTCCAAGCAGTTGGCTATCAGTTGCTTAGCCGAAAAGTTACTTATTCTTCGCTAAAACAGAAGATTATTCATGCCTATGCATTCTATGAGGAAATGCCTGATGCATGTCCTTCATGTCTTGTTTGAAGGTGTCTTGGCTGACACCCAGTGAATCAGCTACGTCTTTCCAGGTATTGTTTATTTTTTTCAGGGAAAGGATATCGTTAACCGGTTTACCAGTATTTTTAGCCAGTTCGTTGGCCATACCAATATCTTTGGCGTGGTAGCCTTCACGTAGCAGGTTTAGGGCAGCTTCTTTATCCATGCCTAGCTTTGTATTCAGTTGCTGAGCAGCAATATTTTGGTGGGCTGCTTTCATTTGTTCCTTAGTAATACCCAGTTCCTGGGCGACATCCTTCCATTTCTTATCAGGTGTTTTGTGACTCATAACCTCATCCAGCGATTTTCCGCTGGCATTCGCCAGGAAGGCCGCTCTGCCGATATCCTTAAAATTAATGCCACTAGCCTGATATTTAAGGATATCCTCTTTGCTGACACCAAATGTTTCAGACATGTTCTGGGCAATTTGTTCAGGATTCATTTGCTGGTGATGAATCGCCGGACGGCCGTTATCTATTTCTGCCGCATGCACGATAAACGGTGTGGCTGCTGCCCCAGCCAGAATGAAAGTGCTGGCTACAATTGCTGCCAGGTTTTTTTTCGAAAAAATTTTCACTGTAATCCCTCCAAGGTTTTCGTTTCTATATAATCAACTCAATTTGAGCTGTTAAGCTTATTATAATTAGAGGGTATGACAAAAATATGACATTGAAGAAATTTTTTATTTTTCTCGAATTCTTCATAATTTTAGGAGTTTACGTTTTTACCCGCAGCTATGGGCAGCGTAAAGGTGAAGGTTGTTTCCGTATTAGGAATACTGCTGACGGAGATATCGCCGCCCATAGTTTGAACTAATTCTTTGACAATAGACAGACCGAGAC
>JAEYSJ010000108.1 GCA_023434855.1 Bacillota bacterium | reverse complement strand
GTATATAACCGCATACCGTACACTTCCAACGTTTCTGCTTTGTCACTATTGGCTGTTTATCTGCTGTATTACCTTCCAGTTCAAAAAACTCAGGGCCAACGCCGCACACCGGGCACTTCTCCGGCGGCGTATCCCCTTCATGTATATAACCGCATACCGTACACTTCCAGCGTTTCTGATTTGTCGCCTGTTTATCTGCTGCTGTATAACCCTCCAGTTCAAAAAGCTCGGGGCCAACGCCGCACACTGGGCATTTCTCGGGCGGCGTATCCCCTTCATGTGTATAACCGCATACCGTACAACGCCATTTTTTCATAATCGGAACTCCCTTCGGAAAATAATTATCATTTAATTTTTATTTTGATTTGCTTTAATTTTACCATTTTTTGCATGCTTGTCAATTGGACAGATTTTTTATTTGACACTGTTAAAATAATTTGATAATATGCATTTAATATTTTGAGTCTCACTTAATAGTTTCTGATAGGAGTCCGCTTAAAAACCCATATATTTAGAGACTGATTAGAAATGTTCAGATGCACGTCCTGACCAGCCCGTATCGCTAACGCAGTAAGGTTATTGCAAACAATTCTGCGCCAATTGTACGGGTCGCCTGGGGTTTCGAGGCCGGAGGCGTACAGGGGGACCGCACATTCATACGAGATAACCGTTGAGACGGTTATTAAGATAAAATGTGATATCAGGTTATGTGCTTCGAGCGCGCACGGTTGAGGACCTCGAAGACCGAAAGGTCTGGAAGCAGGAAGAAAGTAAATTACTTTTCGGTGTAGTTGCAACAAGCAATGTATCTAAAATAAACCCGAAAAGTTATACTTTCTGAACTGCCCGAAAATCCCAGGCACGTTCTGGTTGAGACAGTTTAACCATCGCAGAGTGTTTTTATGTGGAATGTCTCACGTAGTTTGCACGGCGCCGCAGATGGACGTTTATAAGCAGGCTCGATATTCAATATACAAGGAAGTGATCATATGATAACTCCTGAAATAATCTCCAGAATCAACGAATTGGCCAAAAAGCAGCGCGAAGGAACGCTGACTGAAGAAGAATGCCAGGAACAGGCCCGGCTGCGGCGTATGTATATTGATAATATAAAAAATCAGGTAAAAACCCACCTCGATGCGGCTAAAGAACATACCCATTCCGCGGATTGCGACTGCGGCTGTCATGACAAGCATTAAAATATATCTTTATAAGCAAGCAGCAATAAACCACGATCCTTAAAATAAGAACCGTGGTTTATTGCTGTTTGCTTATTTTTCTTTAAAAGTTTCACAGTCTGTATCAGGACTCTTGGCCGCGTTTTCACCCGCTACTTCAATACCGGAAGCATTGCATAAATTGTTATTTTCCCAATGAGCACAATTATTAACAAAACATTCAACAACAGGTGTAACCTGTGTACCATCAAGGAAGGCCGCCGACACTGCTCCGCCAATATTGGCATTATGCAAAGCACCTATCATATCTCCCATTGTTTTCCGATGATGGAAGGACTTGCATTGCGTATCTTGAGATGTTTGCGATACCCCGCTTGTTTCATCATTGTAGACACTGATCTTGGCAGCCATGCATTGATCACCAGGCATATAATGTGTACATTGATCAACGGTACATTTTACCTTGGGATTAGTTGACATTTTGAATAACACTCCTTTGCACTTTTTGTCTTCAGAAATTATCCATTTTTTAAGGCTTGGTATAATCAATTGTTTTTTATATTGTTTGCACTGAATGATTTTTTATCCGTATTTCTGCAAAAGTCATTATCTAGATTGTTATCAATTCCCAGGCCGCCCGCAAATCATAATGGCAGTGGGGGCAATACAATAAATGAACACAGTGAGTATCAGGTAAATCGAAGGGCTTGCTAAAAGTTGTAATGTCCATATATGGACTATATGGACCAAAATAATTTTCCAGAGCGCCGCCGTCCACCATCTGTTGTCCACAAAACGGGCATTGCCTGTCAATAGCCTGTAAAGAATTACAAACCGGACATACCTTCTCCATGATTTTCACCAGCCTTATCCTCAATATTTTGCGCACTAATTTTGCGATTATTCAAGGAACGGGGTAACCGCCAAGATCACCAAGGTCGCCAAAGAAACATTAAGATAACATCGAATTATATTATAAAATTCTAGAATGCTTTTTTCGTTTACGGATACTTTACATGCCAAGATAAATTTTACTAATGGAAAATAAAAAAATCCTTGGCGATCTTGGCGTCCTTGGCGGTAAAACCGCTCCTTCTTTTGGTAGTTAATTCCCAGAAGGCAATTAGGCTGACAACATAAAAAAAACATCAGCAAGTCATTGAACCTGCTGATGTTTTTTGTGTTGATTCAAATTTAATGGCTGCCCTTATTTATCAGCCAATATATCGGAATACCGATAACCGCCATACCCACAGCGTATAATGCGTCTACAGGTTTGTCCAGCAGCATGCTGACAACAATGTAAGCCGCTCCGACAATAGCCACGACAGGTACGACAGGATATGCGGGCACACTATAGGGCCGCACCGTATTGGGGTCGCGTTTGCGCAATACAAAAACCGCCAGAAAAGCCAAAATATAAAAAGCCCACATGATGAACATTGCAATATCGGTGAGGCTGTCAGGATCCCACATGACCATCATCGCTATTGCCAGCACCATTTGTAAAATAATGGCATTAATAGGAGTACCAAACGAAGTATGCACTTTAGATAAAAGGCGCGCCGCCGGCAATTGGTCCCTGGCGGCCATAGCATAAGGAACACGTGCAGTAGTTAAAATATAACCGTTAAGTGTTCCAAATATTGATACCAAAATACCAATACTGATAAGTCTTCCGCCAAATTCACCAAAGAGCCAGCCCGCAGCAGTACCGGCGGCATGTTTACCTAAGCTGACCACTTCCGCGGCCGGCAATACATGTAATACCGCCATATTAACGGTAAGATAAGCTACGATAACGACAAGCAATCCAATAATGATAGCCCGTGGAAGCTGTTTCGCCGGATTTTTCATTTCCCCGGCGACAAAACTTACGCCGACCCAGCCATCATACGCCCATAGGGTAGCCAAAATAGCGGCACCCATCCCGGTTGATTCACTCAGGCCACTGGCCATACCAAATATCTGTCCATTGCCTTTCCATAAACCAAAAATCGCTATCGCAGCAATAGGAATAAGTTTACCAGCTGTTGCCACCGACTGAATAAAACCGCCGTACTTCGCGCCGAGACAGTTAACTATTGTCATTATAATTACCGTCCCAATGCCAATAGAAACCTTCAACGAATCAGCAACACCCACAAAAGGCACTAATAAAGAAGAAAAATATAGCCCCAAAGCCGCGATCGTGGCGGGACCGTAGATCATCGTCTGAACCCATCCGAACAAGTATGACCAGAACTTCCCATATACTTCCTCAAGATAAACATACACTCCACCGGTCTTGGGAATTTGCGCCCCCAACTCAGCAACAGTCAAGCCGGCTGCCAGGGTAATAATCCCTCCCAGCGCCCATGCCAAAAGACCCATAGTAGAATCGCCGGCCGCGGCAATGACTTTGCCTGGTTTCATAAAAATACCTGACCCGATAACCATGCCTATTACCAGAGCCATGGCGGCGATCAATCCCAGGTCCTTTTTTAAATACCGTTCTTCATTTTGCCCTTCCTGCACTAAATATTCCTCCCCCGTATAATAAATATGAAAACACAAATATTACATTATCAAAAATTGTCAGATACTGCAACCTTAATCGAAAATACCTAATATATAATTATGATAAGAGGTGTTAACTGTGCGTATTCAACCCGATACTTTGGACATTCGGCCACGAATTTTATACCAGGTAGCGAAAGCCGCCTGGGAGGGAAAACTAATGGATCGGCGGGAAGATATTTGCCAGATGGTACATAATGAGTATCATGATAAAGCAACCCGCCGTTATGTGGCAAACCAAATCCGCCTGGCGATGGGCTTAGATCCACACGATTCTGATACTGTCATTACCGCAAATGATGAAGAAGCACTAATGGGCATAAGCTCAGAACCTATCATCGTAGCAAATCCGGATGCTTGCCGGCATTGTCCGGAAGATAACCGCCCCTGTGAAAAAACTTGCCCGTCAGGGGCCATTAGCCATGATCAAATAGGGCAAATACATATAGACAATAAAAAATGCCTGGGAGAGGGACACTGTGTAGGGGCTTGCGCCTTCGGAACGTTAGCTGAAAAATCACAGTTTGTGCCACTCATAAAACTTCTGCGTCAACAAACCAGCCCTGTATACGCCTCTGTGGCCCCGGCCTTTGCCGGACAATTTGGTGAAGGCATTACTCCTGGCCAACTGCGCTCAGCCTTGTTGAAATTGGGCTTTTCTGAAATGATTGAAACAGCGTTGTATGCCGATCTTATCACCATGAAAGAAGCTTTCGAGTTTAACGATTATGTAAAGACAGCCGCTGATTTTATGATTACCAGTTGCTGCTGTCCGGTCTGGATAAAATTAATTGAGAACAAGTTCCCTGATTTGGCAAAGCACATTTCCCCGTCAGTATCACCAATGGTGGCATCAGCCAGAGTCATTAAATCTTTAGAACCTGCTGCCAAAGTAGTATTCATCGGACCCTGTATTGCCAAGAAATCCGAAGCGCTGCTGCCTGACGTAAAAGGGGCTGTGGATTTTGTGTTAACTTTTCCGGAACTTGCAGCAATTTTTAAGGCTGTGGATATTACGCTATCTGAACAGCCTGACAAAGAAAATCCACAGGCTTCATCAGCCGGACGCATATACGCCTATACAGGCGGTGTCAGCGACTCTGTCAATATGACATTAGATAAATTAGTACCGCGCCGCGCGCAAAAATTCTCCCCTGTTAAGGTTGACGGTATACCGGATTGTCAAAAACTGCTGGAAGACATAAATAATGGCCATTTAGAAGCCAACTTCATTGAAGGTATGGCCTGTAAAGGCGGCTGTGTCGGTGGGCCCGGCCGTCTCATTCCTCCTGGTGAAGGCAAACAAAGAGTAACCGTTTACAGTCAAGCGTCCTTTTCCCAGACTCCTGCAGAAAATCCCGAAGTTTATGCCCTTCTTACCCAACTTGGCCAAACAGGAGATAAGACTTCATTAACAGGTGAAAGCCCGATTTCCATTCTGCTTGCCCGCAAATTAAAAATCAAACAATGACATGTATACAGTATATAATCCATTATTTGTTGGCAAAAACCAACAAATACGTTACAATATAATCTGCATTTATTATTATAAAAATAATTTATAATATTTTGTTAAATATTTGTATTATTTGTTTTTAGAGGGGAGATTGCTATGAGTACCAAACATCCGGTCAAAATTATGGAAACGGTGTTGCGGGACGGTCATCAATCGCTTGCCGCCACCCGTATGCGCACTTCGGACATGCTGCCAATGCTTGAGCAGTTGGACGATATCGGCTTCTTTGCCATCGAAGCCTGGGGAGGAGCGACTTTTGACAGTTGCCTGCGGTTTCTTAATGAGGATCCCTGGGATCGACTGCGCACCTTGAAACGCTACCTTAAAAAAACTCCCATACAAATGCTGCTGCGTGGACAAAATGTCCTTGGCTATAATCACTATGCCGACGATGTTGTTAGCGAATTTGTCAAACGCGCTGTCTGTAATGGTGTTGGCGTAATACGCATTTTCGACGCCCTAAACGATGTGCGTAACTTGGAAGTGGCTATGCGGGTTGCCAAAGAGGCCGGTGCACATGTACAAGGCACATTTGTTTACACCATCAGTCCCTTCCATACAAATGAAAGCTTTGTTCAGGTAGCTAAAGATTTAGCCAATATGGGAGCCGATTCTATCTGTATCAAAGATATGGCCGGATTACTCAAACCTTATGTAGCGTATGATCTAATTAAGGTCCTTAAAGCTAATATTAACATCCCCCTCCATCTACACACCCATTACACTAGTGGCATGGCATCGATGACTTACTTAAAAGCTATTGAAGCAGGTGTGGACATTGTTGACTGCGCTCTCTCACCTTTTGCTATGGGTTCTTCCCAACCGCCCACTGAGGCATTAGTGGCAACTCTGGAAGGACATGAACGGGATACCGGAATCCAAAAAGAAAAGCTTTACCCCATAGCAGACCATTTCCGTACCGTCAAGAAACAGCTTGCAGAATCTTTCAATCTTAATACCGCTATTGATATTGACACTAAAGTACTGGCCTTTCAAATTCCCGGCGGAATGTTATCAAATTTGCTCAATCAAATGAAGGAGCAAGGAATGGCTGATAAATTTCCGGAATTAATAGAGGAAATGCCCCGTGTCCGTGCTGATCTTGGCTATCCCCCGTTAGTCACCCCAACCAGCCAGATTGTTGGATCAA
Source organism: Bacillota bacterium (assembly GCA_023434855.1). The sequence goes on along the minus strand of JAEYSJ010000108.1, from coordinate 18,391 downwards.
TGGCTGCTTTTAACGTCATGCTAGGCCGTTACAAAGTAGTGCCTCGTGAAGTAAAAGACCTGGCCCGCGGAAAATATGGACGCACCCCTGCACCTGTTGATCCCGACTTTTTAAAATCAATTATCGGTGATGAACAAATTATCACCCATCGTCCGGCTGATGACCTACCGCCCCAAATGGCCAATTTGCATAAACAACTGGCAGAAAAAGGCTATCCTAACTCAAGTATAGAAGATGTGTTGTCCTATGCTCTCTTCCCTGAAGTCGCCTTAGATTTCTTTCAAAAGAACAGATAAATATAAAAATAAAATCCCTTGCGCCGAAAAAGGCCAAGGGATTTTGCTTATTCCTTTGAAAAACAAGAATTACCAATAAATTCTCGTAGAATTGAATTAAAAGGTATGTCATTGTCTTCAATTGATTGGAAAAAGGCCAGAAATTCTAACAATCGCTTAGCTTCAGAATGCTGGGGATATTCATTAGTAACTTTCTGCAATAAAGGCTCGGCATATTTTTTTAAAACTGACAGTTCGTATATAAGGGCCGAATTAAACATAATATCAGCTTCTTCCTGAAAGGGAAAAATGTTTCGTTCTTCCCCCCGCCGTACTGAGGGCCACATCTGCAAGGTACATAAAGCATTATGGGACCTAAATTTGCTGTCACGTACAATGCGTCTAATCAACCGGGTATCGGTGGTGGAGATTCGATTATGACTGTCAATTGACAACTGCGTAAGAGCGCTAATATAAATTTTTACTTTGTGCTCCTTAGATACTGCACTGGTAAGACGTTCATTCAAACCATGAATACCTTCAATAATTAGCGGTTGATCTTTATCCAGTTTTATATTATGCCCATTATACTCCCGTTGGCCAGTCAAGAAATTGAAGTACGGAATTCTTACTTCTTCACCTTCCAGAAGCCTGATAAGATGCTCATTAAATAATGGCAGATCAATAGCCTCAATATCTTCAAAGTCATAGTCGCCATTCTCATCACGAGGCGTATGGGCCCGGTCAACAAAATAATCATCAAGTGAAATAGGCATTGGCCGCACACCATTCACGCGAAGCTGAATTCCCAAGCGTTGGGCAAAAGTAGTTTTCCCGGAAGATGAGGGACCAGCTACCAGAATTATTCTAACCTCTTTACGATGATCAGAAACAAAATCAGCAATCTGTGCCACTTTCTTCTCATGCAGCGCTTCGGCTACTCTAATAATATCCTGGATATTGCCTGTTCGCACATGTTCATTAAGTGTTGCTACATAACCGCAGCGCAAAATTGTACCCCATCTTTCAGCCTCTAAAAAAATCTGAGCCAATTTGGGTTGTTCCACAAACTTTGGCAGCCTGTCAGGTGCCGCCGTTTCTGGGAAACGCAAAATAAAGCCGGGAGCGTAGAAATATAGTTCAAACAGCTTTAAATAACCTGTGCTTGGAACCATACTGCTGTAAAAATAATCGTATGCTTCGCCACAATAGTATATATTTACAGTTTCACGCTGCAACTGCTGCAAAAGCTCAACCTTCTCAATCTGGCCAGAGGCTTCAAACAGGCTTATTGCTTCTGCTACCGGCAAGCTTTTTCTTATGATTAAACGATCCTCGGCGATAATCTTCTGCATGTGTTTTTCCAACGCCAGAATATCTTGTTCCGTTGTTTCACGTCCTAAATACAGTTCACAATATAGTCCTTTGCTGAGGGAATGTTCCACAGTAACTTTGCAATTTGGAAACAACTCTCTGGCGGCAATAATCATTACAAAAGTAAGGCTGCGCCGATAGACCTGTGCACCGGCCTCAGTATAGAGATCAAGAAAATCCACAAGGCAATCTTTATCAATAGAATACTGCAAATCCTTAACCTCATTGTTAACTTTAGCAGCAACAACAGTTGAAGTATATAAGTTTGCAACATCGCGGCTGATTGTCAGTAATGTAATATTTCTGTCGTATTTGCGTTTTTCACCATTAATCAAAGTAACGGTGATTCGATTATTCATTTGAAACCCCCAACCTTATAGAGTGTATTACATTATATAATATAGTATACGCCGCACAAATTAACGGAAACCCCAATATTTAAATTAAGTAAAACCTTTTATAAAAATAGTATATCAATTATTTTATAAGATAAGCCACTTACTAAAGCAGTGCAAGGAATGGTCAGCACCCAGGCCACCAGCATTTGCTGGGCTACACCCCATCGTACTGCATTCAGCCGTTTCGCTGTCCCTACCCCCATAATTGAACCTGAAACCACATGAGTAGTGCTAACAGGCAGATGCAACAAAGTAGCGCCAAAAATTACAAAAGAAGAGTTGAGGTCAGCGGAAAATCCGCTAATAGGCTCCAATTTGAAGATTTTCCCTCCCATAGTGCGAATAATTCGCCAGCCGCCTGCTGCAGTTCCTAAACCCATTGACATTGCTGCCGCCATCTTCACCCAGGTGGGAACATCAAATGTTGACAAATATCCGGTACTGACAAGGGTTAAAGTTATTATGCCCATTGCTTTCTGCGCGTCATTAGATCCATGGGAGAAAGACATCATGGCTGCTGATAAAATCTGCATCCGTCTAAATTTAGAATTGATTTTTGAAGGCGCCATTCTGGCAACTAACCAAAATAAGGCAATCATAATAATAAATCCGGTAATCATGGCAATAATCGGTGAGAAAATCAAAGACCCCACTATTTTTAAAATCCCTTCGGCTTTTAGCGCTTCAGCCCCTTTGGCCATCAGGACGGCACCAACAACACCGCCGACTAAAGCATGGGAAGAACTACTGGGAATACAAAACCACCATGTCACTAAATTCCAAAAAATAGCGCCCACCATTGCGGCAATAATAATCTCGGAATTGACCATCTGGGCTGATTTTACAATGTCGCCTCCGATAGTCTTGGCAACGCCGGTACTGTACATTGCCCCCAGAAAATTCAGTCCGGCTGCCAGCCACACTGCAATCCGGGGAGTAAGCGCTCTGGTAGATACGGAAGTAGCAATAGCGTTGGCCGTATCATGAAAACCATTTATGTAGTCGAAAGCCAGTGCCAGAACAACAACAGTAATAATTAAAATATCAGGCATATTTCATAACCACGCCGCGCAACAAATCTGCTATTGCCTCACAATGATCAAGGCCGTTCTCCAAATATTCCAGCACTTCTTTCCACTTTATTATTTCCACCGGATCCGGACATGTAGCAAACAAATTTGCTACTTCTCTGCGATAAATACGGTCGCCTTCACTTTCTAAAACTGCAATCTTACCAGTATGCAGCAAAATGTTTTGTTGATTGCCCTTAATATTTTTAAGCAAATCGACAGCTTTGACAAGCTCCTCCGTGCAGTCGGCCAAAAGCCGCGCCAGATCAGCAGCCCCTTCTGTTGGCTTGCCGGTGCGATATAACTCCATACGTTCCATGATACCCTGGACGAAATCCACTATATCATCAAGCATGGTAGCCAAAGCATAAATATCCTCTCTGTCCAGCGGTGTTATAAATGTCTGATTCAGTCTGTCAATTATCGCGTCATTGATTTCATCAGCAGCATGCTCTAATCGGGAAATTTCTGCTACTTCTTCTCCGATTGTCGTATAATCATCCATAACTGACTTAAGGATGCAAGCCCCCTGATGCGATAACCTGGCACTTTCAGCAAACAATGTAAAAAATTGATCCTGCTTGGGTTTAAAAGAAAACATGCGTTACCTCCCCTTTTTTGTGTTTAACTAAAATATAAATACTTTAAAATAGCAGCTACAGGTACTTTTACGCACAAAGATACTATAACACTAATAGCCGCATAAGACAATTATTAACTATAAAAAAAGGCGAACAAGTTGTTTACCATACAACCTGTTCGCCTTCAGTCATCTATTGTGCATTAACATTTTTATAAATCTGTAAGCCACGATTGGCAAAGGAGCACGGCGGACTGCATAACGCATCCCAATAACAAAAATTGCGATAGCACTAATAAGGTGTAACAACCAAAAGCCGGTACGGGGAAATTCAATGGCGGTATCATCAATCCAATTTTCATGGCGACAGCCCAATTTTATCACCTTCCTTTGCTATTGGAGTGTGTTTCAAAAACACACTTTCCTTAAAGCTTTTTAAAACTGTTACAAGATGCCCAAACGCTAGGCACCCGGGAATCCATAAAGCAAGGGAGTGCCTAGTTTATACGTTGAACATGCGTACGACATACATAGGTATTTTGTAACAGTCTCTAAATATAGTATCTCCAACAATACCTTTAGCTATTAAAAGATGATAATGAACCTAAATTCCGGTCAATTTAATTTTATTCCGCCACAGCCATTGCCTTTGCTAATTTTGCAGCCATACCGGTAATTTTGAACGACGGCACAGCACATACGGCAATCCGTATTCCTTTGCTTAACGGCACAGCAAATATATTATCGTCATGTAATTTATCACATACGGCATCCGGATTTTTCGCAGGAATAGTTAGGAAAAAGCCGTTACTATATGGCAGCATGGCAAGCTTGGCTTCTGCTGCTTCATGCATAAAGACATCAGCCCGTTCACGGATTAAGTTGTAATATTGGCTGCGTTCCTGTTCTACCTGTGCCAAAAGAGTTTTGTCCTGATAAATAGTAGCCAGCAGCCGCATGACTCCGCGATTGATATTCGACCAAGTGGCACGACTGGTGAACTGATTAATGTCAGCAAACTCTTGTATGACATCCTTATTTGAAGATATGCCAATCATTGCTCCTGTACGCTGGCCATACATCGTATAGCCTTTTGACATGCTAAAAGCCAAAATTGTTAGCAGATTTTGCGGCAGACCGCTAAATTTTCTTAAAAAAGTCCGGCATTGATTTTTCTCACCGGCATAATCCAGGTAAGCAATGTCTATCAACAAAATGATGCGTTTATTTTCATTTCTCGCGCAATCTTTAAGCACACCCAGCACCTGATCCCATTCATTGTCAGTTAAGCTGTAGCCGGTAGGATTATGAGCCGGAGCATTTATGATTATTATGAGATTATTCTGCTTAGCCAGCAAGCCGGTAACCTTAGTTTCGAAGGCTTTGACATTGAAGTTTTGCTGTTCATCAAACAAGGTATAAGTATCCAGCTTCCGCAAAGCGTCTTCACAGAGAACTTTGTAAGGTCCCCAATACCAGTCAGATGTTAACACTGTATCGCCGATTTCTGAATAATTCCAAATTGAATGGTGAATAACACCGGAACCGCCTGCTGTAGCTACAGCATCTACATAGGCATCCGGCCTGCTATCAGCAAAAGTAAGATCAATAGCCGCCTCTAGAAAGTCAGGTAATCCGGCAATAGGTGCGTAATTGATAACCTCGCAAATTGGCAAATTACGATATACTTTTTCCACGGTTGGTATGCATGGTAACACTTCTTTATCATCTAAAAAAGCGCCGATTGTCGCATTTACCACTTTATCTTTCCCATGCTGCACCGCTGCTCTGACAGCTGCAGCATTAGCTCCAAATATTTTGTCTGTAGCAAATTTTCCTTTTGCATGTGTTGCAGCAACACTGTAAGGCATATGTTGTATCCCCCTCGAAAAATTGTTTCTTAGTATAAATGCATATTTATACTAATTTTTCCGACAGTCTGCAAATTCCTGCCTGGATGGCAAATGTATACATAATTATATTAGTCTGTTTATAAACGCCCATCTGCTTCGCCGTACAGACCACGGTAGCTACATTGACATACCGGTTGACTGCGATGGTAATTTGGTCTCAATCAGAACGTGCTCCTGCGGTTGCTTACACGTTCTTTCGAACATGTTTCTGGTCAGTCAGGAAACTAAGCAACCGATTTCATAATAATGCTTATTTTGACTGTACGGGCGTACAAAACCAGTACGCGGCGCGGAGCAATCCCCGCACAAACTTTTCTGGTAAAACAAACTCAACCATAACGTCATCGCGGCCCGTACAATTGGCGCAAAATAATTTGCAATAATATATCTGCGTTGTAGGTAACGAACTGTTTAGAACGCTGCATCTGAACATTTCTAAACAGCCTCCCTTCATTAAGGATACATTTTATACAACATGCGCGGGAAAGGTATCGTTTCCCGGATATGTTCCAGACCGCATAGCCAGGCCACGGTACGTTCTAAACCAAGACCAAATCCGGCATGCGGCACTGACCCATACCGGCGTAAATCAAGATACCATTCAAATGCCTCTTTGGGCAGCTTATGCTCACGAATACGCTGCTCCAATAACTCAAGGTCATCTATCCGCTGCCCGCCGCCAATTATTTCGCCATAGCCTTCAGGTGCTAACAAGTCAGCTCCCAGCACAACCCGGGGATCATTAGGGTCTGGTTTCATATAAAAGGCTTTTATTTCCGTAGGGTAACGGTGAACAAATACCGGTGCGTTAAAATGATTTGAAATGATGGTTTCATGGGGTGCACCAAAATCTTCACCCCAGGTAAAGTCTTCACCAGAGCGCTTAAGTATATCTACTGCTTCCGTATAGCTAATGCGGGGAAATGGTAAAGAAATGCTGCGTAGTCGTTCCACATCACGTTCCAGAATTTTCAGTTCATTGGCACATCTATCAATAACTCTGTGAATTACGTAATGCAGCATCTCTTCCTGCAGCTGCATATTAGCATCCAGGTCAAAATAAGCCATTTCAGCCTCAATCATCCAAAATTCCATTAAATGGCGTCGTGTCTTAGACTTTTCTGCGCGAAAAGTAGGTCCAAAACAGTATATTCTGCCTAAAGCCATAGCGTTCGCTTCACTATATAACTGCCCGCTTTGCGACAAGAAGGCTTTTTCTCCATGATAATCCAGTTCAAATAATGTAGTTGTACCCTCGCAGGCCGCAGGCGTAATGATTGGCGCGTCAGCCAGCACAAAATCCTGATTATAAAAAAAATCACGAAAAGCATGCTCAATTTCTGACCGTACCCTGAGTATTGCCATCTGTCTGGGAGTACGAATCCATAAATGACGGCGTTCCGCTAAAAATTCCACACCATGTTCTTTATGTGTGATAGGATACTCCTGAGCAATGCTTACCACTTCAAAATTGGTAACTTGCATCTCAAAGCCGCCCACTGACCGCGGTTCTTCACGCACAATACCGGAAATTTTCAAGGAACTTTCCTGGGTTATTTCTTTTGCCTTAGCAAATAATTCCTCACCAATTTCCTTTTTTACAACAACACCTTGTATCAAACCGCTGCCATCCCGCACAATCAGAAATAATATTTTCCCGGAAGAACGCTGATTATATAGCCAGCCTTGTATTGTAACTTCCTGTCCAACATGCTTACTCAGATTTTTTATTAATACTGTTTGCAAAAGTGTCCCTCCTACTTATACCAGTAAATTTGGCTTACTATTAAAGTGTGTTTCAAAGAACACACTTTCCTTAATATTCTTTTAAACTGTTACAAAAATACCCTGATGCTAAACGCCCAGGAAGCCGCACAGCAAGGGCATATCGGTTTGTGCGTTGAAACGCTCAACGACGAAGAGGGTATTTTGTAACAGTCTCTATTATATTTGATTCTAAATTAGCTAAAATATTCCTTTTATTAATCAAAATAAAAAAATATTATCAACTATTCTTGATTAGAATTTAAAAAGCAGGCCTGTTAGGCCCGCTAATGAGAGGAAGTTCTATGGCTGCTTATTGGCATCATATTGGGCAGTCAGAGTTCCGGCTGTTGTGTTACCAGCACTTGCACCGACAGTGCCGCTCGTAAATTGCTGTTCCTGAGCTTGAATCATTTTCCGTACCATGTGACCGCCGACCCTGCCATTATCAGCCGAAGTCAATGCACCTTTATAGGTGTTCTTGTAATCGGTTAAACCGATTTCGGCAGCAGTTTCTTCCTTCAACCTATCGAGAGCTTTTTGCGCCGCAGGATTCACAGGTTTTTTACTCCTTGACATTACGCAAAACCTCCATTTAAAGTATTTTGGTAACCACTAATAGCATGCCTATTAATAAAAGTTAAGATACGATGAAAATTATGGGCTATGAAAATACAAAAAGCGACCTATATAAGGTCGCTTTTTGTAATATTAGAAATTAATATCAAATTCGGCGCGCATTTCGTTAGGTTTAACAGTGGAGTCGTTTTGTTTTTCAGTTATATCTTTATAGAGGTATAATGTGCTATTATCTGTTACTTTATAGTTAGCGGCAAGACGGAAGCCTTTCGAGTTTGCGTAGGCACCATTGGTAGTCCAGTCACTGTCAACGGCATTGTTTTCAATATTCCGGTAGGAAACGGCGTAGTTGAAGTCGCCTTTTTTGGCAAGTTCACCAACAGTAGCTTTTACAAGGAAACCGTTAGCATTAGCACTGTTGTTTTTTACATATTCGGCAGCAAGCTTTACATTGCTGGCAATTTTAGTATCAGCGTTGAAGGACCAGTATTTGTTTTCTGTAGTATCTTTAGTATTCAAATAACCTATACCAAGATTTACGCAGTCAACCTTTGTACCAAGATTAAATCCTACAGTATTACGGGGTCCGTAAGGATCAGTGTTAGTAACATCGGTAGGATAAACCGGCTGATTGGAACGGCCGATAAATCCAAATGCGTTGAAGTTGGCTTCGTTAGCGCCCAGCGAAATACCTTCAATACCATTGACATCGGCAGTCAGGCCTTGGCCGATGAACAGCGGTTGACGGCCAATCTTCACATCAGTAGCACCAATTTTAGCGCCAACGTACATTTGTTCCATGTTAACATTTGCACCTCTTGCGCCTGTTCCTGCACGGTCAAAGTTATCATTGTCTGAATTAAGATTGTAGCCACTTTGGTCGATACCCATGATGCGACCATGCGCGTACAAACCTTCTCCAAGATCAACATCAGCATTTAAGCGTAAACGCATGTCCGAATAAGTGGAGCCACCGTTATCTTTTTGAGTCAGCATCTGAGTATCGCCTGAGAAAGTTGGAGCAGCAGCGAAAACCGAGGTAGCGGACAGAGTCAGGGCGGCCATGATAGCTGCGGTTAACAATTTCTTTGTCATTTGTGTTTCCTCCTCAGATTATTTTTGCGGGGAAAAAGTTAGATGGTTCGTCTATCAATAACCCGCCTGCCAGTTAGAGGAGTTACTATATGAGTTTCCATGTTTCCTCATACCTGCTCCATTTAACAGCCTGCCTGGTTATCTTATTACATCACTGTCTGCAGCAAAGAACGTTCCCCTGGCATTCTCACTGTAATCCAGTGCGATAATAAGCATGGCATCTCTTTGCAATACTATAATTCTATATAGTTAACATAATTCCTCCTTATAACGTCCGTTATATCCTTGGAAAGTAGTGGCATCATAGTTATATAGCATTTAAACCTTAATGTTATGTAAACTTTAATATGTAAAAAAAAAGCGTCCTTATGGACGCTTACATAATGATTATTGTTTATTAGGAAAAAACTTTGCATGTATAGTATTTATAGCTTCATGCACTTTATCAGCCTGAATAAGACAAGAAATACTGATTTCAGAAGTACTAATAACTTCAATATTTATTCCTGCATCAGCCAAAGCGCCAAACATTGTGGCGGCGATACCTGGATTACCCAGCATGCCGGCACCGACTACCGACACTTTAGCTACGTTTTCCTCCACTACTATTCCAAGTATTTCCAGATCATCACCAATTTTCTCAACGATCTTTCTAGCCAACGGCAAATCAGGCTGGGCAATGGTAAATACCATATCAATAATATTCTTATCCGTATTGCGAATGCTTTGTACTATCATATCCACATCAATATTAGCATTGGCCAAAGCAGCAAAAATTTTGTACGCAATACCTGGAACATCAGGCACACCCAAAACCGCAATCTTAGCTACATTCGTATCATGAGTTACTCCTCTGACGATAAACTCTTTTTCTTCCACTGTATATACCTCCCTGATAAATGTACCCGGTGTAAGAGTAAAAGTTGAACGTACATGAATAGGAACATTGTATTTTTTACCCATTTCCACAGACCGTGGTTGCATTACTCCCGCTCCTAGTCTGGCCATTTCAAGCATTTCGTTATAAGTGATTTCTTTCATCTTTCTTGCTGATTTTACTACCCGCGGATCAGATGAATAAACTCCGTCAACATCGGTAAAAATTTCACAGGCATCAGCATTAAGTGCCCCCGCCAGAGCAACAGCTGACGTATCCGAACCACCTCTGCCTAAAGTTGCAATATCACCGGTTGCCGTCATTCCCTGAAAACCGGCAACTACAACAATATTCCCCCTATCAAGTTCCTCCAATACTCTGTCAGGCTTAATACTTAAAATTTTTCCCTTCGTATGCGCCAAACTTGATTCTATCCCCGCCTGCGGCCCGGTAAACGAAATAGCAGGATGTCCAAGTTTTTTGAAAGACATTGCAAGTAAAGCAATCGTTACCTGCTCCCCGGTGGATAATAACATATCCATTTCGCGGGTATAAGTATAAGGCTGATCAGCAATCGCCTTTGCCAAAGTTATCAAATCATCAGTAGTGTCCCCCATTGCTGATACTACCACTACGATTTTATCTTCAGGCATTTTTTCTTTAAGAATTCTTTGTGCTACTGCCATAACTTTTTCCGGTGTAGCTACAGAACTGCCGCCAAACTTTTTTACAATTAGCGCCATCCCCATCCTCCTTTTTGCAACAGTCAACTAGTTAATGTTGGCAATAAGTGTTTATATTCTCCCCATATATACAAATTCCTTCTTGGAATGGACATTAGTTGTATAAAAATTATCTGAGCTGTTTTCAAGGAAAAACAAAACGCTCCGGCTAAACCGAAGCGCATTTATAATCTATACTATTAAGCTATGGTTACTGTTTGAAAGTTATCCCGGATACCATGCTATTTTTTTCCTATTATTTGAAGATCTTTAAATGAATGCTACGTACTGCGCTCTGGTCTATTTCACCCCATTCTTCCGGCGTTTTCTCCTCTATTGCTTTTAGATTAAGGTTTGTATCATATTCAAGCTGTGCTTTAGCAGTCTGAATAGCGGCAAGTCCGTTCGCAGCCTTACAAGCCTGCATTAGAATATCGCGATTAAGGGACACATTAATCAAGCAGTCGCTATAAGCTCCCCCTTCTTTGGACATGCCGCATATATAGCCCTGATCAAATACTGGAATATTGGCATATATCACTGCCATAATTCGCATAAGAGCCGAAGAGCATAATTCCAAATACTGTTTATTAATGTTCCGTATATCTTTATCCTCATATTTTAAACGACCGGAAGGCAATAGTTCACAAGTTCGTTTAGGAATAACCAACTTAGATGGCAGCCATACTTTTACTAATGGCACATTATTAAACAAGTCAATATTCACTTCCACAGGAAACGGCAAAACGATTTGCGGCAATACTACGTCAAGTCTTAATACAATTGACGGCAGATCACCCTCGAGTAGTTTTTCCACTGCTGCTATCCGTTCATTTTCACTATTTTCGTGCTGTTGTCTGGCTTCGTCGGCCATCATTTTTTCTTGGGTATAGCGTCGTTCGCTTTCAGCTTGAGCTTCTGCCGTAGTTTTTAACATTTCTTCTTCCTTGAATTTTTTTACAAAATATAATGATACACCAACTGCAGCTCCTCCGGTACCTGCTATCAATACAATTGTTGCACTTAATCCAATACCGCCTATGATTAGAATTATCAATGACAACGCAATAAGACCAATTCGTTGAGCAATTGGCAAGAAATATTTTTTCTCAACTGCCATCTTGGCGTCATCCACTAAGTAATCGTAATTGGGAATTTCCCGTTCCTGCCAGGGAGTTCGTATCAACTGGGATTCAAAATCAATAGGCTCGTAGCTTAGCTCACTTACGGCAGCTAACTTTCCTTCCACAGCTTTACAATGCTCATATTCATGTTTCCAACGTTCGGCTTGGTCTACATATCTGAATTGAGTATCTTCCATCTGAACATGTGCTTCATTTTCATCATGTCCACGCCGGGAACCTCGAATAGGAGATTTCTTTGTCATGATAGTCCACCTAGCTTTCATTCTTTATATTTTCTATAAATACCAATTTATGTAGTCTACTTATATTGTAACTAAAAAAATATAAACTGCCCAGTATTTTTTTGTGTTTTTTTGTACTTTTTTGTAAAACATTATAGACAAGCACCATTTTTTATGATAAAGTTTTAAAAAATACCTTTAAATTAGTCCGGAGAGGCTAATAAGGGTGCACAACAAGCTGCCATAATGGCTTGGTTATCCCGCCCATGACCTCTTACATAGTAAGAGGTTTTATTGTGCGCCAAAAATTTGATTAAGGAGGCTATTTTATGAACAAACGGGTTATTCAAGTTGAAGACAGACTGCCGCTTTTGCAAACTTTTCCCTTGAGTTTGCAGCACCTATTTGCCATGTTTGGAGCTACCGTACTTGTACCGATTCTTTTCAAAGTCAACCCGGCTACCATTTTATTATTTAACGGTATTGGCACTTTGTTGTATCTCTTCATCTGCAAAGGAAAAATCCCGGCATATCTTGGTTCAAGTTTTGCTTTTCTTTCCCCTGTTTTCGTCGTACTTCCCCAATACGGTTACAGTGCCGCGTTAGGCGGATTTATCGTAGTGGGCGCAATATTTACATTGGTCGCCCTTAGTATTGGCGCGATCGGCACTAAATGGATAGATACCGTGTTTCCACCAGCTGCCATGGGTGCCATTGTTGCTGTAATAGGTCTGGAATTGGCTCCGGTGGCAGCAGATATGGCAGGCCTCACGGCTAAAACCCTTGACCCCAAGGTTATTACCGTTTCTTTGTTCACATTACTGGTAACCGTTTTTGGTTCAATTTTATTCCGCGGCTTCATGTCAATTATTCCTATTCTTGTTGGTGTGCTCAGTGGTTACGCACTGGCTTTTATTATGGGTCTGGTAGACTTAAACGGCATTACCGCAGCACCGTGGATTGCCATGCCGACAATTTATACTCCTGAGTTTAATTTTAGCGCAATTGCCATTATTGCACCTGCCGCTTTGGTAGTTATTGCCGAACATATTGGACACTTGGTCGTTACAGGTAATATTGTAGGACGCGACTTGGCCAAATCTCCCGGCTTGCACCGCTCTTTACTGGGTAATGGTTTATCCACAATGCTGTCCGGCCTCTTTGGTTCCACTCCCAACACTACCTACGGCGAAAATATCGGCGTAATGGCAATTACTAAAGTATACAGTACTTGGGTTATCGGCGGCGCTGCCATAATCGCAATCATTCTTTCTTTTGTAGGTAAATTGGCTGCAGCCATTCAAAGTATTCCTGTTCCTGTTATGGGCGGGGTATCACTTCTCTTGTTCGGTGTTATCGCCGCCTCGGGTATCCGCATGCTTGTAGAAACAAAAGTTGACTATAGCAAAGCCCGCAATCTTATTTTAACTTCCGTTGTACTTGTCATCGGCATTAGCGGCGCAAGCCTTACTATTGGAACCGTAACTATGAAAGGAATGGCCTTAGCTACTGTTGTATCTATCATTCTCAGCTTATGCTTTAAGGTACTGGATTTACTTGGACTGACAAATGACAACTAATATAGCTAAAAACTTTTAAATAAAAAACTTCCGCAAAACAATTGCGGAAGTTTTTTTATTTAGGAACGGTAATTTACAAATTGCAAATCTATCCCAAAATCACCCTGTTTTAATTTAGCAATGATATTTTGAAGATCATCTTTGTCTTTAGCTGACACCCGCACCTGATCATCCATAATTTGCGCCTGAACTTTAAGCTTTGATTCTTTAATGGCTGCCACTACTTCCTTGGCTTTTTCCTTGCTAATCCCCTTTTTAATAGTAATAATCTGGCGGATTGTGCTCTGAGCTGCCGACTCTATTTTACCATAATCCAGGCTTTTTAGCGAAATACCGCGTTTAATCACTTTTGTTTGTAAAATATCAATAACGCTTTTTAACTTAAAGTCATCATCGGCAATTATTTTTATTTGATCGTCTTCTAACTTTAAGGTCGATTTTGTGCCACGAAAGTCAAACCGCTGGCTAATTTCTTTTATTGTCTGATTAACTGCATTGTCCACCTCCTGCATATCAACTTCCGAAACAATGTCAAATGAACAATCCTTAGCCATAAAAAATAACACCCCTCCATATAATGCTGTTCCAAAAGTAAATCTCCTAATTTTAAAACACCTTAGATAATTTATTTCTTAATTGTAACCCTAATGGTCATTCGCGCTACTATGTAGCAAAACGCCAATACACCACCCACGGTAAAAAAGAAGGCCACCGGCTTTACCATCATAATCTCAGAGCTGGCAATAAGGCTAAACAGAAGCGCCGTCATATATGCTAAAAACAATTCTCCATGCCGGGGACTGCTAAACCTGGGTGCAATAATTAACCAAATTAAAAAGCCAAGTAAAATAGTATTGCTGTTTTTAAAAAAGTCCATAACGTCCTCCCTGCAAATTACTACGAGAAATGGCTGTATTACGAATTCGCGATAAAGAGGTCGATTCCTGCAGAAACACCAACAACTATCTTTACACAAATTTTTATTTCTATTAAAAATGCACCCAGTAACATTATGTTGATGCCTATCATATGATATACCAAGTTAACATTCAAGTTTTTATTACCTTCAAAAAAAACAAAAGGAGGTTATCAATTTTATGGATAGCAAATACCCGCATTGGTATTATGGGTGCGAAGAAATGTTTCCCTGTGGTGATTTTGACCAAAAACAAATGATGTTTGATGGATGTATCCCTGATTGTTATGAGGCGAAATTTAAAGACCGCCTGTTATGCCTGTTAGGAGATGAAGTTTTACTTTCAGTTGACGCCCGCATCTGCCGCCAAGACAGTTTCCGCGGCACTCTCTGCTATGTTGGTTGTGATTTTATTATCGTAAATACTTGCATCCACCGCAGAGCATTATCAATGCACATTCCTATTAAGGCGATAAGAATCATAGCTCCCTGCCAAAATTAAAACTGCTTTCACACCTTACAAAAAATTGGCATAGGATATAGCAAATTTTCAAAGGAGGCTTTATTGGACTAATGATGAGAAAATCACGTAACCGCAAACCTATGTCGATAGATTTAGATCATATGCGTGTGATGCACGAAGAAGCTGTGGAGCAACTAGAACTGATGTATAGTGCTGTCGAAGCTGCTGAGCATGCTACTGACGCCATGCGGGATAGCTTAGATGATATGGCCGTTAATCATTGGCGGGCCTATTTAGATGTTGTTCACATGATTTGCATGCATGATGAGCCAATGGGAACGATAATGAAAAAATTCGGTATGATAATACAAGACGAGGAAAGTGAAACTGAAGAACATGTCCTCGGCGCTCACCGTATCCTTTTACTTCTCTTGCTGTTGGCATTAACACGACGCCATAATCGCGTAATACACATATTTGCCATGCATGGGGATCCTATGAATGAGTATTTAAACGAATCCTTGATTATGGAGCGCGAACATATGGCGAACATAATTGCCATGGTGGAAAGTATAATTTAAAATATTATGTATGAAGTAGTGTAATGTATAGGGGCGATACCCTTGTCGCCCCTATACATAATCTGTAATATGAAGCAAATTATATAATGGTGCTTTCAATCAATTTGCTATTCTTATTATACTATACATTTTAAGGAGCAATAATGATAAATCTTATCGTACCTGACACTATTAACCCAATGCCGCTCAAAAACTATCTGCGGAAAAATGTAGGGCTTTCTCTCACCCTATGGCGGAAGATCAAACATAATGGAACGGTATTAATAAATGGACAACTTATGCCTTGCCATACTTTGGTACAAGCCCGTGATATAATTGCAATCACCTGGATTGATGAATGCACTATTAAACCTGAATTTCTACCGCTGGACATTTGTTTTGAAGATGATTATTTAATTATCTTGAATAAACCTGCAGGTATGTTAGTACATCCTACCACCCAGCAAGATTCGGCAACTTTAGCTAATGGAGTTATATTCCATTATCAGCAAAACCACTTAAATTACGGTTTTCATCCTGTCCACCGTCTGGACCGTAATACTTCAGGTTTAATGGTAATAGCCAAACTTCCCCATATTCAACATTTACTGAATCGCAATAATATAAAGCCGATCAAGCGCTGGTATCTCGCAGTCACATCAGGATTTTTCAATCAAGTGGAAGGTTCTATCGATGCACCTATAGGCCGTAATCCTAGTAGTATAATCGAGCGTATGGTACGTCCGGACGGAAAACCTGCGATAACCCATTACCGGGTAATTAAAAATTTTCCACAGGCAAGTTTGGTAGAATTGGAATTAATCACCGGACGTACTCACCAAATACGGGTTCATCTATCATATATCAATCATCCATTACTGGGTGACGACTTATATGGCGGCAGCACGGAATTCATAAGCCGTCAGGCTCTTCATGCGGCCCGGATTTCATTTAACCATCCAATAACCGGCAAAAATATTGATATATCTTCCCCCCTTCCTGACGATATAACAATATTACTGAGTCAACTTTAGTAATATATGATTGCTAATTGCTTCAACCTGATACTTATACCTCGCCTATATCTTGGTGCAATCAGAAGGTCTCAAAAAAAATCCGATACCCTGATATTTTTTGAAAAATATGGTATAATAAACAAGTACAAAAGATAAAGAATTACTAAAACTATGGAGGGACCCTAATGCCATTAGTTACTTCAAAAGAAATGTTTAAAAAAGCCTATGAAGGCAAATATGCAATAGGTGCATTTAATGTTAACAACATGGAAATAATTCAAGGCATTGTTGACGCTGCAAAAGAGGAACAAGCACCTCTAATTCTGCAGGTATCTGCAGGAGCCCGTAAATATGCTAAACACATATATCTTATTAAATTGGTGGAAGCAGCAGTTGAAGATTCAGGTTTACCAATTTGCCTGCACCTCGACCATGGCGAAGACTTTGAAATCTGCAAGTCCTGCGTTGACGGCGGCTTTACATCTGTTATGATTGACGGCTCAAAATTACCATTCGATGAGAATGTTGCCTTAACCAAGAAAGTAGTTGAGTACGCTCACGCTCATGGGGTAGTAGTTGAAGCCGAATTAGGACGCTTAGCTGGTGTAGAAGATGCAGTAAAAGTCGCAGCCAAGGACGCGTCATATACAGATCCTGATCAGGCAGTAGAATTCGTCCAACGAACCGGTGTTGACTCTTTGGCAATTGCTATTGGAACTAGCCACGGTGCATATAAGTTCAAAGGTGAACCCCAGCTTGATTTTGAACGGTTAGAGAAAATTACTAATCTTTTACCTGGCTTTCCCCTTGTACTGCACGGTGCCTCCACCGTATTGCCGGAATTTGTTGCCAAGTGCAATAAATTTAGCGGCGAAATTAAGGGAGCGCAGGGCGTACCTGAGGAAATGCTGTTAGCAGCCGGCAAACTGGGTGTATGTAAGATCAATATTGATACAGATCTGCGTTTGGCTATGACTGCCTCTATACGAGAACATTTCGCCACTAATCCGGCAGACTTTGATCCTCGTCAATACCTTAAGCCTGCCCGCGAAGCTATTAAGAACATGGTAAAACATAAAATAAAAAATGTTTTAAACTGCAGCAACCGTCTGTAAAAACTAAAGCAGTCTGAGACAATTGCTCAGACTGTTTTTATTTTTACATATTTCTCTAATATCAGGGGAATTTAATATTAACAGAATATATAGCGATGAAAGGAGTAATTATTTATGTTATTGGATAAAGTTTCCATTGCAAATCTTTCAACAGAACAGGTTACTATGATTGAACATTTTGAAAAAGAATTTAATGAGAAGTATGGGCATGGCATAGTTTTTCTTGCTTTTAACAACAAAAAGTAATATAAGCACTCCGGCAAAATGCCGGAGTGCTTTATTCATTCCCGACGGTCCCCGGCTTGGTGGCACTAATTATATAAAACAAAAACACCCACTAGTAAAGTGAGTGTTTTGTAAACCAGCAACTATTTAGCCTCCCAGGCCGTTTCCAACCAAGTACTTTCAACGTTTGTGGGCTTAACTACTGTGTTCGGGATGGGAACAGGTGGAACCCCACAGCTATCGTCACTGGATATTTAGTTCAGGTAAACATTCCTTGCGGATATATTCCCTGAAAACTTCACAGAAGAAAGTTGCGCATTAATTTGGTTTTTTCAACGTTATCCGTCCAACATCGAATGTCTGACAGCTAACGTCCGCTTTTAAGTCAAGTCCTCGGAATATTAGTACCAGTCAGCTTAATGGATTACGCCACTTACACACCTGGCCTATCTACCTTGTCATCTTCAAGGTTCCTTACTAGCTTACGCTATGAGAGACCTCAT
>JAEYSJ010000075.1 GCA_023434855.1 Bacillota bacterium | reverse complement strand
GTACAATGCGGGCCCATATGGGTCACCTCGCTCCATTCCCGTTCTTCGATGGGGATTGCATCCCCTTGATCCAGTGACAAGTCAAAAGTGGATGTAGGTGCCGCCACATAGAAAGGAATGCCGTGTTCCTTAGCCAGAATAGCTACCCCATATGTACCAATTTTATTTGCTACATCGCCGCAAGCAGTAATACGGTCGGCTCCTACGATGGCAGCCTGCACCATTCCCCGGGCCATAACAGTTGCGGACATGTTGTCAGTTATTAAAGTCACCGGAATTTTGGCCTGATTTAGTTCCCAGGCGGTCAATCTTGCACCCTGCAACAGCGGACGGGTTTCATCAGCAAACACCTCAAGGACTTTACCTTCCGCAGCCAGTTGATAAATAGGTGACAACGCCGTCCCGTAGCGGGCAGTAGCCAATGTTCCTGCATTGCAATGGGTCAATACGGCCGATACATCCTTGAGCAGCGGTGCGCCATTTAAACCTATCGCTCTGCACATGGCCTCATCCTCTTCACGAATAGCATTGGCTTCCTGTAACACCAATGCTTTGAGCTCATCAACCTCGGTAGCGGAAGACTCCAATATCCTCTGCTCCACCCTGCGCAAAGCCCAAAACAGATTAACCGCTGTTGGCCGGGATGAAGCCAGATATGCAACGGCAGCATTTAATTTGCTGCAAAACTCAGCCTTATTCTTCACCGATAAATCCTTAACAGCCAAATAAAGCCCAAAAGCGGCGGCAATACCGATGGCTGGCGCGCCCCGCACCTTAAGCTTTTTTATTGCATCCCACATTTCCTCTATTGTTTCAGGGTTAATAACAACCCATTTCCCCGGAAGTTGGGTCTGATCAATCATATAAATTCTGCCATCCTGCCAATAAATTGGTGCCACCGGTTCAATCATAATCTCCCTCCTCTGTTAAAACTATTACTATGTTCAAAGCTTAATGTTATTTTATTACATTGTCAATATTCATTATAAGCTAATAAATATAATATCCAGTGCTGGACATTAACACTCATTTCAATAAAATGCTAACCGCCAAGAACGCCAAGGGTCACATTTATGATTCCCTTGGCGTCCTTGGCGGTTTATTCATTCTAAACTTTTATCTTATGTCTAAAAACAATCATTGAGGGAAATATTCGGGGGCTAAAACATGATTAACCTTAATAGCGGAGCGGGCTGCCAAGTCAATAAACTCACCGTCTTTTGTCTTGACAACCGGAAAACCTGAGTTGTTAGGGTGGAAGAAAACCACTTCCGCTTCGCGACCGTCATTTAACAAGATATAATTGTGCATTAAGGAATCACGTA
Organism: Bacillota bacterium; assembly: GCA_023434855.1. The sequence goes on along the minus strand of JAEYSJ010000075.1, from coordinate 5,944 downwards.
CCCGGTTAATAAACGGATGGCAAACGATAGGGTCCAGCTTGCCAAACATCTCCTTTATAAGCACATCTAGTACCGGAAAGGGGTTGGAATATTCCCCATCATACGCCTGAGAGTGAAAAATATCCGCTACTGCAATAATTTTAGCAAAAATATGAATTTTAGATTCGCCCACTCCTGTTGGAAAACCACTGCCATCAATACACTCATGGTGCTGCAGCACAGCTAGCAACACTTCGGGGGAAAAGCTTTTTATATCTTTTAATAGCATGACTCCGTTAACAACGTGATCTTTAGGGTTTGCAGGTTTTCCCGGGTCGTAAACCAGCTTGCCAATATCGTGCAGTAATCCGGCTAATGTAAGCTTTTTAATCTCGTCTTCGCTCATTTCCAACTGGCGACCGATCATGCCGGCAATAAAAGCCACCATTACCGAATGGCGTGATACTGCATCCGCCAGTTTATAATCACTGATCAGCAGGTACATAAAAGCCACACTGCTTGTCAATATGGATGAATAGATACCAAAAGCGGCGTCCTTCAACTGCAACACCGGAACTTTCTTTTGGCTGCGAATGAAATCAAATGATTGGGATACCGTGGTTACGGCTTGGTCATATTCCTGAAAGAATTTCGTACATTCTGCAGCCATATTCGATTGTGACTGAGATCCAGTATATCCGGACGTGTTTTCCGTCTTTTGGAGCTCTTCCTGTTCCTCTTCGTCACAAATATATACACAATTAACAGCCCACATATTTAACAATGAAATTGCCCTTGATGTGAGTACCACATCTTTGGCTAACAGAACTTTGCCACTGGCGCTCAACACGGCTTCACCAAGCACTGTTCCTGGGGTCAAAGCTTCTACTGCAACCATTTTAGTACTCATTATAGATCATCCTTTACAAAATTTTCTGGAAGTTATCCGGCAATTGGTATTTAAAAAAAATTATTCATATCCATTTTTCATTATAATTGTATGCTTATGCCTACCGTTTAACAATCAGTCTATAGTCTCAAAAATTGTTATCCTGGATAGTACTAAAGTCTCAATATCAGTCTGGCTATAATCGGATATTAAAATAAATTAATAACCTAAACCCAGGCAAGGGGTTTAGGTTATTAATAAGAATGAAAATATCGCTATTTTACCACACCTGTTTCATGCAACTGGGCAACAGGCACTTCCATGAGATTTCCCTCATTCAGCATCTTTACATATGCGGTGCTCTTTTCTGCATTGACATTTTCCAGCCATACCGCATTATTCTGGTAAAGCACCTCTATTTCCGACAACGATCTGATAATTTCTTCGGCCCTTTTGACCTGCATATGCTCAACTCCTTTCAAAAGTAGTATCACATATACCCAAAAAACTATTCTTGCCGCTATCCTCGTTATAATCCGAAATTTTTTATTTAAATACAGTTTTTATGTATACTGTATACACAGAAAAACTAGGAGGGAAAATTTTAACCAACAAAGAATAATTATAAATAGATAATAAAAATTTAAAAAGAAAGGGGAGTTATCAAATGTCAGATGTTTTATACAAATGTGTAGAATGTGGTTGGATTCTCGAGCCAGTGGAAGGAAAAAAACCGGAGAACTGTGAGAAATGTGGCGGTAAAGGCACAATAATTACAATAGCTCAACAGCCAGGTCATTTCGGTTGTGTCGCTAAATAATAATTTTGGGGAACTCAGAGTTCCATTTGCAAGGCCTGTTGCTGCAGCAATAGGCCCTTTATTTTTGAATTGCTATTGACTTACCAGAATCAGGGTGAGGGGTAAACAGGCTGAGCCTGCTATCAACCAGTAAAATTTACTAAACTATCCTCTTCCATCTGGATTATTACCGTCGGCTCTGGCATCTCACCAGGTTTGCAGACCTTCTAAAAAGAAGCGTTTGCGGACTCCCCAGGCTAACACGAGATACCACCGGTGGGGATTTTTACCCCGCCCTGAGAATAAGTCGTCAGTATAACTGTAACTACCTATCCAATTATTATCAATCCCTTTCAGCAACTAGTCAACTGACGACAGTTTTAAATGTTGATCTAAGACAGAAGAACCGTCCCGTTGTCTCTTTTATGACTTTTAGGGGAATAAAATAATTTCCGAAATCCTTGTTTATATGGAAAAATATTGCAGGAGAAATTCTAAGAATAGCGAATATTTTAATATAAAGTATATTGTGGATTTTAGGGATTCATTAACATTCAAGGAATAAAGGATTTGCATTCATAATGAACCAGTTAGAAGTACAAACCGTTCCCACTTAATTATGAAATTGCCAAAACCTGTACGTGCGTTTATCGGGGATATGTCAAAGAGGATGACATTAACCTCGCGCTGGAGGGATAAACAGGTGGTGATGATGATGGGTAACGAGTCGCGGACACAAGAAGAACTAATGGCTGAAATTGGTGAACTTCGCTGGCAACTGAAAGAAGCAAATAATATAATAAGCGCCATCCATTATGGAGATGCCAGGATACTTCCTGCAGAGAATAAGGAAGATAAAATTTATATTCAACAAGATTCGGATCATGTTCGTGTTGTTGTTAATGTCCTTATTGATCAAAAATGGAATGATCAACGGTTTATGTGTGAAGTATTTGATCAGGCAGCTGAATCTATGATGATCTGCGACGTAACCGGCCGGATTGTCAGATTTAATAAAGCGGCTGCAAGGTTATTTGGGCCAAACCTCCTGTACACTTGGTTAGACCAGACAATACCGCTCTGTACAGCGGAAGACAGTAAACCTTTCTCGCTCAATAATGCCATATTCGGGGAGAATATCCGCAGTCTTGATGTCATGTATACCAATCCTGACGGCGAAACATATACCCTTACCGCTACCATCGTTTGCCTGGTTGGTCCGGAAACCAAAGAAGTTCATGGATTTTCAATCACTTTCTGGGATATTACTGTGCGCAGACAGCACGAGGAACAACTAAAAAAGCTTAATCTTGAACTCGTTAATAAATTAGCTGGATTACACGAAATTAACGAAGCCTTAAGAAGCGAAATCAATGGACTCAAGACAACGGAAGAAATATTGCTTGAAAGCCGGAACGAGCTCGTTGCCAACGAACAACAATTAAAGCAATTTGCTGCTGAACTGGCTGCAACAAATACAGAACTTAAATCCTTCGCTAACATCGTGGCCCATGATTTTCGAACACCAATGGTTAATCTGAAGGGTTTTTCCCGGGAACTAATGAATTCTTTAGATGAACTGAAGCAAATTATCCGTGATGAGCTGGTGCAGCTTCCGGAAAGCATCCAACAGAAATTATATATGGTTTTGGAGAAAGATGTACCGGACTCATTGGAGTTCATTCGATCATCGGTTGACCGCCTGGATAGGATGGTAACTGCGTTGCTTAAGCTGGCCCGTCTGGGCCGGCGGGAGATGACTTACCAGAAAGTCGATATGAATAAGCTTGTTACTAATGTTTTACAGTCCTTTAACCATCAGATTACCAAGATGAATATTATTTTAGCGATTGGACCATTGCCGGAAATTGAAAGTGATCATCTGGCAATGGAGCAAATATTCAGCAATTTGCTGGACAATGCCATTAAGTATCTCAAGCCCGGCTGTCAGGGGAAAATTAAGATATCCTCTACCAGCGATGGAGAAAAATATAGTTTCATCATAGAAGATAACGGATGTGGAATCATCGCCGCCGATCAGGAAAGAATCTTCGATATTTTCTGGCGGGCAGGAAAACAAGAGTTGCCTGGTGACGGTATGGGTTTGGCCTATGTGCGGACACTGGTGCGCCAACTAGGCGGCAACGTTTGGTGCGAATCCGAATGTGGAACTGGAACTAAAATTAATTTCTATGTTAAAAAACCACAAAATAAATAAGTAAGGAAACAAAAAAGTCTTACACGCCCCAAGTGTAAGACTTTGGTATAAGTTTGACCGTAGCAGAGCTAATTACCTGCAGACTATTTAGGAGGTTATAGTCGCGGTAACCCAGGACCAAATTCAGGTTAAAAGAGTGAATAGTATGACTGCATAAACAATTACCTTGGTCCGGGACGGCCAAATTATTAACAATAGACTATGTTATTAATTTAACATAGTCTATTGTTAATGTCAACAAGAATTTTGTAAAAAATTAGCCGAAAATAATTTTTTTTGTAAAAGCATGTATTTCAGTCACATACTTATTATGCTTTCCGCGACACTTTTCCGGAAAGCATTTAGCATTTGCTTCTCCTGTTTATCAAAGCGTTACCGCAGCGCGCTAATTTTCTCGTTGTACTGATGAATCTTCGCATACTGCCCGTCCCAGAAAGCCTGGTCCCGCATAGAATCCAGGAATTGTTGAGTATAGCCGAATTTCAGCCAGTCATTTTCTTTTTGCCTAAACAATTGTTCTTTGGCGGAGATTCTGCGGAAATCAAATATATGGTCATCCGGGGCTCTCAGGAATATATCGTTAACCCAACGATCTAATACAAAAGGCGTTGTTTCAAGATACCGGCAATCCAAATCATCCAACACTGACTGATACCGGTCAAAACCATCAGTTGCCACAGTCACAACATTATCGCCAGGGCCGAGACGAAGGTATTTAGCCAGTTTGATCGCTCCTAGCACATTGCAAATTCCCGAAGGCCCGAAACAATTGCGTAGACCCAAGGCAAAATCACGGTCAACCCCTAGCTTCACGAAAGACTCTACTCCATCATGAAAAATTTTCAGACCTTGAACCGTTTCTTCATCTTTAATAAGAATTACAAAATCTGTTGTCAAAACATTGTGTATTAAGGTACACATTTTGTCACCGATGCCTTCGATGCGGTGCTGCCCGCGGCCGCCATTGGCTAATGTTGAACATTCATAAGGTTCCAGTGCGGCAATTTTTGCTTCCGGGAATACCGCTTTGATTTGGTCACCGGCGGCAATGGTGCCTGCCGAACCCGGCGCAGAAGTAAAACCGGCGATCCGGCCATTTCCCACTCCTTGAACCGCTTCGATGGCGCTGTTGCCTGTTACATGACGGTGAAAACGATAATTGGGAAAAAGTTCGAACTGAGCCAATGCTTTATTCTTGGGGTTTTTCATCATTTCATGGGTTTTTTCCAGGGTTAATATCACGTCAGATTCTGAACCGGGAGTAAGTTCCAGTTCCCCGCCATACCTCAAAATACGTTCGTAACGTTCTTTGCTCATATTATCAGGCATAATAACAATGGCTTTGAACCCTAGGAGCTTCGAGATATAAGCAGTGCCAATGCCGAAATTTCCGGTAGACGGGCCGAGTATTGTGTGTTCTCCCGGAATAATCTCTCCATCCACCAATCCCTCAATCAGTGTACTGTAAGCCGGGCCCACTTTATGAGAACCGGAGGGAAAGCCATACCCTAAAAGGACAACAACGTTGGCGTCTATTCCTGTTAACGCCGCCGGCAATACGATCTTGCGGGCATTATTTGCCTCAGTCTTCCAGGTAATATTGAACAAGTTTACAGGATCCAGTTCATCTTCTTTTAGCGCTCTTAACGCTTTTTCTCTGAGTTCACCGTTGAGAACCTCGGGATTAAGCATCTCTTCATAAGTCGGGCCAAAAGGAACCTTTGACATGTTAAACTTCCTCCTTAAGCAATCGCTAAGATAACGTCCTGGGCCATTTAGACACTTTCCTTCAGTCCGGTAACCGTTATATTGCCACTACTGTCAATTATGAATTCCAGCATTCGCCCCTCGGGAGTTTCAATGTCAGGATGGTGTTTTAGCCTGTCAGATAAAAATACCAGTTGTTGATTCTCCGAACTGCAAAGATAACGATCAGAAGGCCTGTCAGCCATATACGGTCCGGCCACCAACAGATCGGCTGACGCCAATAAGCGCGCCCAGCCGGCATTGGTATTGCTCCGGATCTCAGATAATGTATACCCTGTAAAAATAACAATGT
>JAEYSJ010000042.1 GCA_023434855.1 Bacillota bacterium | reverse complement strand
TACACCCGTCCGTCTTCCCACGTTATTGACAGTGGCTTTACTTTACCGTCCCGGGTATGCTCCGCTGTTACGTCCACGAATTTTTTATTTGACACATTTACCACCTCAATATAGAACATATGTTCAGCATGCCCATTCCAGAACAAATGTTCCATGGTGTAAAGTGGTAATATAATACAAAAACCGCACCCCGGGAGGTGCGGTTGGATAAAAGTTGATTTACTTGATAAAGTCTTGAACCACGTACACATTTCCCGCACTGTCATAAGCAACGCCAATGCCTACCGTGGTATATTTCGAATTCAATATATTGGCGCGGTGACCTGAGCTATTCATAAAAGCGGTTTCCGCAGCCTGAACACTTGTATTTTCCGCAATGTTTTCACCCACAGCACTATAAGAAATGCCGGCAGCTTTTAAGCGGTCGGAAGGTGTTTTTCCTTCCGGGTTGCTATGCGAGAAAAATTTACGGTTAACCATATCTTGGGCATGACTTCGGGCGACTGCAGTCACTGCAGAGCTCACTTTTAGATCCGACAACCCATTTGCACGACGATCGGCATTCATCAATTCAACTGCGTTTTTCTCAGCAGTGGTTACATTGGCAGAACTCGTACTACTACTGGTTGTTCCTGTAGTGGTGCTACCGCTATTTACAGTACCATTATTGTTGGCTGAAGAATTGGATTCTGCACCCTTCGCTTTGTTAACGGACGTGATGACCCATTGAGAATTAGCACTGTTTAATTTAAGGGTAACATTGTATATATTTTTTTCATGCCGCACAGAAACAACTGCCTGGTTAGCAAATTTGCTAGCCAAGGAAAACGAATCCTTTTTGGCATTGAACCCCAGCTTACCTGCGGAAGCCTTAACCACCGCCACTGGATCTTGCGTAACTTGGCTAACTGAAGGAGATTGATTGTTTTGCGCTGTCAAATTAGTTATCTTGCCAACGGTGTTCGAATTCTGTTGCGATTTTGCGTAGACTGACGCAGGTGTTACCATCATATACAATCCGATAGTAGTGCCAAGAAACCCCATAACTATATTGCGAACTACTTTTTTCAATCAGTCTCCTCCTCTTTTTTAAGTTCACAAGAACATGCATTTCTTGTCCTAATTCAATATATTTCACTAACTTTTGTTTTTATTTAGAAATGATAATGTAATATTTAGTATATAAGGTTAGACATGGATTTAATTTCTTATGCTGCCGTCTGTTCCATGTCCGGCATACATATGGTTTAGCTATATTGATCGTCTCAAAGTTCGAATAGAACCTAGTTTTATTGGGCAAATAAAAACCGTTCGGATGGAGCGGCTAGCTACGTCAGCCCATATAATCAGCTTCCCCAAAAGTCCGGTATAAAAAAATAATAAGCTAATAATTAAAATGATAAACTAAAAAAATCTATTATCACCCAGACAGTTCATAGCCTCCTCCACCGATATTAACTTCTTTTATTCGTAAGCCGATATTCGTATTACTTGCCTGATTTTATCATTAAAATAAACCGCCCACCCCAAAGGATGAGCTGATAACTTGTTGCCAAAAAAAGCCCAACCGAAGCCACTAGGCATTGAATTTTTCAAAAGCCAAATACTCTTTACCTCCTGTCATTTTTTTAAGCGTAAACTTATTTTCAATTAATTTTTGTAAAACATAAATTAACGTGTCAGCAAATACCCGCCTGCAACTGTACCAATAATCCAGCCTATCCGCTCACGCTTGCGAGCGGATTTTTCTTTGTCCATCTCTTTTTTATGCACGGCCGCTTGCTTCTCCAACTCCTGGTTTGCAATAAGCCGTGCCTGGGTATTGGCCATTTCAGTTACATCAATACGTGCCGTTGACGTTGTGGAAAAGCGCAGCTCACCGTTTTCTCCCAGTTTCACATCCGACTGCCCAGATACATTTGGCACCTCTACCTCCTGCCCATTTACAACAGCAATAACCTTGCCTTGCTTTTCAACAAACTGAAGCACTGCTCCTGGTGTGCTGGGCACCTGCACTGCTACTTCTCTGACGGTCTCAGTTGTGGTATGGATCACCTGGGGAGGTAGAGTAACAGTTTGTACCACCGGAGCCTGCTTCTGCTGCTTCCACTCCTGGTATTCTCCCCTTGACCAAAGTAAAAAGGTTAACACTAGCGCCAGCCCGACAATGTATTTCCAGTTATTTCGGACAAATGTTTTTACTGCTTCCATATACAACATATTCTCTACCTCCCAAATGGACCGCTGCCATATGCCGGTACTCCATATTCTGATAAGTTCCGGCTAGCAGCATATTGGTAGGTGTTTTCTGCTCGGTTTGCGTAGCCGGCAGCATAGGAATTACCAACAGCAGCAGCAATATAATACTGATCCCTGAATAAATCCCGTAAAACTGCCAGACTTCGCAGATTGTGTCTGCTTACCCTATTTTGTAGAAATTTACTTACTACATAGTGACTCGTAGGGCACCATATGCCAGCATAAATAAAGCATCGACTATCATCCAGGCTAGGCACTTGCTTTAATACTGGCAAATAGGATTCCAAGCAATCCTGCGCAAGTATCATATTTTGTGCTTCCTGGCCTTGTTGAGAGTCTAGCAGCTCGGAAAGCGCGCCCATCTCGCCACTACGCCGAATATTAGAATACGTACGTCCTGCAAAATAATTCCCTCCGTCAATATAGCTCAGCAACAGATCACCTCTGCCACCGATTCCCTCCCACTGTGATATTCCCATACTGGGGTAATCGCCAGCAGTGCTGCAAGACACACTGCCGTAATGGCCTTCTACCCCGGTTTGTCCGATGCCACGAGCTATCTCATAGGCTAATTGTTCATTTGTCATTTATTGCTCATCCTCCTTGTGCAAATCAGGTGTATTCGTTACTGCCTGCATCTTTCTTATTACCGCCACTTCAACATCAATTACCCAACCAATTAATGCATTGGGTAAAAAACTTTTCTACACCAGCTAATAAACTCACTCAGTTCTTGAGTCGCTTTCTCTTTTTTTATCCATTGCTCATATCGCCTGCCGCTTCATTTATAAGGTAAATAAACTCATATAATCTTCTGACGAAAAGGCGTCTTTTAAGGAAATGAAGCGTTACGGAAAAAAATTAGCCGCTAGGATAATCCCAGCGGCATACAATACGATTTCAATTCAGTTGTAGATGATGTCATGACTGGGCCTCTAATCGTCTAGTCTCAGTATGTTGTAGTTCATACTATCAGACCATCCCTTTATGACGTATATTTATCATAAAACAAACCAACACTTAAACTAAACTACTTTTGATTGGAATGATTTTTATGAGTAATCAGGTCTTATTATGGGCAAGCTTTATCATTTCTTGGTTATCCATTATTTTTCTAAAGAAGTCCGAACTGAAACGGTATATGCCTGTCGCCCTGTTTGGAGCCTTATT
>JAEYSJ010000026.1 GCA_023434855.1 Bacillota bacterium | reverse complement strand
GTTTGAAAATGTGCGGGGAAATGTTAAACTTATACAGACAGGGCCTCCGTCACCCTACCCTGTTATGTTGCGGGTTACCGGGTACGACCATGAGAAGGTGCGTCAGCTTGCAAAACAGGTTAGCGATATCATGGCAGGCAACCCCAATATTAAAGATATTAACTTTGACTGGAATGAAAAAAATAAGGTTATGCATTTGACCGTTGACCAGGACAAGGCGCGCATGTTGGGTATTTCGAGTCAAAATCTGGCCCTCGATTTGCAGACCCAGCTGTCAGGAGCCTCAATTGCCGAGTTTTATGAACAGGATAAAACGGTAGGTATTGTATTTCGCTTAGATTCCCAAAACCGGAAAGATTTAGCCAGCATTAAAGATCTTCCCATTCATATCGGCAACGGTAGATATGTTCCTTTGGATCAAATTGCAAAAATAAGCTATGAAGCGGAAGATGGACTGATTTGGCGACGTGACCTGAAACCCACCATAACTGTTCAGGCAAACGTAGCTTCCGGGATAACCGGTAACGACGGCACGAAACAAGTATATGAAAGCCTTAAATCTTTGCGGGAAAACCTGCCACCCGGTTATAGCGTTGATATTGGCGGGTCTTCCGAAAAAAGCATTACATCAATGGGCTTTTTGCTTCAGCCGGTGCCTGCCATGATTGTGATTATTCTTATTCTTCTTATGTGCCAGCTTCAAAAAATGTCTTTGATGCTGCTTACCGTCCTTACCGCGCCTCTGGGTATTATCGGAGTAAGCCTGGCGCTGCTGATCACTGCACGCCCTATGGGATTTGTAGCCGAACTTGGGATTTTAGCCCTCGGCGGGATGATCATCCGGAATTCGGTAATTCTTATTGATCAAATTGAAAAACATATCAAAGCCGGACAAACAACCTGGGATGCCATAATAAATTCAGCTATATTAAGATTCAGGCCGATTATGCTTACCGCTGCTGCTGCCATATTAGGAATGGTTCCGCTGATTCCTACACTTTTTTGGGGCCCAATGGCGGTGGCGATTGCCGGTGGTTTGTTTGGTGCCACTGTACTGACGTTGTTAGTTTTACCGACTATGTATGCGGCATGGTTTAAAGTAAAAAATAATCATCCCGCAAATGATAATCTTGAAATGCACACAGTAACTCACTGTGAGTAGTTTTATTATCTGTTTCACGAATAATTATAAAAAAATGGAAGGTGAATATGTATGAAAAGCAAAATTTTATTTGCTGTTGTTTTGGTTCTGGTTACTTTTATCGGATTATCGGCGGTTGCAGCTGCCAAACCGATCATTAAATCGGATACCAGTTACTATGATGCGGATAGCGGGCTTTATATACTGAAAGGCAATGTATATATTGAGGTTAATGATCGAATCATCACTGCCGGTCAGGCAAAGGTAAGCATGAGCTCGTTAGAAGTATGGGGCTCGGGGGGCATAACCCTGACTCAGGGAAACATCTATCTTACTGCTGATAGTGTACATGTATATGGTGGACAGAATAGGGCTTACATTGACGGCAATGTAAATTTTAAACAAGGCGATTTAGCGATAGCTGCCGACAATGCCGATTTTAATTGGGGCACCAAACTTTGCGTATTTGGCGGCAATGTACGGATTACGCAAGGAGATCGAACTTCGTCTGCCGATTCCGTAACTTATAATGTGGAAACGAATTCTCTGCAATAGGGTAAAATGCAAAGGAACTTGACATAACATTGATAACCTGATATAATTTAATATCTAGCAAGGCGGCATAGCCAAGTGGTAAGGCAGAGGTCTGCAAAACCTCTATTCCCCAGTTCAAATCTGGGTGCCGCCTCCATTACTGCCGGGGTGGCGGAACAGGCAGACGCAAGGGACTTAAAATCCCTCGGGTGGTAACACCCGTACCGGTTCGATTCCGGTCCCCGGCACCATAAAGATAAAAAAATGCAAAAAGTGAATTACCGTTAGTCTATGAAGAATGGGCCGGCCTAAAATTGTTTAGGTCGACCCATTTAATGTATAAGGATTTTATTATATTTCAATGTGGAAACATTCATTTTTCTTTTCCTGCTTGTCATCAGGTTTTTCCGGTGTGGCGGATTTTGCCATAGTGGCTAGGCAATTCATACAAAATTGCCCGGAAGTAATAGATGCACCGCAGCTGCATAAATATGACAGGTTGCCTTCTGTTATTCTTCCTTCACGAATCATCTTCATAATAATGTGTTTTTTTATCTTGGTTGCCATGTAAACTTCATCAATTGTTGCAATTCCGCGGGTTCGCAAATAGTCGGCAACTATTATTTCCGCATCCAATAATTCTTGGTAGCACTGTGGACAAAGCCTGTTGGGATTATCTACGCAAACTTCGCCACATTGAATGCAGTTGATTATCTCTCGCAATTTTAAGCCCTCCAGTAAAATAGAATTTCTGAACATTTCCCTACAAAGGAAAAGAAAAGGAATCATTAAATACTGCAAAAAAGAAAATGTTCTATAGTTGCCTTTTACTAATATTTTACCATATTCGTCAAAAAGTGCAATTCTTAATAACAAAGAAATAAAGGGATTAAAAGTTACTAAACTGCATTTTATTAATGCTTGTATGCTATATATTGAAAAATACTATCAAATACTATATAATTTAAATGTTATACATATAGTCAAGGGAGACTACCTTAGTTTCTTGTTTCTGAGGTAGTCTTTTTATGTTTTTAGCAAGGCTTATTCAACTATGACAGGAGGATTATTCATTGAAAATTAAAACAAAATTAATTTTAGGCTATGTCGCTATTTCGATCCTAATAACAGCAATTACTATTTCCTCAGTTTACGGCTTTAATATCATTAAGAATACCTACCAGGCAATTACTGATGAATCGGATGCAAAAATTATATACCTTCGCGAAATCCAATTTTACTTTACCGGACAGGCCAATGATGAGAGAGGGTTCCTATTAACCCAAGGCAAGGAATTTCGTCAGGAAATTGTGGACAAATCTGAGAATGTTAAGAAACGAATTGCATTGATTACCCCGCTGCTCAAAACAGAAGAGGAAAAGGAGCTGCTGGACAAGATTGCCAATACCCATCAAACCTTTACCGGAATAAACCTTGCAGTGATAGATACATATAATGCCGGTAAGCCGCAAGAGGCGCAAAAGCTGTCCTTTGAATTAGGGAGAAAGGCCCGCAAAGATTTGCAAACTTCTTTTGATGAGCTTGTAAAAATTAGCCTGGATAGAAATATACAGCAGAAGCAACAAGCTGAAAGTCTTGCAGGTAAATTGTTATTCCTTATTCTGGCTATTTCCGGAACGGTAATTGCCGTTGGCTTATTATCAGGTATCTATATTACTCGAACCATTACCAAACCTATTATCAGGATAGCGAAGTATATGGACAGCGGTGATTTGAATTTTGCCGCTGCTACTTATGCCGACGATGAGATTGGCAACCTGGTTAAATCTTTTGCCAAAATTACTTCCGTATTGCGCCAGATGGTTGCCGATGTACACTCTAACGCTGAACAGGTAGCTGCATCATCAGAAGAGTTAACCGCTACTGCGGATCAGTCAAGCCGCGCAGCCGGCCAGGTAGCTTTAATAATTCAAGAAGTAGCCCAAGGTACTGTAAAACAGCAGACTTCAATTCAAGAAGCAGTCAGCGAAACAGCAAACATGACTACAACTCTCAGGAAAGTAGCTGCCGATATAGCTGATGTTGAGACAATATCAGCAAAAACCAGCAGCGAAGCCCGCAATGGTACTGAAGCAGTATCCAGGGCTATTAACCAGATGGCAAATATCGAGCAGACCGTCAGTAAATCTGCTAAAGTAGTTGTGAAACTTGGGGAACGTTCCTACGAAATAGGCGAGATTACTGATGTAATATCCAATATTGCAGGGCAAACCAATCTTTTAGCCCTTAACGCCGCGATTGAGGCAGCAAGGGCCGGCGAAAACGGCCGGGGATTTGCGGTGGTTGCGGAAGAGGTAAGAAAACTGGCGGAGCAATCTCAAGCGGCAGCGCAAAAGATTGCCCATCTGATTGCTTCTATCCAAAATGATACGGAACAGGCCGTCCAGGCAATGAATGAGGGTACACATGAGGCAAAGACTGGAACTGAAGTTGTTACTATAGCAGGACAGTCTTTCAGCGGTATTGCATCTTTGGTAGCAGAAGTATCAGCAAAAATTGTCCTTATATCTGAAGCCATTGCATCAATACATGCCAAAAGTGAAAATGTTTTATCTTCAATGACTACTATTGATAGTGCCAGTAAAAACATTGCCGTCCAAACGGAGACAGTATCTGCCGCTACCCAAGAACAGTCTGCCGCCATGGAAGAAATAGCGGCATTTAGTCTAAGTCTTTCCAAGATGGCCCAGGAACTACAGAAGGCAGTAAGTGAATTTAAGGCATAAGGCTGCCCCAAAAGCAACTTGTCCTCTGGCAAAGTGGGGGTACAAGATTAAAAGCGTAGGCTTTTACACTTTAAATGGTGCAAGCCTGCGCTTTTTTACTTCAAAAATGTTTACCTAGTGAATTGTTATCTTTCGAACGTTTGCTTTTTGGACAGCCTCATTTTATCGAAGTCTCGATGTTCAGCTTTAGCTGGACGAGTACACTTAATAAATAGAAAAAAGCAAGAAAAGCAATTATTAACAAATGTAAAATTAAGTTAATAATTACATTTGCGTAGTTATATTGACAGTATTGGGTATTTATAGTAATATAGGCAATAATATACAAAACAAATCAATCGGTTGATTGAATAAAAAAACAAAATATAATTGTTGATAAATGTAAATTTAATTTAACAATTATATTTGTTGCAACCATATTGACAGAAATGGAAATTTATAGTAAATTTAAGTTGCAAAATTAAGTTTGTAATATATAACTCAAACAAAATTAACAAAAGATAAGTATCTTTCTAAAAAACAACACCCCTAAATCAGTGAAGTTCTTTGGCCGGAATCCTCTGATTTAAGGGCGTAGCTCAGCATACTTTTATTTCGTATGCATTTGTTTATAATTATAAATTACAAGTAAAATTTTGTCAATGTAATTTTTGGAAAAGTTTTCTAAATTTAGAAAAGACTTTTCATCAGGAATGCCAGAAAAACAACTCCTAAATCAGTGAAGTTCTTTGGCCGGAATCCTCTGATTTAAGGGTGCAGCTCAGCATGCTTTTATTTCGTGTGCATTTGTTTATTATTATAAGATAGGTGGTGGTATTAGTCAATATAATTATTTTAAAAATTTAGAAAAATTAGGGAAAAGGGAGATGGCGAAATAAATGACTACTTACGTTTTTCCCGGGCAAGGTTCCCAATTTAAAGAGATGGGAAAAAATCTTTTTGATGAGTTTAAAGAGTATACAGCCCAGGCGGATGATATTTTGGGATATTCAATTAAAGAACTATGTCTTGAAGATCCTAATCTAAACTTATCGCAGACTCAATATACTCAACCTGCTATATATGTTGTGAACGCATTAAGTTATTTGAAAATATTAAAAGAGACTGGCAAAAAACCGGATTACGCAGCCGGTCATAGTCTAGGGGAGTATAACGCACTGTTTGCAGCAGGGGCATTTGATTTTGCAGCAGGATTAAGATTGGTGCAAAAGAGAGGTGAATTAATGAGTAGAGCTGTCGGCGGTGGCATGGCAGCAATTATCGGCTTAAACGAAGAGCAAGTTACTAAGATTTTGAAGGAGAATTATTTGCGGAAAATAGATATTGCAAATTACAATTCTCCTTCACAAATTGTAATATCCGGTTTAAAAAATGATATTGATCGTGCTGAAACTATATTTGAAAAAAATAAAGACGTTAAAATATTTCTTCGTTTAAGAACAAGCGGTGCTTTTCATTCTCGCTATATGGAGGAAGCCAAAGGGGAATTTGAGAGTTTCGTACATTCATTCCAGTTTGGGAAATTGATAATTCCAGTAATCTCAAATGTTCACGCCAGACCATATAAGCAACTGGAAATTAAGCATAATCTAATTCAACAGATTACGCATCCTGTCAAATGGACGGATAGTATTCGCTATTTGATGGGACTAGGCGAAATGGAATTTGAAGAGATCGGACCAGGGCAGGTTTTAACCGGGCTGGTTCAGCGAATAAAAAAGGAAACAAAACCAGTTATTATTGATGGTAATCAATTTGGAATTAGCCGGGAAGCTGTCCAGGCATCATAAAATAACAAGTATGAAAGGAAAGTGAAAAATAATGGAGCAAAAAAATTTGATTGAGGTAATCGCCAAATCTTTAAGAATTCCCAGTGGTGATATTGCTGCTACTACATCGCTATCGAAAGAAATAGGTGTTGATTCAATCGAGATGGTTAGTTTGTGCCGCGATATAACTAAAATTTTCAACTGTCATGTAGATGTCTGCGAAATAAAAGAGGCGGATACTGTTCAAAACTTGTTTATGCATATTGCAGAAAAGAAAAAGGCATGTTGAAATTTTTAGTTGGCTTGTCTGACAATGGATGTTCTAACTGTGTCAGAATTTATAACTTTTCGGGCAAGTGCAAACAGTTAATTACCTGCAGTTTAGCCGAAAAGTAACTTAAATTCTTTACAGTACGAAAACGACACGTTTTTCTTAATTCTTCACAGTACGAAAACGGAACGTTTTTCTTAATCAAGGAGGTAAAGGGAAGAAATGAAAAACAGATTAGCGGAAAAGCGAAGAGTAGTAGTGACTGGCTTAGGAATTATTTCCCCGCTTGGCATTGGGAAGGATGAATTCTGGAAAAATTGTATTAACGGAAAATCCGGTGTAAAAAAAATTGATAGATTCCCGGTAGACCAATATAAATCCCAAATATGTGCTCCTGTTGATAATTTTGATCCCAAAGAATTTGAATTAAAAGAAAACCAGATATTGAGATTAGACAGATATGCCCAATTTGCAGTAGCAGCCGCCAAAATGGCTATGAAAGAATCAAATATCGATATTAGTGAAATTAACCTGAGAAGGGCCGGTGTCAGTATTGCCAATGCTATAACCGGCACACCTTTTATGGAAGAAGAATTTTTGCGGCAAACGGAAAACTGCACTGAACCGTTTAATGCCGCATGGACAAGTAAAGCTTTGTATCCGGCACTTACCTATAGTACTGCTTCTCTCGAAGTAGCAGCAGAGTTTAATTTTCGGGGGCCGTGTCCCACTTTGCCAACAGGCTGTGCGGCTGGATTAGATGCGATAGGCTTTAGTTTTGACATGATCAGGAATGGGTATTCGGATGTAATGATTACCGGAGCTTCCGAGGCGCCAATATGTCCAGTTACACTTGCAGCTTTTGATGTTCTAGGTGCAGTATCATCCAAAAGAAATGATACACCGGAAAAAGCATCCCGGCCATTTGATAAAGAACGTGACGGCTTTGTTTTAGGGGAAGGATGCGGAATACTTATATTAGAAGAGAGGGAGCATGCTCTAAAAAGAGGCGCAACTATATTAGCGGAAATCTATGGACATGGCTCAACCTGTAATGCTTATCATATGACAGAATTGCTGCCAGACGGCGAGGATCTAAGAAGAGCTTTAGAAATTGCTTTAGACGATGCCGGCGTGTCTCCGGAGCAAATCGACTATATAAATTCTCATGGCAGTTCTACGCAGCAAAATGACGTCAATGGAACGGCGGCTTATAAAGCAGTACTGGGAAACAGGGCATACGAAATACCTGTCAGTTCGCTGAAATCAATGAATGGCCATGCATTGGCTGCGGCAAGTGCAATGGAAGTTGTCGCCTGTGTCCAATCATTGGTTACTAAGGAAATTCACCCGACAATAAATTATGAGAATCCGGATAGTAGATGTGACCTGAATTATGTACCAAACAAAAGTATAAAAAAAGATGATTTAAAACTAATTCTAAAAGATGCCAGTGGTTTTTCCGGGATACACAGTGCATTAGTATTTGGAATTGAATCTGCTTTAGAAGGAGAACAACGGTTATGAGGAGAGTTGTGATAACCGGTTTGGGTGTTATTGCCCCGAATGGTATTGGAAAAGATGAGGTTTGGAAAAATTCTGTAGCAGGAAAAAACTGCGTAGACCATATTACTAAGTTTGATACGGAAAAATTTTCAGTCAAAATGGCCGGAGAAGTCAAAGGTTTTATGGATACAGATTTTATACCGGCAAGGCAAGCCCATAAATATGATATTTTCACAAAATATGCAGTTGCGGCAAGTGATCTGGCAATCAAGGACAGCAAAATCGATTTGAATGCGGTTGATAAGAGTAGATTCGGGACATATATAGGCAATTGTTTTGGCGGATGGACTTTTAATGATCTTCAGTTAAGATTGCTGCATACCAAAGGGGTTGACGAGTTTAGTCCTTTTGTCGGCACAGCATGGTTTCCGGCGGCTCCTCAGGGAGAAATTACAATTAAGAATAAAATAAAAGGACATAGTAAAACAATTGACTCCAGCAGGGCAAGTGGTTTGACAGCAATTGGATACGGGGCCAGGGCTATCC
>JAEYSJ010000386.1 GCA_023434855.1 Bacillota bacterium | reverse complement strand
ACCCTATGTTTATGAATGTCATGCCGGCCTCATCGATTTCGCGGCGCCGATTATGCTTGAAGGAAAACTCATCGGCACGATTCTGGGAGGCCAGGTATTGACCGACCTGCCGGAAGAAGATAAGTATCGCAGGATTGCGCAGGAAATTGGTGTTGACGAGGATGGCTATGTGGAAGCAGTAAAAGAAATTAAAAAACTGCCCCGCGAGCAAATCGAAGCAGCAGCAAATGTGTTGTTTATAGTTACCAATAACTTATCAAAAACCTGGTACTACCAGCAAAGACTAAAGGAGACAGCCGGAACCCTTAATGATCACTTAACACAAATCTCGGCAACAATGGAGCAGCTTGCCGCATCCACTACAGATGTAACGCAAAACCAGGCGTCGCTGAATCAGGAAATAAAAAATGTCAGTCAGGTGTCAGATAAAATTAACAATGTATTAGATTTTATCAAAGAAATCGCTGATGAGACCAGATTGTTGGGACTAAATGCAGCAATTGAAGCCGCCCGTGCCGGCGAAGCCGGTTTGGGATTCGGGGTAGTTGCCCAGGAAATCCGCAAACTATCAGGCGACTCCAAACAGACAGTTGGCAAAATAAAAGATTTGACGAACGACATCCAGGAATCAGTAAATACAACCGTTAATATGAGTGACTTAACGATGCAGACTGTAGAACAGCAATCCGCCGGAATTGAGGAAGTCACTGCCAGCGTTCAGGAAATCACAATTGAAGCAGCTAAACTGATTGATTTGGCTAATGAAAAATAAAATTAGGGGGGCTTGTGCCTAATATCAAGGAGGGAATACAGTGGCTAATATACAAGTAGTCGTTTTCGACATGGCTGACGAAGAATTTGGTATTGATGTTACAGCAGTAAATGGCATCCTGCGATTGAAGAATTTCAAGATTCGCAAGTTGCCAAGCCTTCCCCCATATATTGAGGGTGTAATTAATTTACGCGGAAAAGTTAATTATATTTACAACTTAAATAGACTCTTTGAACTGCCGGAAAAACCCATTGATGTAGAAAGCAAGATCATAATGGTGTATGTCGGCGAGCAAACTGTCGGTTATATCGTTGATGAAGTTACCGATATCGTAAATATCCCGGAAGAAAATATTGAACACGCTGCCAGCTTCATAACGAAAATCCAGGGGGAATATGTTACCGGAGTAGGTAAAATTGATGACCGGTTAATCATAATGTTAGATACGGAAAAAATCTCAAGATAATATCCCTTAAGTAGCGGAGTGAAGCAATCTCCCTGCTTTTCGGCAATTTGCTTCGTCGTACCTCCTACCCGGAAAGTCTACTGCCTTAAAGCATGGGATCGCCACGTCGGCTATCGCCTTCTCGCGATGACAACCTAAAATGTCATTGCGAATGTAGCGTAGCGGAGTGAAGCAATCTCCGGCACTTTCATACATTTGTTGGTGCGGCTATGCAATATGGGAATCTCGTAATGAAGCCCAAAAAGTTATACTTTCCGATATTACAAGAAAACCCGTGAGTTCACTTAAAGATGAACTCGCGGGTTTCTTTAGGTATTGACATCATTCCCCAATAACTCTGCGCAGGGATTCAAGCACACGATCTTCCTGAAAAGGCTTCACGACAAAATCAGCTGCCCCCGACTTTATTGCATCAACTACCATCGCTTGCTGTCCCATCGCGCTGCACATAATGATTCTTGCAGCAGGATCAATTTTCTTTATTTCTTTTACTGCAGTAATACCATCCATATCAGGCATGGTAATATCCATTGTAACAACGTCAGGACGAAGTTCCTGATATTGCTTAACTCCTTTTCCGCCATTTTCCGCCTCGCCAATTACCTCATGACCATTCTGAGTCAAAATGTTTCTAAGCATCATTCGCATAAATGCTGCGTCATCTACAATCAATATCTTAGCCATAAAAGCCTCCCTACTATATTTGTTTGTTCGCTAATTAATACCCTCAATATTTCCCTTCTTGTTTTTTAGAAGTTCTACGGGAACTTGAAGCACTTGCGCTATTTTTTCCAGTATTTCATCAGGTATGGTTGTTTTAGAGCCATTCTCAATTTCCCAGATATATGAATATGAAACATGTTTAACTTCATCGACAAATTGCTGCCGTTTATTAAAGCCACGAAACTTTCGCAAATACATAATTCTTTGTCCAATTGTTAGATCTTGGAAGATATCTGCGTCGAATGCTGTCATTAAAATTAACCTCTTTCACTAAAATAAATTTGCGACGGAATCTATGTATTGTATGAAATTTAGTTATGCTAACATTCGACAGCCTTCCCTGAATTCCCTTTTATGTAACCTCGTATTTTGCAGGATTTTTATAATAAAAAAAGCCGTGCACCTGTGGCACGGCTAAATAAACTTTCCGGCTAAAACCGGTATCAAACTCTGTTCAGCAACCAGCTTAAATCAATCTTCTACAACTTTACCGTCCCTGCTAATGGTGACAACATTCCAGGGAATGATCTTTCCGGAATCCGCCAGAGCCTGTTTAACGGCATTGACGATGCCGCCACAGCAAGGCACTTCCATCCGCAGGACAGTAATACTTTTAATTTCATGAGATTTTAGTATTTCAGTCAATTTTTCGGCATAATTTACATCATCCAATTTGGGGCAGCCAATAAGAGTAATTTTATTGTGCATGAAATCACTATGGATGTTGGCATAGGCGTAAGCCGTACAATCTGCTGCTATCAATAAATGGGCATTATCGAGGTAAGGGGCGTTTACAGGAATAAGCTTTATCTGACACGGCCATTGGCGTAATTGTGATTGAGCCGCGGTGGTTTTCGCCGGAGCGTGACTTTCCGGATTATCTCGCTGAATCAGTTTGGCATTAGTTCCCGGACAACCACAGGCCAGATTGGGAACCTTGGGCTCCGGCGCTTTATCGGCGAGACGAACTTTTACCGCTTCTTCGTCGAAAGCATCTGACTCACGTTCTTCTATTGTAATGGCGTCTGCCGGGCATTCCGGCAAGCATGCTCCCAGACCGTCGCAGTATGAATCGGCTATCAGTTTGGCTTTCCCGTCAACCATCTGTAGTGCACCTTCATGGCAGGCATTGACACAAAGACCGCAGCCTGTACATTTTTCTTCGTCTATCTTAACAATTTTCCTCAGCATTAGTATCCCTCCTTAAAAGGTGTGATTCTGTATTTCTTAAGTTTATTGTAATATAATGCAAAGAAAAAATCGGTAGCCATAGCTACCAAAAGTAAAGTTGTCCCTATGATTGACGTGACCTTGAAAAACACGGCTACAATACCAGTGACTGCCTATTTCCCCAGAATTCTGTTGAGAGCTTCCAGCACACGTTCATCCTGAAAAGGTTTAACGATAAAATCTGCAGCCCCGGCCTTCATTGCCTCCAGAATCATTGTTTGTTGTCCCATCGCGCTGCAGATAATGATTTTCGCAGCAGGATCGATTTTTTTGATTTCTTTTACCGCAGTAATGCCATCCATATCAGCCATAGTAATGTCCATTGTTATAACATCAGGATGGAGTTCCTTATATTTCTCAACTC
>JAEYSJ010000368.1 GCA_023434855.1 Bacillota bacterium | reverse complement strand
CGGTGAACATAATTGCGGTGATTTTTTGAATCGCGTTGATGAAGGACAAAAGACTTATGCGAATTGCCCTTTTTATGAAAAAGAGGGCCGAAAGACTCCCGGGAGTACCCGGGAAGCTAATTATACTGGAAAAGATGTGCTGGGGAATGCTTATGATTTTATTTTAACTCCGCTTCCAGGAGAGATTTCGGCCCGGAAAATCGTCCTTCCGTTTCGAGGGGATATGGTTGAAAAAATGGCTATTAAAAAGGGTGACTATGTATTGGGTCGCCCAATGGGGGCCGGCTGTCCCATTCCTCACGTTCTCCAGGTTCTTGAAGCAGATGTGGTTACGGGCTTGTTATATACCTGGGTAGTCGGGCCGAAGGTATCGCGGGAGCAGAAGGTCAAGGATGTTCACGCATATCATATGATTGGCTTTGAAGGAATTGCCGCCGGTTTGGCCAAGGAGTTAATACTAGGTACCCGGGTTACCTTTTTACCCGGGCTTTGCATGATGAATCTGAATCATACCGGGTTACTGAATATGGCGTTGGAAAAAAACACCGGTTTCCATGTGCGGGTTGAGGATATTCGTATCCTTGCCTGAATTGTTTCCATAACCTTGACCCAGTTCATTAGGTTGAACTTTTAAAACCTGCCATATGCCGGTTCTAAGCCTGCAGTTTCAGACACATCGGCCTTCAATGCGACAAGGTTGTCTTTGGTTATGTCCGCAAAGCGGACTTGTCCACTTGTCATGAGACCAGCTAAAACGCAAATGCTTTGGAAATGGATGAATTGTCTCAATGTATGGGTATAGAAAAAATCTTCCCTGGGACAAGGGCATTTCATATCCTTCCTTCCCGCTATACATAAAACTAATTGTTCGAAGTTTTTCTTCCCCAGAATGGATAATCCTTCTGTACTATATCTTACAGAGACAGGGGTTCTTAAGCTATCCCCTGTCCCATTTTGTTAGATTTTTAGTCTGCTAACAAGCTTAATTTCGCTACGTTAATCTATTGAACCCGCCTTGTAGTAACTGGTATTACGTTTTTTACCAAAAATAAATGCATCCGTGGTTTTACTCCCGTCAGTCTCTAAATAATCTTGCCGCACACGTCGAAAACAATCGATTCCATTGTCTTTTAAACAATCTTCGATTTCAGTTGCCTGGAAATAATTAAAAAATATAGGCTGTGAAGAAAAGCTGGTCGTTTCAAAGCCTGGCTTTTTCCCTTCCATAAAACTTAAATAGAGGTAACCATCTTCTCGCAGCCATTTTGCGGCATTAGCTAATACCTCATATGCTTCATCATCATCCAAGTGAACGATACTAAAAGAAAGCACCACCGCATCAAAATATTCCGATGGAAAATTTGCTGTCCGAGAGTCCTGAAGAAAAAACTTGCCACCCGGGACATTGATTCTGGCTATTTCCAGCATTTCAGAAGACAGATCAATTCCAGTAACCTCCAGCCTCTTTAATGCACATAGTTGCTTGGCCACATTCCCCGGCCCGCATCCTAGGTCTAATATTTTAAAGCCATCCATTAATAAGCCGGCAAACTCAATAGCATGTTTGGCATAGGAATTAAAATACATAAATTTATCAGCATAACTGTAAGAATTTTTGTTATATGCGTCAATTGTCAGCTTTGTTTTATCTCGCAAGTTTCTCACCTCTACAGTAAGTTGTCAAAGAGGACCGAAGATAAAAAACTTTTCCCAAGGCATATTCTATATAATATTAAGATAAAAAATTAAAAACTCCTGCCGAATTTATATAATTTGGCAGGAGTTTTTTCACTATTATTTAAGTTTGCCAAAACTCTCATATTATCTACCCGAATTACGACTGCCTGATATCCAGTCATCA
The DNA here is from genome assembly GCA_023434855.1 of Bacillota bacterium. The sequence goes on along the minus strand of JAEYSJ010000368.1, from coordinate 32,129 downwards.
AATTTAACGCCAATGACAGGAAAATTCAGCCCATATTTTATACAACAAATCCGCAAGCCTGTAGTAATGCAAAAAGCAAAATATAAGGGAATATTGCCTTTAAAATAAAACTGCAAATAATAGAAGCTCACAGCGCCAATAATCGTAGTGATCGCGTAGACTTCTTGCCGGAAGACATAGGGAATCTCCTTGACAAACACATCCCGCATGACACTCCCGCCAATTCCCGTGATAACAGCAACAGTCGTTACAATAAACAAGGTATTCAGGTTGTGCTGAATGGCAAGATTAGCACTGGTAGCCGTAAATGCCCCCAAACCAATTGCATCAAATATCTGGATAGTATATTTGAATTTATCCAGCCAGCGATAGGTAAAACAAACGCCGATTGTTGCAATGGCGCTGATAGTGACGAAAGTGGGATCACGGAAAGTAAGCGGTGGTGTATTTCCGATAATTACATCTCTCAATATTCCACCACCAACAGCTGTAGTAACAGCAAGTACCAGCACCCCAAAAATATCAAGCTTCTTTTGTATACCTGTCAACGCTCCGGAAACAGCGAAAGCCACTATCCCCATAATCTCAAATACATTCCATGCCGTCATTTCCTTTATTCTCCCTGCACCTAATAATAAAAAAAAGTTACAATAATTTCTTTTTCCAGTTTCCCCGGCATAGTATTCGTAAATAAATACACATTATGACAATGATTAGGGCAACTACCACCGCCGTTGGTAAGGATTGGAACAATATACTGCCAAAATAACTAAAGGCAATAGCTCCAGGCACACTGCCCAGCACTGTCGCCAAAATATACGGCCAAAACCGTGCCTTCGACAATCCGGCCAGAAAACTAACAGCATCCCAGGGCAAAACAGGGATCAACCGCAGAATCAACACTGTTCTGAAACCATGCCTGGCTGCCTGATTGTCAAGCTCTTCAAATGGAATCTTAGTCCAAATTTGTTTGAACCGATCACGCCCGAGCAGACGTGCAGTCTCAAAGCACAAAGCTGCCCCGCAGGCTGCACCGATAACCAGGTAAACCGCTCCCCACACCGGCCCGAACGCTAAACCGCCGGCAACGGCCAGAATACTGGCCGGAAAGAAAAAAAACGGGCGAACGGCATTGCCTAAAATATACAATAACGGGCCCCAATATCCTAAGGACAGAATCGTATCCCGAATCGTCTCCGGTTTAAACCGTTCAATGCCGAAGGCATAAACATATAGAATTCCCAGTATGATAAAGCCTGCAACATATCCGGCTACTGCCGGCTTAAACGCTGTTTGATTGTAGTATCTCATAACAGTTAATTATAGTCCCTATATCCTATATTGTAAAGAAAAATAAGCTATAATTCCCATTCAAGAAGAATTATAGCTTATTTTCACATTCCACTAGTGCGACCCGGCCGGAGCACCTTTTTTCTGCAGTTCATTGCCTGGCATAAACAGGGCTGCGATACCCAAAACGATTAACATAGCAGCTACGAAGTTGTATGCATCCCGGTAGGCGAGAATACTGGCCTGATGAATTAGTTCCTGATAGATCTGCCCCATAGCTGTCGTCGATGCCTGGGACGACGGTATACCCAGGTTCGCAATCGCCTGTGTGTAAGTAGAGAGCGTGCTGCGGTAGCCAGGATCGGCTGCTGTCAGATGCTGCACCAGGTTAGCCTGCTGAATCTGCTGGCTGTGTACCAGTTTGTTTGTGACCAGTGCAATACCAATACTGCCTCCAAGATTGCGCATAAGGGAAATAATTGCCGAGGCATTGCTGCTTTTTTCGGGAGTAATTTTTGAGAAGGCAAGTGTACTGACTGGAATAAACAGAAATGGTAACCCCAATGTCTGCAGGATGCGGACCATAACGAAGGTAGCATAATCCGTCTGCGGTGTTATTGATGCGGTTGCCAGCATGCCAACAGCGTTCGCCAGCATGCCGAAAGCGATTAAATACTTCGCCTGGATTTTATTAACCAGCTTTCCGACAACAGGCATCATAACGAGGACCGCTATCCCGCCCGGCGAAAGCAGAAGGCCTGACAAGGTAGCATCATATCCGAAATTGGTCTGCACCAGCATAGGCAAAAGCGTAGTACTGCCATATAGCGCAAAGCCTACAAAAAACATCATGATACAAGGCATGCCAAAACTGGGAATACCAAAGAGTTTCAGATCCACAACAGGCTGTTTTTGCCGCCATAGCCAAAGAACTGCCAAAATAAGGCCGGCGGCAGATATACAGGCAAAAAACAGAATAAAGGAGCTGTCAAACCAATCCTCCTGCTGTCCTTTATCCAGAACAATTTGCAGCGCCCCCAAGCCAAGGGCGATGAGACCGAGGCCGATATAGTCAATGGAGCCTACTTCTTGTTTTCGCGCGCTGGGCGGATCCTGGACTAACGCTTTGACCAAAAAGGCTGCCAACAGGCCGACAGGAACATTCATAAAAAAAATCCAGCGCCAGCTATAATTATCGGTGATATAGCCACCCAGAGTCGGTCCCAGTATAGGCGCTAAAACAGTCGTTATGCCGGTAATTGCAAACGCCATCCCCAATTTTTCCGGGGGAAAGCTATCCTTAATAATAGCCTGCTGGGCCGGTTGCAAGCCGCCGCCCGCCAGACCCTGCAATAATCGACAGACAATCAGCATAGGCAGCGTTGTCGATACGCCGCACAAAAATGATGTGACCGTAAACCCGAGGATGCAAGCGATAAAGAAATTTTTGCGTCCCATGAGTGCAGATAACCAGCCGGACAATGGCAGAACAATACCGTTGGATACAAGATAAGAGGTTAAAACCCATGTACTTTCCTCCGAGCCCGCTCCGAGGGAACCGGCAATGTACGAAAGCGCAACATTGGCAATAGTCGTATCAAGCACTTCCATAAAAGCGGCAATGCTGACAACAGCTGATACCAGAAGCGGGTTTACCGAGTTTGCAGCAGGACTATTCATAATTTCCATCCTGCGCTTCCGGTATATACGGTCGGTATTACCGACATGCCAAGCCCCATAGGGAGAGTTTCGTCAGGCGGATTATCGAAAACAATCTTCACCGGAACGCGTTGGACAACTTTGACAAAATTGCCGGTAGCATTTTCTGCAGGAAAAAGGGAAAAGCGAGCGCCTGTCCCCGCTTGAAAGCTATCCACCCTGCCGCGTAATTTCACATTGGGAAACGCATCAATGCGAATATCTACAGGTTGACCGGGACGCATATGCTCCAGCTGAGTTTCCTTGAAATTAGCAATGATCCATAATTCTGTTCCGACAAGTGAACCCAGTTGTTGACCTGCCTGAACATAATTGCCGGTTTCCACACTTCGTTTGGTGATACGGCCATCCATCGGGGCAATGATTTTGGTATTGGCCAGATCAGTTTCCGCTTGCACCAGATCGGCCTCCGCCTGTCTGACCTGAGCCTGCAATTGATCACTTGTGTCTTTCGCTGCTGCAATTACGCTAGGTGCCGTGCTTGCCGAACGAAGATCTGCCCGCAGCTTGTCCAGTATGGAGCGGTTAGACTTTTCTGTTGCAATTGCCTGATCCAACTGCTGCCGGGAACAAGCACCGGCGCTAAACAGACTTTCCATGCGCTGCCTGTCGGCAAGCGATTCTTCCCAGGTTGCCTGAGCAGACGCTACCTGAGCCTGTGCGGCTTCAATATTGGATGGCGCAGAAACGGTAGTTGTTTCTAAATTACTGTGGGAAGCATCGGCGGCAGCTTTAGCAGCAACCACTGCAGCCTTAGCCCGGTCCCGGCGAATGATATAATCAGTCGGGTCGATTTCCAGCAACACATCCCCGGCTTTAACCAACTGGTTATCCTGGATATTCAGGGTTTTAACATAACCTTGCACTTTCGGGCTTAAAACAACCGTACGGCCTTCAATGGCGGCATCGTCTGTCGATACCTCGCCACGGTGGAAATAATAATAGGCTCCTGCCCCAACAACGACCGCCAAAAATACAACCAGGATTTTAATTGATTTTGCTGTAAGCTTCATAACAATCACCTTTTTCACCAGAATTATTATTGAATCAGGGTAAACAATTTGAGGCTGGGTCGATTATGCCGTGCAAATAAACGCGAAAGGCATGGGCTATGTATTCAGCGCCGGAATTGGCATGTTCGAATAAAGGGATGACCTTTCGCACAAGAGGCTTTGTAATGAAATAAAAGTTTAAAATTCCGGCTAATGAAATCACTGCATAAGTGATATTCAGGTCCGCCCGGAAATCACCCTTGATGATCCCTTCCTGCAACGCAGTACCCAAAAACTGATGTAATTGCGCAAGATAGTCTTCGATAGCGGGACCACTACACTCCGTAGGAGTAACTGCCTCACCGACCATAAACCGTACTAAAAAAGGCTTTTGGGCATGAATTTGCACAATCTGATCAGCATAACATGTCAGCCGCTCAATGGGCGAAAAAGAATCATTACTTTGGGCTGACTGCAGTGCCTCTATAATTGGAGAGAGTTGCTCCGTCAATACGGCCTGGTAGAGTCCTTCTTTGCCATTAAAGTAATAGGAAATGGCTGATACGTTTGTCTGCGCGGCCAAAGTCACTTCCCGCACCGATACAGCAGCATATCCCTTGGTTGCAAATAATTGTGTTGCAATTTCAATCAGCTTTGATCGAGTATCATTCTCCATAATAAAAACCTCTTTTTGGGGCAAAAGCTATTTTAGATTTTCGATAATCACTACAAACCAGGATAAAACAAACGATTGTTTGAATTTAGTGTATCACCCCCAGAATGCCTTGTCAAAGTAATTTTTGTTGAATGAAGGCACGTCAGACAAAATGCGGGCTGTCTAACGTGCCTCTGTATTCGCAAAAATATTTCTTGTACTTATGCGGCTATTTCTTCCTGTTTGGTTTTCAATTTACGCTGCAACTGATCAAACCAGACGTAAAAAACCGGGGTCACATACAGCGTGAGCAACTGGGAAAATATCAACCCGCCAACTACCGCTATCCCCATAGGCTGCCGGGCTTCTCCCCCGGTACCGTAGCCCAAGGCTATCGGCACCGCACCAACTACAGCCGCCATTGTAGTCATCATAATCGGCCGGAAACGGATTAGGCATGCCTGATAAATAGCATCCCGTGACGCCAGCCCCTGTTTTTCAGCCAGTTCCAATGCAAAATCAATCATCATGATGCCGTTCTTTTTGACAATGCCAACCAACATGATAATACCCACATAGGAGTAAATATCAAGTTCCATATGAAACAGCATCAAGAAAATCAGTGCGCCGGCACCAGCCAAAGGTAGTGCGGTCAGGATGGTGATCGGATGAATAAAACTTTCGTACAAAATTCCGAGCACAACGTAAATGATGAACACTGTGACGAACAGCAGAAACCCCATATTTGCAAACGAACTGGCATAAGCCGAAGCATTGCCTTCAAAAAATCCGTTTACGCCTGGCGGCAAAGTCTTTTGAGCTACTGCCTGGATTTCAGCCGCAGTTGTACCGAGGGCATACCCGGGCTTTAAGTTATAGGAAATCGTGGCCGAAGGCATCTGACCACTATGATTTACCGACAACGACGATAATCTCTCACTTAACTTGCCAAGCGTCGACAATGGCACTAATTTCGGTGTTGTGACACTAGGCCCATTACTTGAACCTGTCTTCACATACAGCTTATTAAGCACCGATGGATCAGTCTGAAAACTTTTCCCCAGATCCAAATATACATTATATTCATTGCTGGGTGCATAAATAGTGGTTACCAAGCGATCAGCAAAGGCGGAATAGAGCGCATCCTGGATCTGGTCAGCGGAGAGGCCAATCGCTGACGCCTTGTCCCGATCAATGTCAAAATATATTTTGGGGGCTTTTATTTGCAAACTGGAAATTACATCAATGAGTCCGGGTATCGTCCTCATTTGCGATTCCATATCGGTAGCTGCCTTGGCCAGAACATCCAAATCAGGGCTAGTAATCGTATACTGGCCAATTCCATATGTCTGTCGGCTTCCCAATGTAATGGGCGGGGCATTGTACGGATATACACGAAGCCCGGGAATAGTATTAAACTGCGGCCGCAGCCGGTTGATAATTTGATCGACTGATTCAGTCCGCTCTTTTCTATCCTTCAGGCTGACAAGAAAAAATCCTGTGTTATACGTAGGACTGCCGGCTACTGACAACGCACCCCGCAGACCTGGCTCATTTTTTAAAATCTGGTTAATTTGATCTTGATGTTGTGCCAAATAGTTGAAAGAAGACCGGTCATCAGTCTGTGTCCTGATCGTAAAGAGGTTCATATCCTGGCTGGGAATAAACCCTTTGTCAATTTGCGTGTACAGAAATCCCGCCAGAATAAAAATGATTAATGTAAATGCCAGTATATTCAAAGGGTGTTCCAAAACCACCTTCAACGTCCGTCCGTAAAAGTTCTTGGCCTTTTCGTAGACACGTTCCGAACCCTCAATAAAACGATTCTTCTTGCTGTTGCCATTTTTATTTTTTAGGACATATGCACACATCATTGGTGTTAAAGTAAGAGAAATAAACCCGGAAAACAGAATAGCGGCAGCAATACTGACTGCAAATTCCCGGAACAGCCGCCCAATGATACCGCCCATGAACAAAATCGGGACAAAGACTACTATAAGTGAAATGGTCATAGATAACACGGTAAAACTAATTTCCTTTGAACCGGAAAACGCCGCAGCCATCGGTGGTTCCCCTTCTTCAACCCGCCGTACCACATTTTCCATTACAACCACGGCATCATCGACAACAAATCCCGCCGCCAGGGAGAGGGCCATTAATGATATATTATTTAAACTGAAACCAAGTACTTTCATAATTGCAAAAGTTGCAACAAGCGACAAAGGAACTGTAATGCCTGGGATCAAAGTGGCGCGCAGGCTTCCTAAAAAGAGAAAAACAACGCACACCACCAATAATATTGTCATGGCAAGGGTTGATTCAACGTCTTGAACAGACGCTTTTATGAAATCAGACTTATCATAGAGAAGCGATATCTCAATCCCCTGGGGAAAAGATGACCGTACCAAGTCGACCTTTTTGCGAACATCCGCGGCTATCTGTACCGCGTTGGATCCAGGTTGCTTGAATATCGCAACAAACACTCCGTCGGATTGATCACCAGGTGTTATAAGACTTCGCTTAGTTTGTTCATTTTCATTACTGTCAGTAGCCATCCCGACATCCTGAACGCGAATCGGATTGCCGTTATGATATGCAACAATAAGGGAATTATATGCCTTAGCATTCACCAACTGGCCTGAAGAATCGACGGTATAAGTAATACTGGGTCCGTTTAACGTGCCGCCCGGCAGGTTTACATTGCCGTTTAACAGCGCGCTGTTCACTTCGTTAATGCCAACCCCGCGGACGGCCATCTTTTCAGGATCCATCCGCAGGCGAACCGCATATTTTTGCGACCCATAGATCAGCGCCTGAGACACACCATTAACTTCAGATACCGCCGGTATGAGAGATGTCTCAACATAGTTCTGCACGTCCGACATCTTCATCGTTTTTGAGGTAATTACAAAAAACATAATTGGCTGGTCGGCCGGATTGGTTTTTGTATAGGATGGCGGAGCAGGCATATTTGCCGGCAACAGCCGTGCGGACGCTGCTATGGCGCTGCTTACATCCTGGGCTGCAGCATCAATGTTGCGGTCCAACGAAAAAGTTATATTTATTGTCGTTGACCCGGTCATATTTGAAGAAGACATGGAGTCCACGCCGGCAATCGTCGACAATTGTTTTTCCAGAGGCAATGCTACCGATGAAGCCATCGTCTCAGGGCTCGCCCCCGGTAAAGATGCTCTTACCTGAATGGCCGGGTAATCAACATTCGGCAGATCATTTACCGGCAGCTGCCAGTAGCTGATAGATCCGAAAAAAAGCAAGGTCACCATTATCAGGATAGTCATTACGGGACGACGAATCCAAATAGCGGAAAGATTCATTGCCCACCACCGCCCTGTGTGTTTGTTTGTGTGCTAGATCCGGCGGCGGCCGGCTGTGCAGTTGCTTCTTTGATACTGATTTTTGAGCCTGGCCGTAAATTGACCTGCCCGTCGGTCACAACCGTCTCACCGGCGTTCAATCCCTGAGTAATAACCATAAAATTGCCAACTGCCCTGTTTGGCACTACTTGCCGTACTTCCACAGTCATATCGTCCTTAACAACAAAAACATAGGCACCATTTTGTCCGTTCATCACGGCCTCGTTCGGAATAATAATTGCGTTGGATTGTTCACCCAGCCTCAGAGTGACCCGCACAAACTGCCCAGGCCAAAGTTGCCGCACGGTATTGGGAAATTGGGCTTTCATCTGAATCACACCGGAGGAGATGTCTACAGTGTTGTCAATGAAGGTGAGTACCCCATCGGTAACATTCAGCCCCTGATCATCGATAGTTGCCGTAACATGTAATGGGGCAGCTTTTTGCGCAGCAGTAACGGAACTTAGATACTTTTCCGGAATAGTAAACTGGACAAATATTGGTTCAACCTGATTTATGACAACAAGTTGGGTCTGGTTTGCCGTTGCCATTGCTCCAAGATTGGCAAGGAATGCGCCGGTGCGTCCATCAATCGGTGAACGAATATAACAATAGTTAAGATTTATACGTGCGTTCTCCACCGTCGCTTCCGACTGGCGCACAGTAGCGTCCTGGGTGCGGGAAGATGTAGTCACTTGATCGTAATCCTGGCGGGCAACTGCGGCCTGCTGGTATAAATCAGCGTAACGTCTGGCAGTAACTTGGTTAAAATTCGCCTGCTCCTTGTCGTGAGCAAGCTGCGCCTCGGCTTGCGCCAATTGTTGTTCAAACGTGGCAGGGTCAATAGTAACCAAAAGATCACCTGTCTTCACATCTTGGCCTTGTTCAAAATGGATACTTGCCACTTGTCCCGTAACCTTGGGGATAATAACGACGGAATTATAGGCCTGTACATTACCTACTGCATCCAATTGGATGGGCATGGTTCGCATTTCCACTTTCCCCACTGTCACGGCAACTACTGGTTGGGATGGAGCTTGTGTCCGGCTGCAGCCTGCTGTAAGAATTACTAAAATTAATAAAGATATAATAAGTCGGATGCCACCATATTTTTGACCGATTCCTTTCATAACACCACACCCTTCGAAATTGGCTGTGCCTATAACCGGCGAACTCAGCAGCTTATCACATAAAAGTTATCCTTTTCAAAGAATCTCAAAATCATAGCTACTTTTGCTGTATACATTAATATTTTTCTCTACATCAAAAAAAATGTCCTGCAATAAACACCTGAAACACCTGCTACCACGCAAACCGCGGATAAGCAGGTGTTTTTTAAATGTTCTCTATTTCCCCAGTTTTTTTGTCGCTCCTGGTTATACTCCTCTAACAAAGTATACACACACAACGAGTGCCGCCAATATGATTCTATAGACTGCAAATATGGCAAAATTGTGTCTTTGCAAATATTTAAGCAATAGGCTGATGCACAACAGCCCAACTACGGCAGATGTGATTGTACCCACCAAAAATAGGGGGCTGGCAGCATTATGAATAATGTCCGGAGTATGTTTTAGCGCCGCGCCGGCAATGATCGGCGTTGCCAATAAGAACGAAAATTTAGCTGACGCTTCCCGTGAGAATCCTAACAGCCGTCCTGTTGTCATGGTGATGCCGGATCGCGAAACACCGGGAATCAACGCCAGTGCCTGAGAAATGCCAATAAACAAAGTTTGTTTGAAAGTTATATTTTCAAAATTAATTCTTTGCGTCGAATACTTGTCGACATAGTAAAGAATGATACCCATAATGGCGAGACCACCGGCAATGATAAGGGGTTGTGAACGAATAAATTTGTCTATTGCCGACTCAAAAAGCAGTCCGGCAACACCGCCAGGGATTGTGGCTATAACAAGGTACCAAAACATTTTTCCTTCTTTGGTTTTCAATCCATTTGTTAATCCATTTATAACAAGTTCCAACCAATCCTGATAAAAATAAATGAGTACCGCCAGCAGCGTTCCTACATGCAGCGCCACATCAAGAGCAATATCAATATTCCCGCCTACTTGCGCAATAACCGGATCCCAGCCAAAAAGCCAGCGGACAAGGATTAAATGTGCTGAACTGGAGATGGGCAAAAATTCACCCAATCCTTGTACAATTCCTAAAACGATCGCAATTATCCATAACATATGTTTATTCTCCTCTTACCTTTATAGCTAATGTGAAAAAAAACTGTCAGTTTTTTTTCTTTTTAAACTCTTCAATTAAGTATTCATTAAGAATTCTTATATAAGTACCCTTCATGCCAAGGGACTTGGACTCAATCACGCCTGCACTTTCAAGTTTTCTCAAGGCATTGACAATCACCGACCGGGTTATTCCGACACGGTCAGCAATTTTACTGGCCACAATCAAATCCTCCTTTCCCTCGAGTTCATCCAGAATGTTGGCTGCGGCTTCAAACTCCGAATAGGAAAGTGTGCTTATAGCAACCTGTACGGTAGTTCGATTGCGAGTTTCTTCCTCCATCTTACCTACCCTGCCCCGGAGCAAATCCATACCAAGCATTGTGGCACCATACTCGGCCAAGATAAGATCAGTCTCAGTGAATTTCACATTATACTTGGCAACAACTAACGACCCCAGACGCTTACCAATTCCGACAACCGGAACTACAAGGGTGTACTTTTCACCTACAGGGCATTTCAGTTCTTCGTTAAACACACAGCACTGGTTATCGAGACGAATATTGCAAGTAGTCTCACGCACACTTCGCAATGCTTTCATGTACTCTTCAGGAAACTGACCTTGTTCCAATATGTCTCCCAGCATGATTTCACATTCAAATCCCTCATGCAAAGCATATCCAAGAATTGCGCCAATTCTATCAATGACATATACATTAGCTGCCATGTACTCACTGAGAAGATTGGCAACCTTAGTATAATCCACCTTTTCAGATTTTTGCAGTAGCTGATTAATTTCCCTTGTCTGATTTAATAATTTGTTCACATAATCACGCCTTTCAATATTGAGATGGTAACATAGACAATTTTACTAAGAATCGCAAATACCTTGTAAAAGGGACTTGATATTAATGTCTTTTCACAGGGAGTCAGAGATAGCACGTTTTAAAAATTTACAGATATATTCCAAGAACAATAGGCGTCTTCCTATTCTTATGTGAATATTAGCTATCCGGTAGTATAATTCCTCTAATTAGTCTACTATTGTCATAATTTTAGGGTAATTTCTTTTTAACATAGTAACCGTTGCATTAAGACGCGGAATTATCCCGCTTCAAATATTTCGCATATACTTCATTCGAAGTCATGATAATTTCCCGGGGTTTACTCCCCATATTCGGGCCAATAATGCCCATTTCTTCCATGGCATCAATAAGTCGCCCTGCCCTATTATAACCAATCCTGAACCTTCGTTGGAGCGTTGAGGCCGAGGCTTGCCCGGTCTCCATAATTAGTTGTATAGCTTGTTCTAATAGCTGGTCAGTTATGGATTCCTTTCCAATTTCGGCGGAATTAGTGTCAATGTTGGTAACTTCCTCGTTGTACTGGCAATCCTCCTCACTGTACTGGCTTTTAATAAATTCAAGCAACTTTTCCACTTCAGAATCGGCAATAAAAGCTCCCTGAACGCGAAGGGGTTTCGCCATGCCGGAAGGGTAATATAACATATCCCCTTTTCCCAACAACTTCTCCGCCCCAGCCATATCCAAAATAGTCCGTGAATCTATTTGGGAAGAAACGGCAAAGGCAATCCGGGATGGCACATTAGCCTTTATTAATCCCGTAATAACATCTACTGAAGGTCTTTGGGTCGCAAGCACCATATGAAGTCCTGCTGCTCTCGCCATTTGAGCCAGCCGGCATATGGCATCTTCAACATCGACAGGAGCTGCCATCATTAAATCGGCCAATTCATCTATTATTATGAGAATAAGTGGAAGTTTTTCTTTTATGATGTTCTCGTCTTTTGCCTTATCCACTTTCTCATTATAACGGGTAATATCTTTTACGCTCTCATTGGCAAACAGAGCATATCGCCGTTCCATTTCCTTTACTGCCCAACGCAACGCTGTAGCGGCTTTCTTGGCATCTGTTACAACAGGAGTTAAAAGATGCGGAATTCCATTGTAACTCGTCAACTCTACGACCTTCGGGTCAACCAAAATGAATTTAACTTCCTCGGGGCTCGCATTAAATAAAATACTGGTGATCAGGGTATTTACGCAGACACTTTTGCCTGACCCAGTGGAACCGGCAACTAAAATGTGAGGCATCTTAGCAAGATCAGCCATAATGACCTGCCCCGCAATATCTTTTCCTAAGCCTACCACCAGCTTTGACGATGCGCTTCTGAATTTATCGTTTTCAAGCACATCCCTGAGAGGAACTCCTGACACAATTTTGTTCGGTACTTCAATACCGATAGCTGCCTTACCCGGAATTGGAGCCTCTATTCTAACGCCCCCAATAGATGCCAGAGCCAAAGCAATATCGTCAGCCAAATTGACAATTTTACTTACTTTAACCCCAGGCGCCGGCTCAAGCTCGTAGCGGGTAACCGCCGGACCCCGGCAGATATTATTGACTTTAGCCTTAACATGGAAATCGGACAGTACCTTTTCAAGCGCCTCAGCCCGGTCCTTTATTTCTCTTTCTAATTTTTCATCGTACGGGGTGGTGCTTTTATTCAAAATAGTTATAGATGGAATATTATATTTTCCATGCTCTGAGAATATTAACTGTGGCTTCACTTCACAACGGTGATCCGGAGAGACATCTTTTATCGTATCTCTTTGAACAGAAGAGATGCTGTCCCTCTGCATTAAGTAATTTTCTATAACTGCTGTAGCTGTCTTTTGTCCCTCTTCTTGCAAAGTACTGCCGGAGTTCACTGGCTGCTCAGCTTCAACTGTTTCACAAGCGGCAGTGTCCTTGGTTATCCTTGAAATTCCATTCGGCGCAGCACTCTCAAGGTCATGTCCACCCATGGTTTCAAAATCGGAGGCTACCGCCGGAGATTCATAAATGCTTTCCTCCGTCGCACCAACCGGCGGATTCGGTATTTCCGTGACCGGATGGGGTCGCACTGTCTTTGCGGGCTTATCAAATCGCTTGTCATTTTCTTGATTGTAAAATGCGAGCCTCCTGGTAACTTCTTTAAATTGATGCTCAAGACTGTTCGAAGCAACGGACAGTCCTTTTTGGGTCTTTTCTTCGGCAATTTTTAGCGCATTATGTACTGACCATATTTTAGCGATAACCATACCGGCTATTGCAGCTGTAATTAAAACTATTAATGTTCCGTCCACCCCGAAAATCTTACGAAGCAGGAAAACACTAAATCCGCCAAGCAACCCGCCGCCTTTCTGCAGCTGGTCGGGCAATAATTCCGCATTAACCGGTACAAATATGTGGTGGATTAGTCCTAGCATTGAAACATATACAGTAAAAAGTCCCCAAAACCGTCCGGATAAGACAATCTTCCGATGGCTCTTAATATGCAGAAACCCGGCAAGTACCATGAACAGGGCAACCATCCACGCCCCTAGGCCAAATCCATACCTTAGCATTTTTGCGATGAATTCCCCGGACTGCCCTGTGCTTAAGCCGGCTAGACTGGCAAGGGCAAATAATCCGCCGGCAATTAAAATAATCCCAAAAATCTCAAATTTGCTTTTGTTGGATTTTTTTCTTCTACCCATATTCTTCCCCTGCTAAAAAAATTATTTTCTATTATGATTATACCATTAAAGGCAATTAAAAAAGAATGTTAACTAAAATACTTTACTAACACATTAAAGAAAAGCAGCCTCATTCCCCCGCTCTTATCAAGGTTGAAGCTGCTTTCTTGTTCTACACAAAGCATTATTATCCTTTTTTCTTTATTAATAGCCCCTATAAATAGTACTTTTAACAAGTTGGTTCATATCCTTGAGAATGGTTTTTACTACCGTTTAGGAATATATCTGGGATAGTCTGTATATCCTTTTTCACCTGGAGAATAAAGCGTGTCTTTGTCAAGTTCACTTGACAACGGCCAACTGTTGTCAAATCGTTCGACAAGGTCAGGGTTAGAGATAAACGGCTTGCCAAAAGCAATAAGGTTTGCCAGTCCGCTTTGCAAATCGCTTTCGGCGCGTTCGGCAGTGTATCCGCCGCTGAGAATAAGAGTGCGCTTCAGGTTTTGGCGAATTCCTGTTTTGATTGCCAGGGGCACCTCCGGTGCACCCATACTGCTGTGGTCTACCAGATGGATATAGAGGATTCCCAGACCATTCAGTTTTTCAGTTAGATATTTGTATGTATCGTCTATTTCCGGATAGTAATGCATATCGCTTGCCACCCCATAAGGAGACAGGCGAATGCCGACCTTATCCTGACCGACTGCTTTAATCACCTCTTCGGCTACCTCTATGACAAACCGGCAGCGGTTTTCGATACTGCCTCCGTAACTATCATCTCTTATATTGCTAACCGGAGATAAAAACTGTTCCAGAAGATAGCCATTCGCGCTGTGCAGCTCGATGCCATCGAAGCCCGCCTTGATGGCATTGACTGCTGCCTTAATAAATTCCTGTCTAACATCGCTGATATCTTCCGGTGTCATTGCTTTGGGAACCGGAAAGTCTTGCATCCCCTTAGTATCTGTAAACATTTGTCCGGCCGCTTTCACAGCAGACGGTGCCATAACCACAGCGCCTTCCGGCATATTGGCCTGATGGCTGATACGTCCGGTATGCATCAACTGAACAAATATTTTTCCACCTCCTGAATGCACGGCATCTGTAACTTTGGTCCAGCCTTTTACTTGCTCCTGGCTAAAAATTCCGGGAATGCGGCAATACCCGAGACCGTTCGGCGAGGGGGATGTCCCCTCAGTAATAATAAGCCCGGCTGCAGCACGCTGACCATAATACTCTGCCATAAGCTGATTCGGAACATTGCCAATGGCACGGGAGCGTGTCATTGGTGCCATGACGATTCGATTCTTAAGTTCAATCCCTCCCAATTTATAGGGGGTCCACAAAAGAGTATTTTTCATTTTTATCTCTCCTTGTAAAATCAATTAGTCAACAGTTATTGTCGCAATAAACGTGCCAGTGGGAGAAATAGCCCCAATACCCTTTAACAGCAATAAAGCAAAGAAAAAAGATTAATTTTTGCCCTCCTGCACTGGCTCTTTCTGTGGTTCCTCAATGAACACCAATGTACGAATCAGTTCATAACCCTTAGGACGCTCCCGGCTTGTCAACAATAAGTTGCCATCTCCCCAACCGTCTTACACATAAGAAAAACGTTCCGTTTTCGAACAGTAAAGAATCGGGGGAAATTCTGATACGGTATAGAAAACGCAGTTTGCGGAACTGTAAAGAATTTAAGTTACTTTTCGGCTAAGCTGCAGGTAATTAACTGTTTGTACTTGCCCGAAAAGTTATAAATTCTGATACAGCGAAAAAAACCGGGGGTCTTCCCCGGTAATTCAGTTTGAACCTATCAAAATAATCCCCAAGTCCCTGGTATCTTAATAGCCATTCATTCTCCACCAGTTATAAAACAGCCAATAACTCTTCCAATATTTCTTCCATACACAATAAGGAGCGTTAACTGGCGGCGGCACAGGCAGCGATGGTGGATAGTTTACGTTAACTACAGCGGCATTAGCTGTTTGTCTCTCGAAGTCATTATCTTCATAATAAGGTCTATAATACATTCCCTCGAACCTCCTTTTAAATCTCACTATATTTTATGCAAACAAAAAATAAAAGGTTACTTTATATGACATAATTGCTTAGCTATTGTATGTTCACAGTCCCTTCATTTCCTTTATCGTAAGAATCATCACTATTCGATCCTCACCTTTACCATATTCATTAGTTCGTATCCCTTTTGCTACAAAGCCTAACTTTCCTTCATAGACACGAATAGCGACAATGTTTGCTGGATCAACTGTTAGTTCAACTTCTTCAATATTTTCACCAGCCAGCATTTGCAGGCTTCTCTCAATAAATTCCGTCCCCAGCCCCCGACCACGCACTTCTTTGGCAATAGACACTCCCATCATATATGCCTTGCGCGGATTATCCCAATCCAGCATGTATTGCACTAAACCAACGATCTCTTGATTCTTCAAGGCAGCATATACACGGCCATGTCGAATGAAGGGCACAAGGTGCCATTCATTGAGACCGCCGTGGCTGAACGCCTCGCTTTCCAATTGAACCATACGTTGAATAAGCGGTAATTCAACTGTTTTCACCAGTTCGATATTCATAATACTCCCCTTCGCTTAAATTCTTTCCCCACATAACGCGAATCACTTGCTGAAAGTAATCCCGGATAGCTTAACCCAAGTACAATTTCATCGCCAACTTTTATCTCCGTATCAGAGTCGGTAATATCAATAATTGTATGATCACTGCTCGCTCCCAATATCTTCATTGCCGGATCAAGCGGGAAAATTCCTTCCACATAGACATCCTGTTTTCCTAATGCTAAAATAGCCCGTTTGCGCATCCCTTCATCTTTAAATTCCGGAATATTGCCAAAAGCATCTCGGCCAATCTCACCTATGGGAACAGATGGCTTACATTTAACCTCAATTACTTCAGCCCTTAGCAGAAAAGTGTCCTGGTACAACCAAGGGATCCGGCGATTATGTGTCGTATCTGTCCCCAATAAAATACCCTCCCCAATCCGCAATTGGTTAACTCCGGTAGGAACGGTATTATTCTCGACAAGCAGCAAGGTAGATGTTCCGCCCCCCGAGATTATGTCCAATTTACGACCTATTTGCTGTTCAACAGCATAACCCAACTCGGACAGAAGGCCCAAATTATCGGTGCTAGGAAGAACACCGCCAAAACACCCCATGTTTGTTCCCAGTCCGACAAGAGACACTCCATCCACTTTAACAATATGGGCTACCGTTCCTAGAACATTTTCTTTTAAAACCCCTTCACGTAAATCACCAACATCCACCATTAATATAATGTTATGTACTTTTTTCATTTTTCCGGCTACCTCAGCGAGAGCTTTTATAACCGTTATTTCGGAATTTACACTTGTGTTGACATGCTCAACTACATTGGCAACATCACTTAATCGGGGAATTCTAAGTAGCGTTATCGGGTTATCAAAATTTTTCTTACGAAGTTCAACAATATTCTCCATCCTGGCATCGGCAAGTTCGTCAATTCCACCTGCCAGCATAGCAGCGACAATTTCATACATTGCGCTAAACCCTTTGGTAACACCAATTACATTTATCCCTTTTTCCCGGCACCTCTTTACCACCTGAGATGTATTAAAGATAATTTTATCCAAATCAATTTCCAAAACCGGACATCCCTGCATATAAATAAACCGCCTCCTTGCTTAATCTGCCTAACCGGCAGTAAGATTGCTATAAAGAGCTTTACCGGTAGTTCGTCCCGTGATTATATAACATATTTCTGAGAGACTGAAAAAATAACAGGTAGAGCCCGTTGTGCAGACTCCACCTGTTCTTGTATATGCATCATCGCTGGAATTATGAGCTTTGAAAAGCAAAACAAATACCATTTTGGTAAATAATTAGGTGATCTTATTATAGCAGCATTCTTTTCTAAGCTACTTGTTTCACCAAGATTGGATATGGTAGCGGACCTTGAACAAGGCATATAAAAGCCCCTTTAGTACAAGTTGTACGTTTTAATCGCACTTCCTGTCTACTAAAGGGGTGGTATACTACGAGAAGTTAAAACCCTGTCTCACTTTTGCGAGTATATCATTACCGGTGCTTTTTTATTCTCTTTATTTAAGCCCAAACCGTAATAGGAGGCAATTACCAGGCCAAACCAGATAGGAGCTATATATAATGCCATTCGGGTATCATCGTCAAAAAACATGATAACTGCCACCATAATTAAAAAGGCCAGGCTTACCCAAGTACCGAACGGGTAATGCGGCATAGGATATTTAAGTTCAGTCACCTGCTGCGCACTGAGGCTTGCGCGGTAATTTTTCTGCACAAGCAAGATAATCGTCCAGATCCAAAGAGCACCAAAGGTAGCAACGCTTGTGACATAAGTAAATACTTTTGCCGGAACGAAATAATTCAACACAACACCGATCAGCAAAAACATCCCGGAAACCAGTATCCCATTCAATGGCACATGACGCGAACTTAACTCGCCAAACTTGCTTGGCGCTTTATTTTGCAAAGCCAAATTGTACAACATCCGCCCAGTACTGAAAATACCGCTATTACACGAGGAAAGGGCCGCGGTCAGTACAACGAAGTTGATAATTCCGGCAGCGGCTGGTATCCCCAGTTTTTCAAAGGTAAGTACAAATGGACTACCAATTGTCCCAATCTTGTCCCAAGGATATAGTGACATTATTACAAACAGTGCTCCTACATAGAAAATAAGTATTCGCCAAAATACTTTATCTATTGCTGACGGCAGCGTTTTCTCAGGATTTTTGGCCTCACCGGCGGTTATACCGACAAGTTCAATTCCCAGATACGCGAACATAACCATAACCAGGGACAGCGCTACACCTTCCAAGCCTTTCGGAAAGAACCCGCCTTCCGTCCAAAGTCTGGAAATTCCGATAGCAATTCCGCCGTTGCCTATACCGAACAAGATCATGCCCAGACCGACTACAATCATCGCTAAAATGGTTATTACTTTTATTAGTGCAAACCAGAATTCAAACTCACCATACAATTTGACGGCAATGAGATTGACACCTGTCATACAGATTAATGCAAGCAATGCAGGAATCCACTGCGGCACATCAGGCAACCAGTAATGCACATAAACTCCAACCGCCGTAATTTCGGCCATGCAAGTAACAATCCACATAAACCAATATGTCCAGCCGGTAATATACCCGGAAAGAGGACCCAAAAAAAGATTGGCATAGGCGCTGAATGATCCTGAGACCGGATACGCGACCGCAACTTCGCCTAAAGCCCGCATAATATAAAACATGACAATCCCGCCGATAAAATAAGCAAGCATTAGCGCAGGTCCGGCCGTCTTAATCGCAGCCCCTGAGCCGAGAAACAAACCAACACCGATTGCTCCCCCTAAAGCGATCAGCTGAATATGGCGTTCTTCCAGGCCTCGATGCAATTCTTCCTGTAAACCAGCCTTAGATTTTTCCACAAACTCTCCCCCTCTACTAATTTCGAAACTTACAGTTGTAATTGATACTTTTGCATAAATCTAAACACAGTCATCGTCATTTTTGCTTTTCCAGAGTTAATAATCATGCTGGAACCTCCTTTTTCTTGTGTTGATTATCATTGATTGCAAATTCTGTGCCAACATGACCCGAATTTCCAGACCTCCTAGGTCTTACCAGCCGCTTAATCCATTAGCATCAACTAACAATTCAATAACATCTGTTCAAATATTCTGGAAATTATTTGTTCCAAAACCTGGAAGCAAAACGTTCCAGATGGTACGGAATAATTCCACTCTCGCATGAAAGAATTTCCTTCTGCAATGCCACGCTATAATTCCCCTTAAGTCCTTAAGTTAAATAATAAGAAAACCTGTACGCAGCTTTGGGATACGGCTAACCGCGGAGTACACGGAGGACACGGAGGGGTTATATTTATTACTTGTATTCCTTGCTACCTCCTTAGCTCAATGTATTCATTTTAGAACAGTGAGTACAAGTCCCTTATTCCTTGCGAGATGTACATCGAGCCGTTCCACTCCGTGTACTCCGCGTACTCCGTGGTTCAAGAACACTAGCCCCAAAACAACCTACTGCCAAAAAACCTATACTTTCTTATTCTACAAAGAAAAAAGCCAGCATAATAGCTGACTCCGTCTTAGACTTACTACCCGTCATTATTTAAGTAAGATTTAATTGATGGCGCAGTACCTAATTACACCCTAATGCAATATAAATTAAAAGTCGCATTCTGAAACAGTATTCATATGAGAAAACTTAATAAAGAACGTCGTTCCTGTCGCGCCTGTATCTATCTCAATCCTTGCCTTATGTCTGTCAGCAATCCTGTAGCAAACCGGCAGACCCAAACCGGTTCCATTTTCTTTGGTAGTTACAAATGGATTGCCAATCTTCTCTAAAACTGATCTGGGGATACCTGATCCAGTGTCTTGAACTGCCAGTATGATCTCATTATTATCAATATAGGTCCGAATGGTTACTACACCGCTTTGAACCATAGCTTCAAGGCCGTTTCGCACTAGGTTTATAATGAGCTGCCGTATTTCCTTATCATCAAAATAACTATATGGTATATCACCTGTTTCCAATAGAATTTCATGCCCCATTCGCAGTGCATCGGCCTGTAGGAGAGGGAAGATGGCATGAATAACATCATTTAGGTTACTATATTGCATCTTAATAGTCTTATTTCGCGCAAGAGCCAAAAATTCTGTAATAATATCATTCGCTCTGTCAAGTTCCTCAATCATCGTGCACAGTTGATCACTATATTTACTAAATTCTTCTTTTCGTTGGAATATCTGTAAGTAACCACGCACTGTTGTCATAGGATTTCTAACTTCGTGCCCAATACCAGCAGCCATTTCACCAATAATATTTAGGCGGTCAAGTCGTGCCAGCTCTTGTTCCAGCTGTTTTTGTTCGCTTATATCTATATTCATACAAATAAAGGATTTACTTCCTGTAGATAAACGAATAGGAAAAAGGGTAAAATAAACACATTTTTCCTGCCCATTAACATGTTTTATCTTCCATTCCGCAGGTCCGTATAGCGAATTAGTAAACATCATTTCTTCTAATGCCTTAAGTAACCGTTCTGTCCATTCATTATCAAATAATTTGTTATTCAAAGAGCGGCCAATCACTTCTGTTTGTTTAAGACCATACAACTGCTCCGAAGCAATATTCCAAAAGGTGATATTACCAAATTCATCATATGCTTGTATGGCGATATTAGGCGTACTATTAAATATCATGAAAATTTGCTCATCACTTTGTTGAAGCTTTTGCGTTTGTTGATCAATCTTTTTTAGGCGGGAACCCAGTTCGGCAAGCATCTTAGAAAGAAATGAGAAAAAATGCATAATCGCATCCAGTTTTTCTTGAGTATATATTGGTACATCGGCAAGTGCTGCTAAATATTCCTCCTTGTTAAAGCCATAGCGATCAGCTTGGCTTTCGAAAAAGTCTTTATCAGGTTTTTCAAATAGAAACTGCCCGTGAAAAATTGTAGCTACATGTTGTCCATCAATGACAATAGGAGCAGCCGCGTCAATTAGACCATTTTCACACTTATAATATATATACGGTTTGCTATCCACCAAATGCTGTTTAACATAACTATTACTTTGTCTACACAATGCCTCTGTGTGTAAATTTTTCCTGTGGAAGTCTTTGCAAATCTTTTGCCACCCAACTGCTACTAATATATTTCCATCAGCATCGATGATACCGATTGGAATTCCGGTTGTCTGATAAAAACTTTGCATGAGATTCTGAAGATTTGGAATATCAACTAAATCGCAAAAATTATGTTTCATAAATATCATCCTAAACTATTTTTCCACTAAATTCGACATTTCTTTCCTCGTTCCTCTATTTAAGTGGCATTAAGGTATGTTCCCTTTTTGGCATAAAATATAATAATAAAATGGCAACAAGGGGACTGCCCATTGGTGGCCCCGGCTGAAAAAGTGGATATGTCCCTTATCAATTTCAATCTTTTCGCGTATGCAAAATTTCTATGGACATCATAAGGAAACCGCAGAAAGCGGCATTATCAACCTGCAGTGAAACATCAACTTCTTGTTTCATCTGCATGATTTGTTCCCGATAAGCCTGATAAAATTCGAAGGTTGGGTTGGGGCTGTATTTGAGTCCCGTTAATTCAAAATAATCAATTATCCCTTTTGCTGTAGTAGGTTTGACGAAGACTTCCACACTTGGCCGGTAATAGATAGGATAAACTGTCAGCAATGGCCATTTGGCCAGTTTATACTCACGAAGCAGACCTGTCATCAACCCAAAACCAAAAGCCTGGTCACCGTGTAAAAATTCTTTCAGCCCGTGGGATAAATGCTGAATTTCACTTTCATTCATTACCTTCACTAAATCTCTAAACTTTGGCTTTTCAAAAAGAGAAATCAAAGAGGACTGGCTGACAATCTTGTGCATGGAATCAATAATGTTGCCGGCATTCTCAAATTGCTCAATCGCGAAACTATCCTGCGTCAATTTTTTCATTTTCTCAACTTTGTGCTTCTTCGCAATTTCGAGCATCCGGGAATTAGAAAAACCACCGGGATACCGCATAAAAAATCTTTCTTCAGCTTCTTTAAGCTTTGCTTTGTTCACAAGGTTAATCTCCTCTTAGTGCCGGGCTTTTTCATCTACTGCCATTAATACAACTCGCCGTATTTGTTCTTTAAGTACCTAATATACGGCCCGATGGTCATCGGTTTTCCGGTAGCCCGCTTGATAATCTCCGCACCCGGCAATTCCCGGCCATACTGGTAGATATTGGTCTTCAGCCATTGATGCAGTGTTTCAAATTGTCCCGCCGCTATCTCCCTGGAAATTTCCGGGTGGGCCGCTAAAGCCGCTTCGAAAAACTGGGCGCTTAACACATTGCCTAGCGTATAACTCTGAAAATATCCCCCAATAGTCCCGCTATACCAGTGCATATCCTGAAGAACGCCCACCGAATCGTCCGGAGGCGTTATCCCCAAATCAGCGCGGTATCTTGCATTCCAGGCTTCGGGTAGATCAGCAACAGCCAATTTCCCTTCCAACATTTTAAGCTCCAGATCAAAACGGATCATTACATGCAAGTTATAAGTCACTTCATCAGCGTCGGTCCGGATGAGAGACCGCTGTACCTTATTAATTGCCTGGTAAAAAGTGTCCAATGAAACCTTGCCCAATTGTTCCGGAAAAACTTTTTGCAGTTCCGGGAAGAAATGTTCCCAAAAATGGCGGCTCCTACCCACAAGATTTTCCCACAGCCTTGATTGGCTTTCATGAATGCCCATTGTCACGCCTGATGCCAGGGGCGTCGCCTCCAACTCCGGCTTGAGACCCTGCTCATATAAGGCATGCCCGGTCTCATGAATTGTACTAAAGAGCGCCTCAGTCAGTTCTTCCTCCTTAACCCGGGTTGTAATGCGGACATCGTGAATGGAAAAAGATGTTGTAAAAGGATGCGGACTTTTATCCTGCCGGCCGCTTGTGAAGTCATACCCTAAGGCTTTTGCAACCCGGAGACCAAACTGCAATTGCCGCCCTTCGTCAAACCCTTGTTTCAAGCAGGAGTCATCGGTTGGAGGAAAACTGGTGATATTCTGAACAAGGGGAACTAACTCCCGCCGGAGTTCATCAAATAAAGGCCGGATAACCGAAACTTTCAACCCTTCATCCATAGCGTCGATTAATGGATCGGCGATGTGTTCATATCCGGGGAAAAAATTAGCCAGTTGTCGACTGTAATTTAGCGTCTTAATAAGAAACGGTTCCACGATTTTAAAGTTACGCTCACTCCGTGCCTTGGCCCAGCTCTCATAGGTATGCGACACATGTTCTGAAAACTCGGCTGTGAAGCTGGAAGGAATTTTGATTTCCCGCTCATAATCCCTAGTGGCAATCTTGATCAAACTGGCATCGACTGAGCTTCCCGGCAGTGTTCCAACCAATGGTTGAAGTTTTTCCAATAGCCTGCCGATTTCCGGAGCAATTGCTTTCTCATGGGCCAGCCTTTCCATTGTCGCCAATTGCCTGGCCCGCGCCGCAGCACCACCTGATGGCATCAGCGTCATCTGGTCCCAGGATAAAACGGCAATTGCCGCCTTTAAGTCGCTAACCTCCGCAAGTCGCTTCTTCAATTCATCCAAAACTTTATTCATTATCCCACCCCTTTTCACAAATAAGTCCAATAACGAGCCCGCCATAGTCTTCAATTTATTGTTATGGTATATTTTATTACTTATGCCTCCGAGAGAACTTCAGAGACTAGGCCCCGACGAGGTATTTTTCAATGTTCTGCGATAATCTCTATTTATTATCATTGTCGTTCAAATTCATCAGTTGATTTTACAACCCTCATACCTGCTAATTTGAGTTTATCCAGTGATTTCCTAGCAATGACGGGAAAATCCGGACTACCTTGCGTTGGTTTGACAGGAGACATGCAATCTTCAAGGATATAGATTTTACTTTCTGCCAAACCGGGAAAATTATCAGGAACACGCTTTTGCTTATTTTGAATGGATTTAAGCATATCTTCAAGGGTCGCTTTTACGCAATGACTTGACGCTTCTCCCGCGACGTATACCCGGTCAAAACCCATCAGATCTGTCATTAGAGTCTCGTTGAAGTTTCCCACAATCTTCAGTGAACCATCTTTAAAATAAAGATTCGGGATTTCGGGTGATAATACACTGTAATTTTCTGTCCAGAGGCTTTCCCCTTTGATGACCCATTTTATTTCCTTGCCGGTCATTAAAGAGTAGAAAAGCAGCGTTTCATACAGCATCGGGACCACCGCATTATCGACAGAACCTTTCTGAGTGTGATACTCCCAGGTAATTAGAATGTATTTTTCACTTTTCTCAAGCTGTTCCAAATAGCTTTCAATGAGCTCGCTGGGAATCCACTCCGCATATGGTCTCCACTTTTTCTCTTTAACATTTTCCAATGTAATAATCGTAAACGGATCAGGGTTTTCATTTTGATCATTAACCCAAAATCCTGGTGTATGTATTTGAAATACGGTGTGAGTATCAAGAGATACCAGAATTTCATCAATCCGTTCGAGATTACGGTAGATAAAATCACAAGTTCGTTCTATATCTTTTTCCGCCCCATCGACGTATAGGCTAGCACCAGGGATGCAAAATCCCACCTGCGGGTCAATCAAAAAGAGAGCTATCATTTCACTATCTTCGACTGGTTTAAATTCCTTACGAAGTTCCTGTACCTCTTTTTGGATGAGATTATATCTGGGCAAGTATAAATTCCCGGCACGATCAGGAGAATAAAAGCTTGGCCTTTTCATTATAATCAACCCCTTTTCGATTATATCCTCGGACTTGCGATAAGTTCCAATTCCGGGTTAGTGCATGTACAACGGCCAATTTTAGCTAGATTGCGCCAATCGTTACCGATCTTAATTCTTACAATGTCGGCCGTAAAATCATTGTTAGTTTCCTGTGAATTTTCAATTAAACTAGACCCTACACCATAAAAGTCTACGGGTACAGCTTGCTCCTCGAACTCTCTGATTTTTTTTACGGTGAAACCCCCGGTAACGAAAATTTTAACATCTTTACAGTATTCTTTGGCAAGTTCAAGATACTCTACCGGAACATCCCATTCCAGATAAGCGTTATCAAGTCCTTCTCTGATGTTCCAGACCAATTTAGGAGATACCCCCATATCAAGCGATTTATTTCCTGTCGGAACAATAGACTTATCTCTCATGTTTGCGGAGGTATCTGGACGCACTCCGAATAATTTATATTGTCTGGCTTCTTCCATGTTTCCATTTTGGTATAGTTCCAGGTATTTATCCCATAACCTTTTCATAACTTTTTTTGATTCACCAACACAGTCATTATGAAAGTCTACTAAGGCAATGCGGCTTATCGCGGGATTTAAGAGCCTGGCAAATTGATACATTGCCTCCGCAGTATCTCCACAAAAGCTGGCAATCGTAGAGTGTGAAATAGTGCCGACTCCGCTGCCTGACCAATAAGCTGCGCCACTATCAGTAGATACAAAAGTACCATTTTTCTTGCCGTATTTTTTATTATAAGCATCAATCCCTAAGGAATAAGCGTAACCATGCAATGCCTGGATTTTATATGGAGTGAACCGGGCCGGGAAAAACAGAACTTCTTTATTACGAGCAGCCACCAAAGTATTGAATACATTGGTAGCAATTCTTGTAGGTTCAGCCATAGCTCCCAGCATAACGGTTTCTAATTTTGCGAAGTAGCGATGGTTTCCCCGCACTTTAATCACAGGAACTACCTTCTTTGGATCTCCATCATAGGTTACAAATGTACCATCTTGTACTGCTTCAACCTCAAGTTCATCATATGTATTTACAAATTGGCCATTTTCCGCATAATATCCGGCGCATTGTTTCAGGATTGCCAGTGCTTCATCCACACCGGCAACTACACTAAATGGGCGGCGGCGAGTAAAAAATTGCATTTCAACCACAATGTTCCCAGTACAAATCACCGAACAATCTATGTCTTTGAGGTCACTTTCCCCCTGAAAATGATACTTTTCAGCAGCCAGTTTTTCGAGCAATTCTACGTTATTACAAAAATATTTATCAGAGTACCAACCCTGGCGAATACGTTCTGCATCAATCAGAAATAATTCTTCAGGTAGTCGTTTGTTATTGAATATGCTCATAATAAATCCCTCCAATTCTTTTATCTTATTCCCATTTCATTTTTCGCGAAAGAAGTTGATAGAAGGTTTCATTGTTGAGCCGTAAGTACTAGTCTTCTACCCGATCGGGATTGAAACGGAACAGTCTGGCCGGCTTATAAGGCTTACCGGATTCCCATTCATCTGTCTCAATTACCATCTTTTTTTGTTTTTCCATTTTATCCCGGAAATTTGTGCTATAGATAACTTTCCCGGTGATAACTTCATACAGCTTCTTTAGTTCAGTTAAAGTGAACAATTCCGGCATTAGAGAAAAAGCAATATCGGTATATTCTACTTTGTTCTTTAGTCGTTCAAGAGCATAAAAGATAATTGTAGCGTGGTCGAAGGCAAGCCCTGAAGGATTATCCACATATTCAAGTTCAATTTTAGAAGTTCTTCCTTCCATCTTCTTAGTAACAATTACAGTATCTTTTATTTCAATCTTATCATTTACCAGGGAAAGTTCATACGTTGTTTTGCGTAGATAACCTGCTTTTGTTTGGGTTTTCACTTCTTCAAGAAGTGTGGTTTTTACATCAAACCAACAGGCATCTTCAGCATCGTCTCCGGCTTTTACGTTTAGTTTAGAACTATCTACAAGCGCCATATAGGAAGTGCTGATAACTCTGCGGCGAAGGTCGCGATAAACCTTGCCCCAAGTGTACAGCTGTTCCATATAAACATCAGAAACGTTAGTTTCTTCTTGCAACTCCCGGATTGCCGCTGTATCAAGGTCTTCAAAATAATTAACGAAACCACCCGGCAAGGCCCATTTCCCTTTATAAGGGTCGGTTACATCAACAACAAGCGGGTCTCCCTTACGTTTAATAAGAAGAACTCGCAAAACTTTATCCGGAACTGACCGGGCTTTAGTTTCAACATCCACAGCTGTTAGAATTATCATATCCACGGTCGCAGACGGTTTTTTATATTTGCTGTCATCATAATCTTTTAGAAATTCTTTTGGTTGGTTCATTATTGCACCCCTCTTTTTTTATTAATTATCATTATCGTAGATTGTTATCGGTGGCTTTGCCTTGTGGTCACCCTTTAAATAAAAGGCATAAATTTTATCAAATACTTCATCGCAAACATTTTTTCCGGTAAGAAAGTCCTCGATATCCCGGTAAGTAAACCCAAGCTCATCTTCATCAGGTCTGCAAGGGGTATTGTCCAAAAGGTCTGGGGAAGGGGTTTTTTTATAAAACCTTTCAGGGGAATCCAGCTTTTTCAGCAATTCTGCACCTTGGAATTTAGTTAAACCAAATAGCGGCAGGACGTCAGCGGCTCCATCGCCGAATTTAGTGAAAAAACGGGTACAATTTTCAGATGCATGATCCGTTCCCAATACCGCAAGACTCTTCATTCCCGCTACCGCATATTGAGCCACCATGCGAATCCGGGCTTTTACATTACCTTTATGATAGTCTGTAAGGATTTCGCCTGTAGCTCGTTCAAATTCGCGGCAAAAAGCATCTACGACAGGCTTAGTATCAAAGTTGAGCACATTGTCCGGTTGAATAAAATTAATAGCGAGTTCAACGTCTTCTGCATCTTTTTGCTCTCCATAAGGAAGCTTCATCGCGATAAATTTTTTCCCTTCCGCGCTTACTGCTGTTTGCGCCAGCTTGCCGGACAGCGTTGAGTCTTGGCCGCCAGATAACCCGAGAACAAATCCATTAAGCCCGGATTTTTGCAAAAAAGACCGTAAGAACTTAACTCGCTCATAAATTTCCTGGCCTGGATTAATCTCCGGGAGAGTTTTCACTTCCTTAATGATCCTTTGTTGAATTACTTTGTCGTAAGCCATTTTAATCCTTCCTTTCTGCTTTTAAATAAACATTATTGTTTCTGATATACCAGTACACAGCCTCGGGAAGCAAATACCGGGGGTCTGCACCGCTTTCAAATTCTTCTCTTATGTAACTGGAACTAATTTCGTTTACTATTCCTTTATAGATTAGGCTAAAGTTTCTATAATACTTGCGGAGCATGGGGGTTTTGGCGATTATCTCACCCATGGGAATGTTTTGACGTTCAATCACGATAAACTTAGTAGACTGGATAAATTTCTCTCCATAAGTCCAATTAGGCAACTCTGCTAAAAGATCTGCGCCCATTAGGAAAAACAGCTCATCGCCTGGGTACTTTTCGCGAAAATGTTCCATGGTGAAATAGCTATAATGTTTGCCAGAGATAGCCTTCATTTCGTAATCATCAATCTCAAATATATTGCTGTCAGTCACAGCTAATCTAAGCATTTCCAGCCGATGACGGTCTGCTACCTCAATATTCTTATCTGATCGTTTGGATGAGGACGGAAGCAAGATAACCTTATCTAATTCTTCTCTTTGGGCGATCGTGTTTGCTGACCAAAGATGCCCATTCGTTGGAGGATTGAATGAAGAACCGTAAATTCCTATTCTCACTAAACTCACCTCACTTATTATCGTTATACTATTAAGTACTTTTGTTATTAGTATATGGCTACTAAGTAAATATTGCAAGTATTATTTTAAAAAAATTTAATAAACCTGTCCCCAATAAAAAAGGTGGAAGATACGTTTGGCAGTAAACCTGTCATCTCCCTAGAATCCACAGGTCACTACTCTGCGCATATCGTCCACTTTTTCGTAAAACAGGAGTTTGAAGTCTAACCTCATCAATCCCCTATTTTTCGTCCCCAATTATCCGCTAGTGTCTCTTTGAAAGGTTGTAGGTCAATCATCTACCCCCATGATTGCGTTTATCTGGTCTTGTCGTCGGTGGCCTTTCCATCACCTGTGACCGGTATTTCTTCTCCTAAGAATGTAGGACGGGGTTTTATTGCCACTGCTACAAATGCTTTGCTTCTGGCAATCGTTTCTCTGATGTTATTGCTTAGCATCACTAAATTACCATAATTTCCAGTGCTTGCTGCTACACCGTAGGCTTCAATTCCCCTGAGTTACTACAATCATTTTGTTCACCTTAAATATATCTCTGGCCCTGTACATGCATTCATATGTGGTAAAACCCGCATGATCCATAAATACGTCTTCAGCAGGAACATTTTTATCTAAGAAAAATTTCTTCATCACATTAACTTATCATAGTTCTTACGACTGTGATCACCACTTACAATAATCTTACCGGCCTTGCCTTTTTTGTACAGTTCATAACCTGCCTTTAGACGTTCCTCAAGCATTTGAGACGCCGTGCCATCAGGAAAAACATATGCCCCAAGGATTACTATAGCCTGACTCTCCGGCACATTGTCAGTATTAAGTATATAGCTTGACCCTGCATCCAAAACGCATTTATTTGTGTAAAAAATGCCTACAGAAATTAACAGCATTAACAAAACACCAATTATCACATTCCGCCTGCTAAGAAGCATCTTTACACTTAAAATATTCTGCACCCTCTCGCACCTCTTTTTTTCTATACATCGCTTCTCAATTCAACACACAAGCAATAGTAAGCATGTATTTGCTGTTACAAAATTCTGTAGTAAAATAAAAAAATCCTGTAAAGTTCACAAAGACTTGACAGGATTTTTTCGCGATTATTGTAGCATCTGAGGAGCTGACTCATACTAAAGCTATTTTGGTTATACCAACCCCATACCCCGGGCAATGGCGAATGCCACTGCTCCGCCAATCAAGGGGGCGACAACAGGTATCCAGGCGTAACCCCAGTCGGACCCCCCCTTGCCGGCAATCGGCAGGATGGCGTGGGCAATTCGCGGACCAAGATCACGGGCCGGGTTAATGGCATATCCAGTTGGCCCGCCAAGACTAAGACCAATGGCCCAAACCAAAACGCCGACAAGGTAAGGGCCGAATCCGGGCGCTAAGCCTCCGGCCTGCTTTGAGAATATAGCAAAAATCATTACAACTAATACAATCGTACCGATAACTTCGCAGATCATATTGGCAAAAGGATTACGAATAGCTGGTCCGGTGCAAAAAACAGCAAGTTTAGCTCCTTGATCTTCTGTAACTTCCCAGTGCGGCAAAAAGGCCAGCCAAACAATGACACCTCCGGCAATACCGCCGGTCAATTGTGCCAGCATGGTTGTAATGGCCTGTGACGCTGTATACACGCCAATCATTGCTTTGGCCAGCGTTACGGCCGGATTAATGTCGGCCTGCGGCGCTCCTCCCGCGATTGCCGCAAAAACTCCCAGTATAACTGCAAATCCCCAGCCGGCAGCGATAGCATTCCAACCAGCACCTTCAGCCTTGGATTTCTTTAACAGAACATTGGCTACTACTCCGGCGCCAAAAATTACTAACACCATGGTGCCAAAAAACTCACCGAATAAGTTTGTCATCGTAAACCCCCTCATTCCTTTACTATTTTTTAATCTGAACTTCTTCCCTATTTCATAAAGTAGACCCGCTAAATAACACCAAGTCAACGATCACGCAGAATCTCTAGATTTATAAAGTGCATATTACATTTTGGCGCTTGGCTAAAGCCAGCAATTTTTCAATGGTACTCTCCGGTGGAGCTTCCAGATCAGCCAGCGAGTACCCCCAGCCAATCCGTTCATATTTGGCGATGCCATATTTGTGATAAGGCAAAACCTGCATCTTCTCAAGGTTGCTTAGCCCTGAGGCAAAACGCACAATCCCTCCAAAATCTTCCGTACTGTCATTGAAGCCAGGCATAAGCGGAACACGTATGCGTATTGGTTTCCCCAGTTGATCGATCCGGTGTGCGTTTTCTAAAATTACGGCGTTACTTTCCCCGGTGACTGCCCGGTGCTTTTCCTGGTCAACATGTTTTATGTCAAGATAAATCATATCGAACAACGAAAAGGCATCCACTGCCGTATTCCATGAAAACAAGCCGCACGTCTCGATAACCAGGTGTAGTCCCTGCTTTTTAAAATCTTTGGCCATCGCCGTAAGAAATTCAGGTTGATACGTTGGTTCCCCGCCCGTAAAAGTCACGCCACCACCAGAATTTTGATAAAACAAAACATCTTGCATTACCACGTTACAGACTTCCTCAACACTAACATTCCGGCCAATCAGCTGCAACGCTCCCGAACAACATGCTTTGGCACATTTTCCGCAATGATCGCACAGAGTAAGATTTATCTTCTCGATCAGACTTTTCCCTGTTGATCTTATCGCTTTATGCCGGCATTCTTTTACACAATTGCCACAACCAATACAGAGCGCCGGGAAATACGTCATCTGCGGTTCCCTGCGTACTGACTCCGGGTTCTGACACCAGGGGCATCGCAAAGGGCACCCTTTCATAAAAATCGCCGTGCGTATGCCAGGTCCATCATGTACAGTAAACCGCTGTATGTCAAATATCGTCCCCTGCACAGTCCTCTCATCCATATTGTCGTCACCCCTTTTTCTTGGTTCGAACTGCCAGGACATGTTGCTGCATGTCATCCGTATCGGGAAACCAGCAGCCCGGCTTCCCGATACGGCGCAATGTTGGTTAACCTAAAGCCAATACCTGCCGTGCTAAATGGTGTGCTCGGTTCTGGCAATAATATCTTCCTGCAGACTCTTATCAAGTGATGTAAAGAAGGCACTGTACCCTGCTACCCGTACCACCAATCCGCGATATTGTTCGGGATTCTGCTGCGCTTCCCGCAATATCTCTTTACTTATGACATTGAACTGCACGTGCA
>JAEYSJ010000361.1 GCA_023434855.1 Bacillota bacterium | reverse complement strand
ATACACACTGGTGCCGAAGAAATTTGCAATGAAGCCGCAAGCATGGCCGCCTGGAACGCCTGAGCCATGAAAGGCAAGGGCTATTCTTACATAACCGAATTCGAAGGTATGCTTACCTCCGATGTGCATGCCATGGTTGCGGCAGCCCTGTTCACCGCATAAGTTTGCCACCTCATATGTGGAAATAATGGTAGCGCCCGTGCGTTTGGCAATGGCAACAGTATCACCGATATGATCACCATGAGCATGGGAGACTAGTATATAATTGCAGTTGATAGCTGTTTCCTTGTTAGTATAGGCTGGATTTCCGGTGATGAAAGGGTCAAACAAAATTGAGATGTTATTACCTGTCAGTTGAAAGCAGGAATGACCAAGAAATTTTAATGTGTTCATTTGCAACCTCCTTAATACCTTATTTGATTTTTTATTTCTATAATTTGCCTATTACTTCCTGTTGATATTCAGCTTATTATGCTGTTATTTTACACGGTTTAGATTGCAGGGTAAATGTGTCAGAAGTGTACTAATAGACAAATTTTCTGAATTGACGCGTATTTTGTTTGGATTTATAATAGTTTGAAGGGTAATATATTTTTACGGAGAATTTTTTTGATTATACTGAAATGGCAGGTGATTTATATGATTCCAGTGATTTCTATTGTAGGCAGATCTAATTGCGGTAAAACCACTTATTTAGAAAAATTGATTAAGGCAATGAAAGAGCGAGGCTATAAGGTAGCTACAATTAAACATGATGTGCACGGTTTTGATATTGATAAACCAGGTAAGGATACCTGGCGTCATGCCCAGGCTGGGGCCGACATAGTGTGCATTTCCTCGCCCCAGAAGATGGCGATGATTAAAAAGGTTGACCAGGAACTATTGCTTGATGAAGTCGTTGAATATATTGACGGTGTTGATATAATCTTTACCGAAGGATATAAACGGGAAAGTAAGACGAAAATTGAGGTATTTCGCCGGGCGGCTTGCGATACCCCGTTATGTTTGAAAGAAGAACTGCTTGCAGTGGCATCAGATGCTAAACTATATGACGGGGTGCCTCATTTTAGCCTTGAAGACGCTTCGGAAATGGCTGATTTTCTGGCGGCTAACATTATTAAGGTAAGGTGAGGCATAGATGAGAGGGTGAAAAGACGATGCATGACTGTTATAATCGTACAATTGATTATCTAAGAGTTTCAGTAACCGACCGCTGCAATTTTCGCTGCGTTTATTGCATGCCAAAGGAAGGGGTCAAACAACTGGAGCATTTCGAAATTTTGTCCTATGAGGAACTGCTCAGAATAATAACAGTACTTAGCCGCCACGGAATCAGCAAGGTGCGTCTGACTGGCGGTGAGCCTTTAGTGCGTAAGGGAATAGTTGAATTTGTGCGTGATGTTGCGGCTATTCCCAATATTACAGATGTTTCGATGACTACCAATGGCAGTTTGCTTGCGGGCATGGCGGACGAGCTTAAAGCCGCAGGGTTAAAGCGGGTAAATATTAGTCTTGATACAATTAATTCCGAAAGGTTTAATGCTATAACCCAGTATGGGAAGCTTCAGGATACTTTGGATGGTGTTGCCGGCGCTATGGCGGCAGGACTTACGCCGGTAAAAATTAATGTAGTGTTGACTGAGACTTTTACGGAAAGTGATTTAGCGTATTTCGTCGAGCAGGTATATTGTCAACCGCTTGATATACGATTTATCGAATATATGCCTATTGGTAACTGTGGTGTTGGACCAGGACTGAGTATTGAAGAAGTAAAAAAGATGCTTACAGCTGCCGGCGGAGGCAAATTTGAGCCTGTCGATGCCTATGGTGCAGGTAACGGTCCGGCTAAATATTACCGATTACCAGGGGCTAAGGGCAGATTTGGTTTTATAACACCGATTTCAGAGCATTTCTGTAATGCCTGCAACCGTTTACGTCTTACCGCTGATGGCAAATTAAAACCTTGTCTGTTGTCAGATCAGGAGATTGATATAAAAACTCCCTTACGGACAGGAGCAACGGATGAACTGTTAGCGGAATTATTCTATAAAGCCATCCAGGCAAAGCCGGTCAGCCATAATTTATGTCATATCAGCGGCAATCCGGAATTTCATCGTAAAATGTCCCAAATCGGCGGGTAAAATATAAGGAGAAGGTTATTTGTTGTCTTTCACAAACTGCTAAAACTACTGAAACAATGCCCGGATGTAATTAAGGTCATATTAGTTTCTAGCTTTGGCTTGTCCTAGGAGGTCTGTATATGCAACTTAAGATAATTATGGCAATTTTGCTGATGCTGCTGAATGTTACGGCTCCTTTGGCTCATGCCTCAAGCGTTAAAGCAGTGAGCAAAGATAGCGGTGTTGCTAAAACTTCGCCAAACTATCTAGCCAAGAATATTACCGATACTGCCTTGAATTATATTGGTGTGCCTTACAAGTTTGGTGGTACTACGCCTAAAGGGTTTGATTGCTCCGGTTTTGTTTGGTATGTATTTGATAAACATATGCAAAAACTGCCCCGCACGGCGGATACTCAATTCAAAGCAGGCAAAGCGGTATTTAAAAATGAATTACGGCGGGGCGATCTGGTTTTTTTTACTACATATCAATCTGGTCCTTCCCATTGCGGTATATATCTTGAGAATGGAAAATTTATTCATGCTTCTTCCAGCCGGGGAATAACCGTCAGCAAACTTGATGATTTCTATTGGAAGACAAGATATCTGGGTGCCCGGCGTATTATTTAAATAAATTATTTGACAGTTTATGACAGAATATTATACAATTTGAGTAATTAATATAATTCGGGAGGAGTGTGATATGTTTGGAGCTTAGCGGAGTTAGATTAAAAGTTGCCATTCTAATTTTGATGGGTGCCTTTTTTGGACAAATTCCCGTACTTATCTATATTTTTACTATTGGCTCCACCGCTGGTTTATTTTTATCTTTGCTTGCTTCTTTCCTTGGAATTATCGTTGCTGCCGTATGGGGGTATTGGGCGGGCGGTCTTATCACCAAACCTCTCAGGGCTATTGGTAGCGCTATAAGCACGATTGCTGCCGGAGGTCAGGATTTATCTCACAAAATTATTGTTCAAACAGGTGACGAATTTGAATTTTTAGCAGAAGAAATAAGTTATGTACTGGGAAAAATCGGCGGTATTGTGTCCGGTATTTCCTCTTTCGGCAGTCAGGTGTCAGCGGCCAGCGACAATTTGGCGCAGGCTACAACTCAGACAGCTGACGCCATGCAGCAGACCGCCAGTGCCATCGGTGAAATTGCATCAGGTGCACAGCAACAAGTTCTTGAGATTGAAAAGTGCAGTCAGGCTACCGGACGGGCCAGCCAAAAAGCTCATGAAGCGGCAGGAGTGGCCGAAAAAACTACCGATTTAGCAGGACAGGCCGCCCAGGTTGCTTCCAGCAGTGCTGCTCAGGTAGGAGAAGTTATCGCCAAAATGTTTACAATTCAGGGCGAAGTTAAAGAATCAGGAGAAGCAATTAATCATTTGGCGGTGAGAGTTGAGGAGATTGGCAAGATCGTCGAGGTTATTACAGGAATTGCTGCCCAGACAAATCTGCTGGCTTTGAATGCGGCCATTGAAGCGGCCAGGGCTGGTGAGCACGGGCGGGGCTTTGCCGTAGTGGCAGAGGAAGTCCGTAAACTTGCTGAGAATTCTCATCAATCGGCAAGTGAAATTATCGGCTTGGTTAGAGTAATTCAGCAGGAGACAGATCAGACTGTTTCTCTCATGCAAAAAGCATCAATAGAAACTGATGAGGGAACAGAACTTGCGAAGTTATCAGAACAGGCTTTAGGCAAGATAACTGATATCAGTACGGATTTATCAACAAGTGCTCAGCTTATGCTGGGGAATGTGCGTACTGTTACTAAAGAGATGGATGAAATTGTTCATTTTGTTAGTGAAATTGCAGCTATTTCCCAACAATCGGCTGCCTCCAGCCAGGAAGTCAACGCTACTAGCGAAGAAGTTAATGCTTTGATGGATAAGATTGCTGCATCAACCAAGTCACTGGACGGGCTGGTATATTCCATGGAAGAAATGACGGCCCAATTTATTCCTGTCAGCGATGATGTTCGTAGACGTCTGGAAAGTAAGCTGCAAAAAGCCCATGGCATGTTAAGCAGTAAAGGGAATATAGAAAGAAACAGTGGACGTTTACAGGTTGGTTCAACGGTTATTAATAACAACACCGGTTTGGTAGATGAAATAGCAAAAATAGTTGGCGGACAAATTACTATTTTCCAGGAAAATTTACGTGTTGCTACAACTGTCACCCGGTCCGATGGAGAACGAGCTGTCGGCACGCCTGCAGCCGACTACGTTGAAGGTGCGGTTCTAAAAAAAGGTATGAAGTATGTTGGCCGGGCCAGAGTTATGGGCGAATGGTATATTAGCGCTTATGAACCCCTGAAGGATGGTAACAATAAAATCGTCGGGATGCTGTTCGTCGGCGAAAAAGACAATCGGTAATATATGATTATTAAAAAAATTATTAAAATTTTTATTATTTTCTTGCAGGAATTTAGAAATATGAAGCGAATGATTATATTATAAGAGTTCCGAGTTATCATCGCCAGACAGGTGATGATAAACGAGGGTGCGAGAAGGAATTTTCGTGCCAGCCAGTGTGCAAAGGAAGTCCGTAATACGGGCTTCCTTTTTTGATGTTAAAATATTCCATATTTTACTTTGGTTAAGACACTGGCGAGTTATTGCATCGGTTATCAAAAAAACAATACTGCTTCCGATTTATTATCATCCCACAGGGAGATAATAAACGTTAAGGTGCGATGAGTAATTATCGTGCCAGCCAATGTGCAAAGGAAGAGGTACTAAAACTATTTAAGTAAATTATTTGCTTAATATAGTCTTTAGCACCTCTTTTTATATTAATATAAGTCAAAATAAGGGGAGGGTTTTTGATGAGTAAATTTATCCGTGTAGACCTGACAACTAAAAATGTAACTATTGGTGAGGTTCCAGAGAAGTATGCAGGAATAGCAGGCCGTGCTCTTACTTCTAGTTTTGTCGCTGATGAAGTGAAGCCTACCTGTCATGCATTGGGAAAAAATAATAAACTGATTTTTGCTCCCGGTTTTCTTACCGGTACCAGCGCAGCCAATTCCGGACGTCTGTCCGTTGGCGCTAAGAGCCCGTTAACCGGTACTATCAAAGAGAGTAATGCTGGTGGTACTTTTGCGCAGAAGATGGCCAGAATGGGCATTAAAGCTCTTGTAGTTGAAGGAATGCCTGCTGAAGACAAGTTCTTCGTGCTTAAAGTTGACATGAACGGCGTTACCATTGAAGATGCTCCTGCTGAAATTCTCGGCGGCTGCGGCAACTACAAAGCCATCGAAGTGTTAAGCGCAAAATACGGTCCTAAAGTCGGTATTGCCATCGCTGGTCCTGCCGGTGAATATCGTCTTGCTAGTGCTAATATTTCCGTTAAAGACCCCGAAAGCAATATCCGCAGCGCCGGCCGTGGCGGTCTAGGCGCAGTAATGGGTTCCAAGAAGGTAAAAGCCATCGTTATCGACGATACCGGCGCACCTGGCGTTACTATTGCTAATCCTGAGAAATTCAGAGAAGCCGCCAAAGTATTTGCCAAGGCTCTTACTACTCACCCGGTTACCGGTCAAGGTCTACCGCTGTATGGCACTGACGTGCTGGTAAACATCCTGAACGAAGCCGGCGGCCTGCCTACGCAAAACTTCACCAGAGGCCGTATGGACTGGAATGATAATATCTCCGGTGAAACCCTGAATGCTACGATTACCGAACGCGGCGGCGAAGGCAAAGTATCCCATGGCTGCCATGCCGGTTGTATTATCCGTTGTTCTCAGCATTATCCTGATAAAAACGGCAAATATATTACCAGTGGCTTTGAATATGAAACTGTTTGGGGCCTTGGCGCCGACGCCTGTATCAAAGACCTTGATGATATCGCCTACATCGACCGCGAAATGGACGATGTCGGCGTAGATGCTATCGAAATATCTGTTGCCATAGCAACTGCTATGGAAGGCGGACTGATTCCCTGGGGTGATGGCAAGGCCGCTCTGCAGGCTGTTAAAGAAATGGCCATTCCTACTCCGCTGGGACGCATTATCGGCAGCGGTACCGCCTTTGTCGGTAAAGCTTGCGGATTGTTCCGGGTTCCTGTTGTTA
Organism: Bacillota bacterium; assembly: GCA_023434855.1. Next base: position 107 of record JAEYSJ010000361.1, on the reverse strand, counting down.
AGGACCAAGCTATTCCCGCATATGATCCGCGCCCGATCAAAGGTATCGGCCTGACCTATGCCACTACCCCGATGGGTGCCGACCACACTTCCGGATACTGTATTGCC
>JAEYSJ010000356.1 GCA_023434855.1 Bacillota bacterium | reverse complement strand
CGTTACCGGTATCGTAATGTTAGTACTGCCGTTGAAGCTAGTTGCTGTTCCGGTTGCATCACCGCTGATACCAATTGTACGGGCAGTCTGCAGAGTAGTGGCAGTCGCCGCATTGCCAGTGCAGGATGCCGCAGTTGTAGCAGCAGGTACTGTACCGGTAACACCTATGGTTATCCGGTCATTGGTTGCATCAGGCGTCAGCACAATGTTGTTGCCGGCCACCAGCTCCAACGTATCAGTCGCCGCATCAGCTTGAATTGTCGTACCGCTTACCAGTACACCGGCAAACGCATTCTGATTGACCTGCGCCCCCGCTGCGATACCGTCGAGCTTAGCCTTATCTGTATTCGCCATCATGCCGTTACTTGAGGTTGTCGCTGCACTGTGAGTATGAGTGGCAGGGGAGAAATAACCTGCCGGATTCCCCCCGAGATATTGCGCATTTAAGTTGGTACATACAGTTCCATTTGCTTTTGGAATATTGCCACTGGCATTGCCCACCGATAAGCCGTTTACTGTCCCGGCATCAACAATTTGATCCTCTTTTAGTGCCCGCAGGTTCTCCCTGATCGCTGCCGGACCTGCAGCTATATATTCATCATCCATAGGCTTTGCTTTATCAAATGCCATAAAAAACACCTCTCTCCTGTATTAATAGCCTTTAATCCGTAAATCTACTGTTCCGCCCACGTCAGCATTAGACGCATTTTTCACCTTCAGTGTTACGCTGGAGGGTGTTTTTGCAATCAGCTGAGCATGAAGGTTTTCACCAACTGCCGTGGGTGTAACAACCGGTGTCGTATAAAACGTACGGCCATATGCCACTGTTGATCCGCCGGGTGCAACTGCCACCGACATGGTAAGCTCTGTGTCCGGTACATCCAAGGAAACCGTCAGATGATTGACCTCCGGCGTTTTCTCAGGATCGGTTGTAGCTAATGTGACTCGAAACTCCAAGTACCGGAAGGTGGACTGTCCTGGCGCGAAATCCTGCCAGTCAGTAAAAATAGTGCCATTTAAACTTGTCCGGTATTGCAGCGCAGCAGAAGTACCGGCAGTCCGCAAAACGGTGGTTACAAAGTAGGCAGTAATATTGGCAGTAATGACCTGACCAATATCGATTTGCTTGCAGGTATAGGTACCGGAAGTGTAATAGCCTGACCCATTCGCTGCCAAGCGCAGTACTGTTTCCCCGCCAATTTCACTGAAACGGGTTGTCGGGTAGTCACTGAATTTGCCGCCAAAGTTACTGAATTTATATTGCGATGCACCAAATGCGGTATTGGCATGCTGACCCGACCGCAATTCCAGTTCATCAAAAGATTGAATAACATTTTTTGTAGGCAAATCCGCTACAACCACACCGTCACTGGCAGCCGTCACGCTGTAAAAGCCGCTCTTATTTATTGCTTTGACGTGATACCGGTAGGTTCTCTGGGTATCAACTAAGTACTGATAGCCCGTTGTCGTCAGTCCGGTTACCACTAAGGAACCGGTATCAAAGCTGGCCCCTTCCCGGATCTCGTACCCTACGACATCAGCTTCCACCGCTTTGTCCCAGAACAGCTCGACGTATTCTCCGTTCTGATAGACCCGAAGATTGTTTACCGCATGCGGTTCTACGGTACAGTACACTTCTGCTGTCGCTTCCGTAGAATAAAACTGGGCAACATTCATTGCTTTTACCAGAATGGTAAACGCACCACTTGCCGTCAGTGTATAGGTACAATTCGTCTCTTTTGTTGTTGTAATTGGGGTGGCTGTTTCCCAGGAGAACCCTGCCCGCACTTCATAGTGAGCGAGATCGCTTTCCAGAATACCTGTCCAGGTAATGTTCACCAAAGACTTGTCTACGAAGGACTGCATTACTTTAAGGTTTGTGACTGGAGCAGGATTCAGGTCAAAAATACCGCTCACCTTTGCCGGAAACTGACTTTCATTCCCAGCGGATGTAACCGCCTTGATTAAGAAGGTCTGTACCGCTTCTGTTAAAACCGTAGTCTCAAAGGATGTTCCTGTCACCCGGCTGCCCAGAACAGCTGCCGTTTCCCAGTCCGGACCAAGCTTAATGATATAGTAGGCAATATCCAGCTCGGCCGGAGCGTCCCACGTCAATACGACTCTCGTCCGGTTGGTAGTGGACTGTTTAACAGCAAAACCGCTTACGTCCATCGCACCGACTGTTACGGCAATACTGCAGGCTGCTGCCTTAGATGCATAACCTGCCGTAGTCAGCGCTTGTACGCTAACGGTATAGCTGGAATTTTCATGCACCTCATACTGATAGCTAAGCTCCTTGGTAATATACGTACTGTCACCGACTATGAGCTTATAGCCTGCAATATCATCACCGCTTACTTTATTCCACGTTACAAGAATGATGCTTTTATCTTTAGAGCTTTGTACAGCAGTAAGACCAGTAACCGCATCAGGTTTTAAACTCACCTGCAGCGCTGCTTCCCCGGCTAATACGCTGTAGTAGCCGCTGGAATTTACCGCTTTAATCATGAAGTACAGATAGCCTTCCGTATTCAGTTTGTAGCTGAAGCTAGTCGCTTTTAACTGACTGGCAATCACGGTTGCTGAATCCCAATCTTCCGTTGACCCCATCCGTATTTCATAGTGAGAAAGGCCGGTATCGGTATTGGCCAACCAGGACATATCCACATAGCTGCGGTCTGCCAAACGCTGACTGACTACAAAAGCTTGCACAGATTCAGGCTCAATCGTTACCTTCAGCGTAGCAGTCGCTGCCACTTGCGATTCATTGCCGGAGTTATCGACAGCTGTAACGGCAAAAGTATGGAAGCGGCTTTCGGCAGCCTGATAGGTATAGGAAGTAATCTGCGCCAAGTTTTCAATGACTTTCGACCCTTCCCGTAACCGGTAACCTGCCAGGTCAACATCTACTACTCCCGGCCAGGTTAAAGTCACTTTTGTTAAATCAGCAGCATCAAAGGAGGCTGACAGCTGGGCAACATCTGATGGCGGTATATCCTTGCCAACGATATATACGCCAGAAGATACGGCTCCGACGGAAATCACACCAATGTCATTGACGGTGCGCACCTTGATCACATAGGTATTGCCTGTTTTAACACCGCTGATCGTCGTACGCAAGGCCGTTGAGGTTCCCCATTCAGTCCACGTTTGTCCATTGTCACTGCTGAATGAGACCTTATAACTCCTAAATGGAGCATTGCGGGGAATCGTCCAGGCAACATGCAAATTGGAAAGCATCGTACCGTCTTTTTGGCGGTATGTTTCTTCTAAAGCACTCACACTGCTGACTTCCGTCTTTGTCACTAGCTCGCTGTAGTTGACTTCCGGTATGTCTGTGGCTTCTGTATAAACAGCCTCAATGTATTCGATACAGGTAATCTTGCGCCTTAGGTCCTGATCACGGTTAATATTCAGCACCCGGAATGGTTTCACAACCTTATTCGTTTCACCAAAGCTGTACAAATCCCACTTCAGCGGCACCTGAGACAATGGCTGGTTAAGAGTCAGGATATTAGTCGTCGTTTCCTGCAAAACCCCTTGCACATCGACGGTTACAATACTCTGTACCTCCTGCGCTGTAGCTGCCGCTGGATTAGTAATTTGAACAGCCACTGTATAGAATATTCCCGGCTTCAGCGTGACTTCACGATCAAGCTGCAATGTCGTAGGTGTTGCTGCCAAAATTCGTCCGGAGAATCCCCATTGAGGTACATCATGTGCCAAAAGAACAATATCATTAATCTGACAAGCAATCGCATCAATATCGGCACTGTGCTCAACTGTCCGCACCAAATGCTGGTTAAGCCGCAGCCGGTATTTTGCTTCCCGGTAGGCCTGCGCTGCAGTAGTAGCCCCGTCCAGCGTGATCTGGGTGATATTCGGCTCCGCCGCCCTATCATAGTCATCGGCATACGCCGTAATGACATCTCTTTCATACGCTTTATCTTTATTGGCAAAAGAGACTTCGATTACATTGGCCCGGTCTTTCTGACTGACAAAGGTCTCTTTGAACTTGTCGGTAAGCATATTGCCGACCGTAAACAACTGTACCGGCTCACCGGGAGCATCACAGACACAGCCGAACTTGGTTCCCCGTAGGATTACCTTGCCCCGACCAACACTTTCCGGCTTTTGCAGCGCTGTCCATAGATCACTCGCCGTATCAAAGATATAATTGAAAGTCAATTCCCGTTCCTCACAGAACGCCGCCCATCGGGCAAAATCCTGGTATACTGCCCGTGAAGCCGGAGCGCCCTGGACAACATACTCATCCTGGCCTGTATGGATATTTTTAATTTTCCGGCAGCGGTGGATCATATCATACGCAGCCCAGGCCGGATTGGTAGCCGATTTTTGCTCGTATTTACCGGTACCGGGATTATATACCCAAACCTTGCTCCTGGTTTGCACCCAGGTTATGCTTGGCATCCCTCCGCTTAACTGACTTGTTGCCAGTGCCTTGATACCAACGAGCACTTTGCCAGGACGGATAAAATCGTCATACATAATGCTGGACAGCTGCGTCCAGTATACCTTGGTAGAGTGGCGGGTACTGGTGCCGCTCTTGTAGGTGCAGCGGGCTCGCACCTCATATTGTGAAGCTGGAAGATGATCAACACGATAGGTACGGGAAAAAGCGGTATTTTTCGCCTCCGCAATTTCCGCGGTGGTAAACAGGCTCCATACGGTATCAAGCACTCTCTTATACTGCACTTCTACCGTAACTGATGCAGTACGCTGTTTACCTTCGTCATTGATGTAATATAAACCGCCTGGAAAATGCAGTGTAATCTCCAGCCCTTCTACTGCATTTCCTTCGGTTTGCTGCGTAGCCCAGATACTTTCCTGATTAGTTGTATAGTCAAACTCATAGGCCAGAGCTTGATCATCATAGACATCATTAAAATTAGGAATTACTTGCTGGTCGTTAAGCCCCAGTCTTGGTTCAACGGTAACGTTCTTATAATAAGATACGGGATTGTCGTTGATCCGGACATCGCTGATCTCATCAATCGGGCCTTCCCCGCCGCACAGCAGAATATTTAAATACTGCTCTTCATCGTTGTCTTTATCTGTATCGGTATTTTGCCCAACCGATACATGCTGCGCCAGAATTTGTCCGGCTGTTCGCATCGTGCCGTAGGTTACAGCCAAGGCATTTCCCTGACCGGACTGGGATTGAGCAGTGCCCCAATTGTAACTTGACTTTGCTTCAATCCGGTCCGGTTTGGCAGGAGGAAACCAGTGATTGATCAGGCTTCCACCAACCAACCCGACAGCACCCGCTGCCATATGGCCCCAAAAGCTAGAACCGAAAGTTCCCGCCTTAGCTGCAGTGCCACCCCAAGTACTCGATAATTGACCTGTGAAATATCCTATCGCCAGCATTCCAATCGTTCTAAACCAGTCTCTGCCGCTTTTGCCGACAACCGGGCATACAGCCATCCAGTCATTAGCGTTTATCAGCTGTTGTTGCCCCTCTTCCACCACATCGCCATTAATGCTGATAACAAAATCATCCAGCCCCATAATATAAGGCTGAATGTATTCATGGGCAGTTTTCCCTGGAATATAGGGGCAGGTATGTATGACTTTATCACTATAGTTGAATGGGTTTTTAATTATGGTAATTGTGATCATTCCATCACCTCCGGTACATAAAATCCCTCAATCCGCTTTGCCCAGGCAGGGTTGTCAATACGGTCAATATTAACACCAATTCCCTTGCGGGTATGAATAAACCGCCCCTGCCCGATGTATACCCCTGTATGATCACAATAAGCGGCGAACCGGATAACAACAAGCGCAGGTACTGGAATTTCTCCCTCGCACCTGCGCCAAAATTGTATTTGTTCTTTAAATTCGCGATCAATTAAGCTGGCTGCTTCACACGATATTTTATAGTCAGGCAATTCAATGCCCCAACGCCGGAAAACCTCTGTGGATAAGCCCCAGCAATCCAGCCCGACTGCTGGATCCCGTCCTCCGTCTACGAAGGGCACGGCAATCAAATCGGTAAATGTGTGTTGCCTAAGCATACAGACCTCCTTCCGGAATACTTGGCTCACCACCATATCGTGTCGAATTACCTCGTATTCGACACGACTGCAATGTACCATCGCACTCTGGCATTGATCCGCCATAGCCGCATTCGATTCCTTTATAGTGATCGCGCCAGGCACAGAAGTTCTTTAACACGCGCCGGAAGGGAAACCGCACCTGGATAGACAGATCACAGCCTAAGTAAAAAGTTACCCATTTGCTGTCACACGTTGTTGACTGGATATTGAAAACTTCCTCCAGTTCAGGCAATGCATTATCCAGATGCTGCGAATGGACGACACGTAAAACAACCATTGCTCCCGTAAGGCCGTTGTACTCTTCCACATATGCCTGCACGGTCTGCGTGATATTGGAGATCTGCAGCGGCACGGATTGAGGCCTGCCTTTATTGTCCTCAGTGATTTCTCCGAGTTTAAAATTAAAAGCACTCCAGGTATGACCATTCCAGTGAATATCTTCATTATTGCGTACCAGACGCAACGGTTCTTCCGCATCGGGAATCGCCACTTCCACCAGCAGCAGCCATACTCCATCACTGGAAAGCTGACTTTTTTCCAGCATGCCGGCAACTGATAAATTCAGCATACTTACACCTCCTGAATGGTCAGCGTGCCGGCGTAGCGACCAGGAGATGATAATTCAAAGCTAATCTCCCCACCCGTAAAGCGTACGGAAAACAGCTTGCCAGAATAAGGATCATTAGCAACGGCAGGATATTGCCAGTCAAACGCCAGACTGCCGCCCAGTGCTTTGGTCCGGTAAAAGTCACGCAGCATTGCGTAATCTTCTGCAGGCAATGCCGTCCATTTGAGTACAAAGGTCTGCGGTACCCGGGTAAATCTCGCCCTCGAAATGACCATGCCGTTTTCCATTTCAGACTGTAGGGATGGATCTTTGATTTTAGTTGTCAGAGGGTATACCGGTTGTTGAATATTTGGAAATTGTGGCATATTTTACCTCCTTTAAAAGTGATGTTAAAAGATAAAGCAGCATCGTTAAAGATGCTGCCGATTTGGACTATGTATTTTTGTTTGTATTGCTAATTTTTTCGTATTTTTTCAATAATTTAACTATCTGAATATCCTTATTCATTATCAAGTAAATAGTCAAAAAAACCTTCATGTAGGGACGTATTGCCTTTTAGCGACTCACCTGTATCAAAATCTACTAAGTCAATCTTTAACTTATCAGCCAAAGCATCTCCACCATCAATCATTACTAAGGTAGAGTGAAATACGCCTTCAATAATATCATTTAAAACTCTTCCAAAAGCGTCTTTTTGCTCTGGAGTAGATATCAATTTTTGCAGTTCTTGAATATCGCCCTTAACGCTTGACCATCGCAAATCGGCGTCAATTTCAAGACCTTCTACGCCTTTCTCCACCCAGTAATCCTTGATACATTTAAGATTATCAAAAAAGATTTTTTGTTTATCCATTGATGTACCTACCTCCTATGGTTTATACCAATCATTACTATATTTAATATCTATTTTCTTAGCAAAGTCAATAATTTCTTGTTCAGTAGGTGTATGCCCTAGCGATTTTCCCCATTGTAACCACTCCTTTGTAACCAAACGGTGAACATCTGGAGCAATTCCTCTGAGAAACTGATTTTCATGAATATTTTTCCCAGATGAATTTAAAATTTCTTCATACATTTGCGGTAAGGTATGATGTACTTGATAGTGTTTCGGCATCTCAGGATTTTCTTTTATATATAACTCCCTATAATTCCTAGAGTTTGCCACTTTGCCAACTTCTTTGGTTATTATATGTTCTGCTGAGCCAACAGCTTTCTTAGTAATTCTTGCAGCTGCAAAACCATCTCCAATGCCTGGTATTGCAGCCAAAGCGCTCCAGCCAGCCTCTTTGTAATTACCTTCAGTGAAATATAACGCTGAATTTGCAAGGTCTGGTATAGCACCAGCACCTGGAGCAAATCCTGCCATATCAAAGAATTTATGAGCATTATCCGCAACAGATGCATCAGAATCATATACAAAAGCCCTTGCAAGATTACTAGCTAAACTATTAACATGCTCTAACTGTTTCGAAAATCTATACGATTCCTCCTGAGTAGGGTTCCCACTAGTGTCAACCAACCATAATTGCCCCAGCGGATTATATTCTAATGTGAGTCCCTCACTTTTTCGCTGCTCAGTTAACTCTGGTTCAACCCAAGTAGTTTCGTCAGGCGCTGGTTCGAAGGTTATTATAGATGACTCTCCTGCAAATCCTTGCGTTTCCCTAAGAAAGGCTATATCATTACCAACATCTATTCCTGAGGATTGAAATGTACTCAATTCAGATTCATAATACTTAATTTTTTGTTCTCGTTCTGCTGGAGTCCTGCTATTGGCAATATCAGCCATTATATTTTGATATCGGGCATTCCAGTTTGCTTCACCAATCTGCCGCGACAGTTCATCATAAACCTGTTGTTCACTCCAGGCAGGATTTGCTGCCGCTATTTTTTTCCATTCTTGATCATACCAGGCAGCGTTACTCTGATTGGTTACATTGTCGGGTAATTGATCCGTATTAGGAGTTTCTGCATTCACCGTAGTATTTGTATCATTTGCAGCGTCTACAGTGACTACGGCTAGGGGCGAAGCCGTACTCTCCCCATATTTACCCCAAATATTTGTATTCTGGACCTCAAGGCGCATATTATACTGCATTAATCGAGCAGATGCATCGTTATAAACCTGCTGTTCAGCAAGAGAAATATTCTCTCCATTATTAACCCGATTTACATAATCGGAATATAACTCCATGTCTCTTTTAAAATATAAATTATCATATACAAAATCATGGAAAGTAACGCTAATCGAATTTCCTTCTTCGCTCAAATTAACACCTCCTCTCAGCAAAAAATAGCAATATACGCCCTCTCATAACAAAGCCCAATACTTTATTGCTGAGCCAGCTTTAAAGTATTGGGCTTACTAATCTTTCTACTTAAATCGCATAAGATGCTTGGTCATTAACCAACGTTGCTACAATGATGCTGCCGCTGCCACCGTTAGCATAGAACGCTTTAAACGGTAAATTGATGGTAATTCCTTTATCACTTTCAATACCAGGTGAAGTCTGCTCAAATACGACCTCTTCCATATAAAACTGCAGATTGTGGTTACCGTTGACAAATTTAAATTTCAGGGATGTTTTCGTGTTGTTGATTGCCTTATTGAGCAGCACCGTATCAGCAAAAAAGGCTTTAATTGTACCGGAAACCTGCAGCACACCTTCTGGTAAATCCGTGCGGTATCCGCCGCCGCCAATGGTGTATGTACTGCCGTCCAAGCAAAAATCAACATTTAGATTTGCTTCGGTTACGGTTGCCAGCTGCGTTCCGCCTTCTTCTACCACACCTTGAAAGTTGTTAAAGCGTACAAGCGGAACCTCTGTCAGATTAGCTGCAAAGGGTGTTGAACCTATCGTTCGTCTAGCACCAATTACGTCGATATTGGCGACTAGCTCAGCATCGCCGCCATAGGTGAAGGAGAATTTATTGATTTTGCAGCCATTATACTTTTCATAAGCCGGAATATCCGGATATTGCTGCTCTAATACCAAAGATGGCTGGCTGTCGGCTACTTTAAAAACATGTGTATAGGGAGCACTGGCACCAGTAGTGACAGGGTTACCAAACATAGACCGCAGCCAAAATCCTGTTCCAACTTGATCAAGCGGCACCACCAAACTACCGGAAACGTCTACATTGCCGATTACTGGCTGCTGTTTATCACGTCGTCCGCGAATGGTAGCGGGCTCGATCAGGTTTTGGGTAATCGCAATTTTCGCCTGATTAAATGGCATATTATAGCCTGTAGGCGTACTTGGTGTTTGACCGTAAGCCTGTTCATAGGCCAATGCTAATTGAGAGTTGTATCCTTTTGCTCTTGACATGTTATTCCTCCTAATATTGAATGCTGTAGCCGTTAACAGGCGTAATTTTTAAAGTAATATCCATCCAACCGGGAAAGCGCGGATAGCAGGCAACCGGATCTAGATTGTAACGGACACTGCTAATCGGATTATCCGTATTTAGTCCAGCCAGTTCCAAATAGATCAGCTGTCCAAGCTCATCACATTCTGTGACTCCCGCGTATTCCGTCACATCACCTGTTTTGACTGTTTCCGATTGCAGGACTGCCCATTTGACAGTTAGTTTATAAGTATATTCCTGGAGTTCCAATCCTTCTTCTTTTGCACCGGGATAAAGAATAATCAGCGGATACTCTGTAGCCGCTGATAAATGTTTGGGGTCAGAACCGATAGATATTTTAGGCGGACTATTATATTGTGTCATACAAAAATTCCGTATGCTTGTACTTGCCTTTAAGGCATCCCGCCATTTATTCATGACATCGCTTAGTTTTAATGTTGGAACCATAAGCGTCTCCTTTCTGTATAAGTGTATTCTTAGGGGTTTGCTGCTTTCTCTCCCATTTGACAAATCGCGCATTTACCAATGTCATTAGTAATAATCCACCAGGCACAGGCTTCTTCTTTACACTGTCCCAAAGAAGTCACTGAGCTATCGGGGTTCATACAAAGTAGTGGGCAATACATGTTCTTTACCTCCTGTTTAATTCATGAGTTAGAAGAAACTGATACCATCTCAGATTTATTCCTCTATTAATTATCCGTACAGTTTAGGGGATAAAAGTCTAATTTCATCCAATAAAAATAGAGCCGCCTTGGCTCTTTCGACTTAAAGTAAGTTATTTTAGCCTACTGGTTACCTAATAACCTTTAATTTACTAAATTAGGCAAAAACAGAGTTACTGAAGGAATAAAAATTATGAGCAAAAGTATTACAAGCATCATCACATAAAACGGAATTGACGTCCTAATTACATTCTCTACCGGCACCTTTGCAATGGCACATGAAACGTATAATGAAATGCCTAATGGCGGATGAACCAATGCAATGCACATAGTCATCATCATCATCATTCCAAACTGGATTGGATCCACCCCGAATTGCATAACGATCGGCAGCATGATAGGTGTGCATATTATCAAAGTAGGGGTTGTATCTATCATAAAGCCCAATACAAGTAAGATAAAATTTATAAGAAGCATCACGATATATTCATTATTCGAAAATGACAATATGCCATGAGTTACTATACTAGGTACCTTTAGATAAGCTAATAACCATCCAAATGGTGCTGAAAATGATATCAATATTATTACATTCGATAAGGTACAGACGCTTCTGTATAATATGGATGTAATGCTGCGCAGAGATAACTCCCTGTATACTAACAAGGATAAACAGAACGCATAGATCGCTATTATGGCATTAGACTCGGTAACAGTATACATACCCAGACCTATACCACCAAAAACAATAGCAATGGCACCTAACGGTAATACCGCTTCCTTCATCACCATAAACCGTTCATCCCAAGTGACTTTAGGAATTATCACATAGTTTCGTTTCATAGCAATTCCATATGCCAATATTGCCGTACCTATCGCTACCATAACACCTGGGATAATACCCGCTATGAGCATGTCCGATATCGAAATGCCAGCTATAATAGCATACATAACTGCATTATGACTTGGTGGTATCAATATTCCCTGTGTTGAAGCAAACGCTGTAACTACGGCGGCATAATCCGCATCATAGCCTCTCTCTTTCATCATAGGTATGGACACGGATCCTACACAGGAGGCATCTGCAACCGACGAACCGGACATACCACCAAACAGCATACATCCCGTAACATCAACTATTGCTATACCTCCACGCACATGGCCGATGAACGAATTTGATAAAGCAACCAGCTTCCTAATGATTGTACCTTCGCACATTATCTCACCCGCTAATACACAAAAAGGTATCGCGAGGAACGAAAAGTTCCAAATACCTTTAACCATTGTTTGCGCTAAAATTGCAAGCGGCAAGTCGAGATATAAAGCAGTTAACAATGACGATGTGCCTAAAGCAAACACAATGGGCATCCGGGCCAGCATGAATACGATAAAACTACCTAATAGCAGCCATATTGCTACCTCCTCCATTTATATCCTCTCCGTATCAAAAATACTATAGATATTGCAAATCCAATCGGTACCGGTAAATATGCAGCGATTGAACTGAGTCCTGTACCAGGCAACTCACTAAATCTTGCTAATATGCACATATCTATACCCATGTATATACCCAATGCTGATATTGCTATCATTATTATCATATTGAATACATTCGATATTTCTATTACACGAGCAGGTAAATATTTATCCGCGAACGTTAACTTCATATGAGTATCATCCCTAATAGCTAAAGCGGAACTAAAAAAGCCCAGCCAAACCCAACTCAGCAGGGCTACTTCTTCTCCCCAGGGATATCCGGTATTAAGGATATATCGCATAAACACTATGTACAAAACGCTTGTGGCCATAACTGCCAAGCACCCCATGGCAATACCCTCAACAAGTCTATTCATATTACTTCATATCCCGGATTTGAGTCACCAATGACTTAAATGAATCGCTCTGCTTATCAATTACCGACTCGGTAGCCGCAATCCACGGCCCCTTATCTACTTTCGTAAATATTACTCCATACTCTTTCAACTTAGCATAGGCTGCCTCTACCCTCTTAGCCTGTTCTGCACGTTGAAAATTGTGTGATTTCTTGGCAGCCTCAATAATGATCTCTCTGTCTGCCTCACTCAACTTATCCATTGCCTTCTTGGACATAATTAATATATCAGGAACCATTGTATGCTCATTGCTCGTGAAATACTTGGCTACCTCAAAATGTCCCTTACTAAGATACGACGTGATATCATTTTCTGCTCCAATCACCACTCTGTTCTGTAGTGCTTGATAAACCTCACTAAAAGGAACAGGCGTAGGCACTGCGCCAAGTATCTTTAATGTTTCAATCATCATCGGAGCTGATGTAGTGCGTACCTTCATGCCTTTTAAATCTTCCGGCTTTTCTATTGCCGACCTCGAGTTATAGAAACTACGCGGAGCATTATCATAAAATGTGAGGCCAACAATACCTATATCATCCATCGCAAGCCATCTACGGCCGATATCACCATCAAGAACTTTATCAAGATGTGCCTGATCTACTATCAAATAGGGTGTTTCTAATACCGCAAACTCTTTTTTGAATTCAGCCATCTGCAATACCCCTACCGTAGCAAGTTGCACGGCATTCATTTGAATGGCTTCAATTAGTTCTTTGCCATCACCCAATTGTGCATTAGCATATACTTCGATGATAATACGACCATTCGTTTTGTTTTTTACAATTTCAGCCATCTGACGGTTGGCGATGGTAGTCGCATAATCCTGGGCTGCATCTGTACCTAACTTAAGCACAATATTCTGGGAACCAGTATTCGATGAGCATCCAAGAACACCGAGAGCGAATAGACATATAAGAAATAGCGAAATTATTCTATTGATCATACAAAGTCCTCCTATTAGTCAGGTTATTTTATCACAGTCCATATAGGCACATTGGCCCTTTGCTTTCAAATAATGCGCCAATCGGAATATTCGTCGGAAATCTAACTTTGGTGAAGATGAGCTATTCCATATTCTGATTACAGCAAGGTAAAGCCGTCACCAGTTGACATCTGTCAATGTGACGGCTTTTACCTGCAAAGTCTATAGTTGATAAGAAGTAATATATACCAGCTGGCTATAAGGGAATGGGCTAGCCGAAAACGGACTCAGGTTAAATTTCGTATTAGAGCCCTTGTTGGCTCTTAAATTCATAATAATTCTGTTGAATTTCCCGGACTTTTGCCTTTGTAGTGTTAATCTCTCTCATGCAATGTTCAATATTCTTAACATTCAATAATGATGTGTTCTTCAAAACGGCTTCAACTATATTCAATTCAGGGAACTGCAACTTAATCGCATTTTTAATAGCTGGGTCTGCAACTTCTAGCAGAGTAAATACTAATTTGGTCAGAATATCTAATTGTGCCTCCATATATGAGAGGCTTTCATTAGCATCCAATTCCAGTAAAACCTTCTTTCTTCTGTAATCGGCTTTTTCTGAAGCTTTGTCATATTTGTGGTCGAAGCAGCCATTGAGTATATCCAAAGACATTGCATCGCCTTCAAAAAGCATTACATTATTGAAGTTAGTATTCTTTATAGGAATTTTCTGACTCAGTACCACGAGTTTTTCGCCGTCCTGCTTCAAGAGTAAAGCTGCATTGAAATCAAAAATATTAAAAGCATTCGAAAGCATACTATATCCTGTTCTTGAACTTGCGACATATCTAGATTGGTTCAGAGGCAACAATAAATCTCCCATAACATTGACATAAATACAAAATGTATCAAACTTTTTATCAATTTCTGATATTGGAAAAGTTACCGTGGCTTTCTTTGTATACTTAGAACTTGAGTATCCGTTTACAAATTCATCTTCATCCGTCCCTCCTATTTCTGCATTAATAATTTTGTAGTAATCAACAGTTATATTTTCCTGGGCTTCATCCAATATCACATCCAGATATTCGGGTGCGAATTTATTGAACTCTGCATTCCTAACCACCAAATTTAATTCCATAATTATCATCCTTCCTTTCTATTACAAAATGAGATGTAATCACAACTCTCACCTTAAAACCGTTATACAATATAACATCCAAACGCGGTTTCATATTGCTTTTTTATGCATTTGAAAAGCTATGAAGTAGATTAGTAAGTCTTGTTTAAATTATGAAGCATATTAAAGAGGCGAGTCACTTGCTGGTACATGAAATAACAGGTATACTTCCGCTTGTCAGGATGTGCTACAGGACATGCCCCACCACAAATAATATAGGCGGGGCACGCAATGCACTTGCTATCATATAGGTAAGGATTATAGCCACCAGGTTTTATCTCTTTGAAATTACGTACATTACCATAGGGTTTTGCCACATTATGGCATACATACAGATTCCCTTCCATGTCCAAATGGGCAACCTGTTTGTCTGCTCCACACCATATACCTATTTTGTCAGGTTCTTTCAGCCTTAAATTTAATGTTTCAATAAACCCTCGGTATTGTTGATATTCATAACTAGTAAATTCTTTATTACGTATATGATTTTCCAAATTATCGAATACCTTATCCAACATTTGTTCAAATTCTGGCATATCGAGGATTAATAATTCTTCAGGTGTATTGTTCTCCACATCCTTTGCTATTTGTATCTGTATATTTTCTTTCCTGACTGGACCACAACAATTATGTTTGAGCGAAAACTCATCAAAATATTCCCAAACATCGTAGAAGTTCCAATTAAGCTTAGAAACTACGGCGCTGATGCTTCTTGTGTTTAGCGTCAAAAATGGTTCAGGATTGATTTTAAGAATGTCCTTACTCCTCCTGGTCTTTTCAAAAACCGGACCATCATGTGATAAGCCTACCATAACATCCAGTTCATTCAATTTTAATGCTTTTGAGGTTGTCAATAATAAGCCATTGGTCGGCATGCCAATCTTGATATCGGGATTATTATTGCGTAGTGCATCAACAAGACGAACGATAGTATCCCAGTACAGTAATGGCTCGCCTCCATATAAAGTTACAGCGTACTTGCCTGTCTTTGGAAAATAAGATACGATGTCGCGTATTTTCTGCACATCTGCGTTCTCTACATGCAGAGCGGGACAAACTGGCTTGTCCCCTCCCTGGTGGCAATAGATACAATGCATATTGCATGCTTTACCTAGCGAGATAAAATACCGTTTAATTTGCGACATTCTCTAACCCCTTCCAGTCTATAGCAGACCAGTCAAAGTCATTATACTCACATGCACATCCAGATACTACATATCCATTAACTATGTACGAATGGGAACCGCTGACTTTAAAATTAAATACTTTAGTAGGCTTGACGTTTCCGATTTCTTGAACCCTTGTATTGTTCCAGCCATATATCGTGGCATATGGTAGTGTCATGTCTTTTATATCAAAACTATCATATAGCATAGCATCATGAACAGATGTCAGATGTAATGCTTTATCATTAGAGCCCCATACTTGTTCATCACTGTATTGAACCCAAAAATTATGCGATATAGTGAAATATAAAGCATCTAAGCCAATGCTATCAAGCTTGCCCATCTTAGTCGTATATCCTCGTACAAATGCAGTGACAGTATTGCTTTTACCATCGATACCAATAACTTTGTCACCGATTTCTACGTCTTCGATATTCTTCCATGTCCAATCGGCCATCAATACCTTCGAACCTGCAACGAAGCAACTATTACAATCACAATTGCAATCACAATTGCAATTGTAAAAATGCTTTTCTATTATATGCTGATGAGAACGATTGACTAATTCTTGCAATAATGATTGTAGCGTGTATGTATTTGCAGCCACGCCATTTACAGAATGAGTTATCAGAGAATACGTATTTCCTGTACCTGTTTGGTAATCGAAACCTCCTGAAGCAGTATCTTTTTGAGTAAAGCCTGTTACCGTTCCTTTAATTTGATCCAGTCGATGAGTGGTGTTTGCTGGATTTGCATCATCCCACACATGCTCCTTATCAACAGCATTTTTAATATGAATAAAGTTATTTCTCATATCCACGCTTGCCATAGTTCCATTATTTGCAGGTTTGTTTTGATCGAATGCCATGTTAAAATCTCCTCCTAAAATTTTATTAATTAATACGTATCGCACTTTCCGGACAGTTTGCCAAACATTCCTTACACTGGATACAAACTGACTCAATAATGTTTCCTTCATTTATGGCGCCCACAGGACACAGTAAGTTGCATAAGCCACAATGAATACATGTCTTGCTATCAGTTTTCAGCATTTCCCTTTACCTCCGCCAGCTTTTGTCTCTTTTCCCTGCTCAACTGGGCAATCCTATTTTTTATTGGGCCAATATCGCCTCCGTAAGCCATTAATTTCACCAGTGATTCCATTCTCCGACTGATAAGCTTATCATAATACGCTACAATCTCTGTCTGATCTTTTACTACAGTAATGGAACCATCCAGATTTAACTGCACATTAGGCATCGAAAATCACCTCCAGCGGTTCGCCGCAAAACTGCTCCCTATCGAAGTCAATTGTTACAGTTACACCAGGATCACCAAGCAATTTGAATGACCCAAGAGGCTTAGTAACCGTTGTGCCCGATATTATCAGGGGAACTTTAGAAATACTCTCATCTTCACAGGTAATGGCTATCGTTGCGCAGAGTTCAGCTTTCTCGGCCACAAGCCTTATTAACGGCTTACGCCTGACATTGCCTTCATGAATAAGAGCTTCATGTAACGAAATCGGTTTCTCATGATACACAGCCTTTTCCCCTCGTAAAGCAAGCTCAGCTTGATTGGGTTCATAGTCACAATTCGCTATTGCTTTTTGCTCGGAATTAAAAATTGTCCACATATATGTCCTCCTTACTTCACCCCAATAACCAGATAGGCAATTGTTGCTGTTGCCTGACAAGCGGCTAAGGTAGCCGAAGCTCCTCCCTGGTCCCGCCAGAACGAATTCACCATTAAGGTCGTTGGGTTTACGGTTATCTCCGCAGGTATGCCGGTTGTATTGCCAGCAACACTATGAATACAGCGATCGTGGCAGACAATCCACTTGCACTGTTCTTTGGTGTATCCTGCAGGTAAAGGCAGCGTCGCTCCATTCAGCATTGTACCGGTAAGCATGGCAACTGAATTCGCCAAAGCTCCCGCTGCCATTTTAACTGAAGAAATTGCTCTGTCAGCAATATCTTCCGTTCCTATCTGGCAATTGGCTGCCCGTACTTCGGGGTAGCCTAATATTACGTATTTACTAGTATCAGCAGTGGCAAATTCAACCCGTATTTTAAAGTACCGGAATAGTTTCAACGAGCCTACCCAGAACAAATAATTCACTGTTGAACTGCGACTAAGCGTTTCGTAATCTGTCCAGGACAAATTATCCGTTGAGTAGCGTGCCTTTACAGTAATGGTTACTGCCGGATCAGACAGCAAAGGCTGCGCCCAGAATTCAGCTTGCAGGTTACTAGTGACTCCATAATCGATGCTGGCACTTTCCCAATAACCAGAGGCACTTACCGGAATGTCCCATTTTTGTCCACTGGTATCCCAGGCAAGGCCGTCATCCCAATGGCGCTGAGTATCCAGGCTGATAGCAGGGAAATCATCCACTGCAACAGTGACATTTGATTTTACGCCAATTGTTAAATCTGTTTTGCTTAGCACCTTCTTCCAGGTCTGCTCACCGCCGATAATGCTTTTAACAAAACGCATTGCCTGAGACATATCGCCCCAGGTTGTATCTTCAAACTTATCAGCCGTAATCGTACCACCGCGGAGCATATCAGTAGTAATGGAATTAGCTGCTATATGCGAGGAGTTGATCGTACCAGCCGCAATTTGATCAGCCTTAATCGCACCTGTCTTTATATTTGCCGTATCAATACCGCCAGCGATGATTTTATCACCAGTAATCGTACTACCTACCAGCTTGTCACCTGTGATGGTTCCGGCTGCGATTTTGTCGCCTGTAACCTGCCCGGCAATTAAATGCCCCGCATTAATGGTATTGGCTGCTACTTTGTCACTGGTGACACTGTTGGCCGCTAACTTATCGCCGGTGATTTGACTAGCAATAATATGACTGCCTTTAATCGTATTTGCCGCTACTTTATCACTGGTCACTGCATTTACAGCAATCTTATCACCAGTTATTTGTCCGGTAATTATGTGTGCACTGGTAATAGTATTAGCGGCTACCTTATCGCTTGTCACACTATTGACTGCCAATTTATCCCCCGTGATTTGACCGGCGATAACATGACCTGCACTAATGCTGTTAGCGGCAATTTTACCGCTCGTAATACTGTTGGCCGCTATTTTATCGCCGGTAACCGCATTAGCGACAATGTGTCCTGCGGTTACGGTATTAGCAGCAATCTTATCACTAGTGATGGCATTGGCTGCAATGGTATCTCCGGTAATAGAATAAGCGACAATCTTTTCTCCGGTAATCGACTCAGGAGCAATATTAACCCCAGTTATCGCTTCAACAGCAATATGCTGTCCTTCGATAGCCTCCGGTGAGATATGGAGGCCGCTAATTGCTTCAATCGCAATATTTTGTCCCGTGATAGCTTCCACCGTTATATGCTCGCCTGTAATCGAACCGGGAGCTAAGCTGCTACCGCTTAACTGTCCGCCCCGCTGCAACTCTTCCTGCGTGAGATTTTTTATCTCATAACTGTTATCAATCAACCCGTCTGTAATGGTTGTTATTGAGCTGGACAGGTCTACTTTGGCAATAGCATGCTGATTCTCCGTCAGTACAGGCGGCTGCAGACTATTGCGATTGCTGCCTAGAACCCAGTTGATTACGCCAAAAGAGCAGCCGTCATTGGTTTGTGCTTTTTCAATCAAAAAGACTAGCATGTAATTGCCGGAGAAGGTATAGGAAGCACGAAGTACAGCTCCAGCAGGTGGTGCTGTGCCAAAAGCAATCGCGCCTGTGGATGCATCGATAGCAGCAGTTGTAACTATATCATCAACATAAATGCTTACACTGGCCACAGCTTGGTGATATAACTCATATTTCGTTTTTATTCCATCACTGATCCCTAAATACTCCTTCACTACCTTGCGATGATCGGCCAGATCCAACACGCCACCTTCGGCATTGAGGATTTCTCCAGCCACCAAAGCCCTACCAGCTGAAACATTGACCCTTAATCCTGCAGGATCAGTTTGCGACACAATAAAACTGTCGTTGCCAGTATCCGGACTGTAGAGACTGACATTGCCTGTTAACACCTGGCTGTTGGCAGCACTGTCACTTTCCTCCGCTCCAGCACGTGGCCGAATATCCTGGATCTTGTCCTGCGACACTTCATTAACGCCAGACCAAATATCAACCATCGCCAGGGGAATGTAGCCCACACCAATATTGGTTGGATCAGTAGTACTTTCGAGAACAACTCCCGTACTATCAAGATATACATACCGGATTTGGCGCTCTGAACCAGAGCTGCTTAGCTGTAAGAATGTATAAGGTAAATCCAGCGGCTCATCTCGGTCAATAAAAATAGCTCTCCCGGATGTCACCGCTAGGCGCATTCCCTGAAGAGCTATCACATTAAGACCATAATCAACTAAATTCCGCTTACTCTTCTTTTGAGTACTGAGATACGCTGTAAATGTTTCGGCCAGACGCTGTAAATTCGCTTCAATTTGCGCTATCCGGCCTTCATCGGTCCCTGATCGTTTTGCACTCCCGCCTGCATCAGCACTGGTTGCTGTAGTTGCGGCCGCTCTTTGAATTTGCTCTTCGATCAGATGCGATAGTTCCTTGCCAAATGGCATTTGCTCTCACCGCCTTTGTTCTTAATTTCTATAAACTTATCAATGCATGTATATTAAGCATAAAACCGAAGCCTATTGGGTTTCCGTCGAAATATTGGACATTAAAATTGGTGCTTTTGCAGCGCCGCCATTGTTCAATGACAAACTACTTACATTCTTTAATCTTCAATGAGATATGAATTTATTGAATCCATTTCCATAGCAATAAAACTTACTTTCCCTGTTTTGCTGATTACTAGCTGACTATCCAGTTGATAACTAACAATTACTGCACCAACCATACTAGTAGAAGGAATATGCTCAACTAAATAAGTGGAGGCCCATCCTGCTCCACTACGGGAGGAATCGTAAAAAGGTAGATACGACTTAGTATAGGAAGAATAGATATTTCCCTTCGATGTAGGCTGAGATAAAGAATAAATTTTCCCTTTAAAGCTACTTGGATTTCCGCCTTGCCAATACAACCCTTCCTTACCCGTATAAGCATATTTAGACGTCTCGTACCATGGCAATTGCGTTACTTTAATATTTACTCGATATTGCATTAGCTCACCATTAGTCAATAACGTTTCTGTCCGTTCTTCGCCGAAGCCTATTATTTCAAACGCAGGATAAACAAATGTTCTAAGTTGCCCAGAAAGTTCAATGTAGGTAATCTCATACCTATTGTAGTACCAATCAGATGTATTTTTAATAGTTACGTGAATATTGGTTGTTGTGGTTTCAGTAACAGAAGAATATTCATTAGTCGCCCCGGTTGCAGAATGATTGATTGCATACGTCTGTAGTCCATTACTAACCACAGTCTGTAGTCGCACCCTAAATCCTGTTGGAGTTACATTTTCCGGGAAACAATAAACGTGTGTATTCTTATCCGGATACCCATTGCTGGCACTCCTAAAATACGTTGGTGACAATAAAATAAACGGCGCTGTATCCCAGTTTAGTCGAATATATTTATTGGCATCTACAGTACCATAAACAGTTCTGCGAATCCCTCCATATTTCACTCCTGCTGATGAATACCAGTTAATACCACTGGCATCAAACTTAGTATACGCACCAGAGTCCTCTGAAACAGTCACGCCACTCGCATCCAGCGTTGTCGTACCGGCAAACAATGTTTTACCGTTGGCAGTCAGGTTCATTACCGTTGCATCAATATGTTCCGCCGTTATAGCTCCCGCGGCCAGCTTTTCTGCCGTTATAGCTTTGGCAGCAATCTTATCCGCCGTTACAGCATTAGCCACTATATGAGCGGTGTTAATGGATCCTGCCGCAATTCTATCAGCATTAACTGCGCCTGTTTTAATATTAGCCGTTTCAATTCCACCAGCAATGATTTTATCACCGGTAATGGTACCGCCTACCAGCTTGTCACCTGTAATCGTGCCCGCGGCAATTTTGGCTCCCGTAACCTGCCCAGCAATTAAATGTCCAGCATTAATGGTATTGGCTGCTACTTTATCACTGGTAATACTGTTGGCCGCCAACTTATCCCCGGTGATTTGGCTGGCGATAATATGGCTGCCTGTAATGGTGTTTGCGGCTACCTTATCGCTTGTCACACTATTGACTGCCAATTTATCCCCCGTGATTTGACCGGCGATAACATGACCTGCACTAATGCTGTTAGCGGCAATTTTACCGCTCGTAATACTATTGGCGGCTATTTTGTCACTGGTAACAGCATTGGTGACAATATGTCCGGCTGTCACTGTATTAGTAGCAATCTTATCACTAGTGATGGCGTTAGCTGCTATTGTATTGCTTGTAATCGAACGTGCAACTATTTTTTCCCCGGTAATTGATTCAGGTGCAATATTAACCCCAGTTATCGCTTCAACAGCAATATGCTGTCCTTCGATAGCCTCCGGTGAGATATGGAGGCCGCTGATTGCTTCAATGGCAATATTTTGTCCCGTGATAGCTTCCACTGTTATATGCTCACCCGTAATAGAGCCCGGAGCTAAGCTGCTGCCGCTTAACTGTCCACCCCGCTGCAGATCTTCCTGAGTAAGATTTTTTATCTCATAACTGTTGTCGATCAAGCCATCTGTGATGGCAGTAATTAAGCTGGATAAATCCACCTTAGCTATCGCATGCTGATTCTCCGTCAGTACAGGCGGCTGCAGACTATTGCGATTGCTGCCTAGAGCCCAGTTGACTACGCCAAAAGAACAACCGTCATTGGTTTGAGCTTTTTCAACCAAAAAGACTAGCATATAGTTGCCGGAAAAAGTATACGAAGCACGGAGTACAGCTCCGGCGGGCGGTGCTGTGGCAAACGTAATTGAGCCCGTTCCTGTATCAACAGCAGCAATCGTCAGTGCATCATCAACATAAATGCTTACATTGGTCACCGCTTGGTGATATAACTCATATTGTTTTTTTATTCCATCACTGATCCCTAAATACTCCTTTACTACCTTGCGATGATCCGCCAGGTCCAACACGCCGCCTTCCGCATTGAGAACTTCACCGGCTACCAGAGCTCGTCCGGCTGAAACATTGACCTTCAGTCCTGCAGGATTGGTTTGAGATACAAGAAAGCTGTCGTTGCCAGTATCCGGACTGTAGAGACTAACATTTCCTGTTAAAACCTGACTGGTTGAGGTACTATCACTTTCTCCAGCCCCTGCCCGAGGCCGGATATCCTGGATCTTGTCCTGCGACACTTCATTAACGCCAGACCAAACATCAACCATCGCCAGGGGTATATACCCCACTCCAATATTGGTTGGATCAGTAGTACTTTCGAGAACTACTCCCGTACTATCAAGATATACATACCGGATTTGGCGCTCTGAACCAGAGCTGCTTAGCTGCAAGAATGTGTAAGGTAAATCCAGCGGCTCATCACGGTCAATAAAAACAGCTCTCCCGGATGTCACCGCTAGGCGCATTCCCTGAAGAGCTATTACAGTAAGACCATATTCAACTAAGTTCCGCTTACTTTTCTTTTGACTACCGAGATAAGCCGTAAATGTTTCGGCCAGTCGCTGTAAGTTTGCTTCAAGTTGCGCTATCCGGCCCTCATCGGTCCCTGATCGCTTCGCATTCCCACCTGTATCGGATCCTGTAGCTGCAGTTTCAGCCGCTCTTTGGATTTGCTCTTCGATCAGATGAGATAGTTCTTTGCCAAATGGCATTTTCTTTCACCTCTCAATTGATATTTTAAAAGAGAAAAAGACCAACCATTTTTTATTGCTGGTCTTAATTTATAAAGTAATATGCCACGCTTATTTCTTAACACTTTTCAAAACAGGCGAGCGCTTTGTTCCTAATTGATGAATATGCACATAAGGTTCATATTTTTTGATTAAATAGTATTTGTAGATATTGTGGGCTCCGCAGAGAAGACAATATGACAAAAAAGGCATTGAAAAGGCAGTTGCATTAAGATAGGATTGACCCCACATACTCTTCATGGCCTGATTTAAGAAGAGCATAACACCCGGCAATGCAGGAATGAACAGCCATACTATCTGAAGTTTCTTTTGTTTCTTTTTACTGTAAAACCCTCGCTTCAGCAATAAAATATGAAGTGGAAACCCGAAAACCAGAATAGATAAATACCCTATTCCAGTAGTGATTGCGATCTGTACTGGATCAGAGTGAAACATATTTTCAAAAGCCGCAATCGTATCCAAATAAAAAATAAGAGATAACACCAAAGAGGATACACCTAAGTACAAAATATGAATAACTTGATACTTTTCTACATCCTTTGACTCCAGCCAGCCCCAATAAATAATACCGCTGCTAATTATCACAATAAATAGCTGAAATAGTATATGAATATGACAAACTACTAATGATAAAAGCGCCCACATAAACGTAAATAGGGTAATTGCTAATATATCATTATTTTTCATGGTATAAGGATG
>JAEYSJ010000326.1 GCA_023434855.1 Bacillota bacterium | reverse complement strand
CAATACGTTAAAGTTGGTCACGACCAGGTATTGGCTTTCCGGATGGTGGCAGGTTATGCTGACGGCAATATGCCGGAAAGCGGTAAATTTGCCGTAGGCGGTGCCGATACTCTCCGTGGTTACGATGATGACGAATATAAGGGCAACAAGATGTTTACCGGAACTGCCGAGTATCGTTTCCCGGTAGCCAAAAAAGTTCAAGGCGTCGTTTTTGGCGACGTTGGTAACGCCTGGGATGGTGAAGGCTATAAGTTAACCGACTTAAAGGTCGGTGTGGGTGTCGGCGTACGCGTGACAACTCCAATTGGTCCTATTAAACTAGATTACGCAAAAGGCAGCCAAGGCACTAAGGCTCACTTCAGCTTTGGCGGACAGTTCTAACATCTAATGAAGAAGGCTGTTTAAAAATGTCCAGATGCTAGGAGCGACGAGAACGTGAGCGAAGGCGTACTTGTGTTGGTACGTTGAGTGAACGCTCGCAGGAACACGTTCTGGTGGAGACGTTTTACCATCGCGGTTTATTACTATGCGAATTGTCTCACGTGGATTGTGCGGCGCCGCAGATGGGCGTTTTGAAACAGACTTGGTTGCAGGAGTCAGGCCTTTGGCCTGACTCTTGTTACCAAAAGGAGGTGGACAGCTATTGTCGCTAAACGTTACCAGATAATTTGTTATTTATTATTAGCATGGTTTTTGCTGATACCAGGCAAGGCCGGTGCTTCTGATGAAATAATAAATAAAATATCTGTATCCATTTCCACCGCTGATAATGCCCCCGCACCTCCGGAACGTATCGCTACACGTATGGCTGCCAGTGTAAGCACAGTCGGGGAGCATGTGCTTGTCGGACATAGAGTCAGCGATATTGAAGAGAGTAAGACTTCCTATGAACGAGTGGTTAAAGAGGTATTTGACCGGATACTGGTAGGTTATTCAGTACAACAAGTTAATATTATACCAGGTGCAGTCACCCATATTGCGTTAGAAATTACCCCTTGGGGCGATGTGGTTCGTGACGTGGCCCTGGAAGTGGATTATGGTGGGGTTTCTCCGGAGATCAAAGCATTAATGAAAAAAGATATGGGCAATATGGATGAAAGGGTTAGCAATGTGCTGATCGGCTTACCAATAGACGCAGTGGACTGGGCAGGTGGTGTTTCCAAAGCTGTGATCCGTGATCTCTTGTCTTCGCAATTACCTGAGTTCAATGCCAATTTTGATATTGTTTCCGGTCCGCGTACTTTGGTGAAAGTATCGTTAGCTCCTTTCGGCCCTACTGTCCAGGATGTGCATATTTCCCTTAGGTCCCATACTATTCCTAACTTATTGCTGATGCAGGCGCGCCCGCCAATTGATGAAGCGGCAAAAAACCTTAACGGACTGCCGGTGGCTTTTATTGAACGCCATCGTGATTACTTTACTGCAAAACTGACTGACGTTGCCGCCGGTCATCCCATTGCCCGGCAATACGGCCTGAACCTGACTCCTTATCTTAAACCAGGTACTGATACCGAAATAGCTGTAGATGCAGAAACTACGAAATATAAGATTAAACTTGAAGGATATCTGGATGTAGGGCGTATTAATGACAATACTTCAGCCAGATTGCATATTGGCCAATTCATCGGCAAACGGGATGAAGCATTCATGGAGGTAAACTTCATACCTAGTTCCGTTTCCTGGGAATTCCTTCCCGGATGGAGCCACCTTATCGGTAAAAGCAGTGCAATCGGTGCAAAGTACAGTCTTTCCGCTAAACAAACCACTATATTTCTCAATCAGGATTTTGGACGCAACTGGTCACTTAGATGGGAACGCATCCCGGAAAACGGGCACAACGAACTTGGCCTGCGGTACAAATTGCAGGATTTTCTAAGTGCCGAATATGTATTTACTAATAATGACAAATGGTTGCGCTTAGTGGCTAATTTGTAGGTTGAACAAGTAGAATGTCCCTGCTATAATGAATAGGTGACAAATTTTATTGCCGTTGAGAGGCAAGAGAGAAGGGATTATTAGTGTTAAAATTAGAAAAAAAACAAGTTAAGTTTGTATCCTTGGCAATAGTAGTAGTGTTTGTTTTAGGCGTAATTGGCATCGCAGTATCCACTCAGACTGGTAAAACAAATATTGCCAGCGCCAGCGGTTCTTCCAACATTGGGGTAGTCAATCATCAATTGCTGGTTTCCCAGCATCCTGATATGGCCAAAGCCCAGGAAACTATGCAGGCTGAAGTGGATCAGGCAAAAAAAGATTTTGAATCCAAATCGGCTAGCATGAATGACAAAGAAAAACAAGACTATTATATGCAGGTCCAACAACGCTTAAGTCTCAAACAACAAGAACTGATTGCGCCGGTTTTTGATAAAGTTGACGCTGCTATCAAGGCTGTGGCTGATGCAAAAGGGTTGACAGTTGTATTAGATAAAAGCAATGTCGTATATGGCGGCCAGGATATTACCGACGAAGTAACCAAGAAAATTACCGGCAAATAAACAAGCATGCAATTGGCCGAGCAGGTAAGACCAGCTCGGCTCTTTCTTAAAAAGTGCGTGTTTTAAAACACGCAACATTGATAAATGAGAGGCTGGTTCAAGATGTTCAGATGCAGCGTTCTGGTTTGTCCGTTACCTCCAACGCAGAAGGATTATTGCAAATAATTCTGCGCAAATGGTGCGGGTCGCCGGGTTTCGAGGCCGGAGGCGTATGGATTTTTTTCGTACAGTTGAGGACCTGGAAGACCGGAAGGTCTGTAAGCAGGAAGAAAGTAAATTGCTTTTCGGCCCAGTTACAAATAAGCAAATGTATCTAGGAATTACTCGAAAAGTTATACTTTCTGAACTGCTCGGAAGCCCTGGCACGTTCTGTTTGAGACAGATTGGTCATCGCAGTTTGTTTCGATGCGAATTGTCTCCCGACATTCGTGCGGCGCCGCAGATGGGCGTTTTGAAGCAGTCTCAAGAGAGGTGATTTTGGTGTCTAAGAAGCATCTTAATTGGCTTATGGTTGTGCTTTTAATTACCTTAGGTTTTGTGTCAGGTTGTGGCAGCAATAAGTCGGCTCAAGACACCAATGCCGCCCCTGCTCAGCCTAAAGTGGCTGTTATTGACATGGATAAAGCTGTAAAAGCCCATCCGAAAAGTATGGAACTGTTACAACTGAAACAGCAGTATAACGCGCTGGCCGACAAGGTGCAAGCTGAACTTCAGGCCAAGGCTCAAGCTAATGTCCCTGATGCACAAGCTATACCCAAAGTGAATGAAGCGGCGATAAATGGTATAAATTCCGCTATGGAACAAGAATTCAATGCCAAAATGGCGGCTAAGCAGGCGGAATTGAAGGAGCGGCTGGCTGCTAAAGCTGCTCAGCTCAAAAGCGACATGGCAAATGAGCTAAAAGCATATACAGCAGAAATTGATAAAGATTATCAGCCGAAAATTTTCAGTCTGCAGCTTAAGCTTAAGACAGTTCAGCTAAGCAAAGACGAAATGGCTGGTTTGCAACAAGACATGGAAAAATTGCAGAATGAGCGGGCTGACAAAATAGCTGCTAAAGACCGCGAACTAGCCGCCCGCCTGGATGCGGCCATGGCTCCGGAGCAGGCTAAGGCTGAGGCGGAACTGGCGGCTTATGCCAAGCAGCTGAATAGCGAGCTTTCTGCGCAGGCTTCGGCCAAAAGCGCTGAAATAGCTGCAAGACCTGATGTGCCAACCGTGGTACCGCAAATTCCGGATAGCGGAAGGGCGCGTACTGATACTGAGCAGCAGTTAGCAATGAAAAAACAGGAAATAAATGTGCTGGAAGAACATATCATGCAGGATATTCGCGATAAAGCCGCCAAGGTCGCTGTTGGGCAAGGCTTGGAAATAGTTCTGTCCGGTGTAACGGTAAATGTTAATGCACAGGATATAACCGATGCTGTAATCACAGAGTTTAAGAATTAATTTCCTGAGTATAATATATAATGTAGTGTATATTAAGATTGCAGGTTAATAAAGATTTAAAGGATCGATGGATTGGAGGATTTAGTGATGAAAAGTACAAAGAAATTAGCGTTACTGTTTGTTATGGTGTTTGTGGCTGCCTTACTCGGAGGTTGTAGTTCATCCCAGAATATTGGTGTACTTGACGTTAACAAAGTAATGAGTGACAGTCCAAAAGTAAAACAGTTTCAGGACCAGCTTAATACCAAAGGAAAAGAATTAAGTGATCAGCTGGAAAAAGACAAGGCAAGCTTAAAGCCGGAAGAATTCCAAAAACGTCAGGAAGCAGCCTATGGAGAATTCCTGAAAGTTAAACAGGATATGGAAAGTCAAATTGACAGCAGCATTAAGCAAACACTTGATCAAGTAGCTAAAGACAAAAAAATGGGTGTAATATTGTATAAAAATGGCGTAGCGCAAGGTGGTACGGATATTACCGACGAAGTAATCAAAAGAATGCAATAGAGACTGGTCTGGAGGCTTTTCCGTGAAATTAAAGAAAACATTGAGCGAAATTGCCGGCCTGGTAAATGGTACCGTTCTGGGTGATGGTGATATAGTAATAACCAGTGTTACCAATATTGAGGATGCGGGCGAAAGTGATATCACTTTCGCCGTACCGCCTCATTTGGATAAGGCTGCACAATCGGCAGCTGCGGCTGTTGTTGTTCCAGATTCTGTTACCGGTTTTGCTAAACCGGCCATTCGGGTGGCTAATCCCCGAGTGGCCTTTATCCAGTTATTGGAAATATTTACACTGCAGCTTAGTGTAGAACGGGGTGTACATGCCACCGCCGTTTTAGGCTCCGGTGTGCATTTAGGAAATAATGTGGCGATCATGCCTTATGTGGTCATCGCTGATGATGTTGTGATCGGCGACAATACTATTGTTTATCCTCATACATATATTGGCGCATCAGTGGTGATAGGCAGTGATGCTCTCATATACTCCAACGTAACAATACGGGAATATTGCCAGGTGGGCAGCAGAACTATTATTCACAGCGGGGCGGTCATTGGCAGTGACGGGTTTGGTTTTGTCACAATCCAGGGAAGGCACCGGAAAGTACCCCAGGTTGGCAATGTTATTATTAAGGACGATGTTGAAATCGGCGCAAATGTAACAATTGACAGAGCCACCACAAGCAGCACTATTGTTAAACGCGGCACGAAAATTGATAATCTTGTTCATTTAGCTCACAATGTAGTGATTGGCGAAGATTGCTTCCTGGTAGCTTTGACCGGCATCGCCGGCAGCGCCAAGGTTGGCAACAATGTAACATTCGCCGGTCAGTCAGGCAGTATGGGTCATATAACAATTGGCGACAATTGCGTATTTGCGGCGCGGTCAGCTCCGATCAACGATGTCCCGCCAGGTTCCTTCTGGGCCGGTTTCCCGGCCAGGCCGCACAAAGAATGGCTGCGGGGCGAAGCCGCGGTACAAAAAGTACCTGACCTCATAAAAAAAGTCCGCGACCTGGAAAAACGCCTGGCCGCAATTGAAATAAAGAACGGTTAAGAGGCATTTTTTGCCTCTTTTCGTTTTTGGTAGTTTTGTGAAGTATTTTTGAACCACA
This sequence comes from Bacillota bacterium, assembly GCA_023434855.1. Next base: position 18,917 of record JAEYSJ010000326.1, on the reverse strand, counting down.
GAGGACGCAGAGGACACAGAGTGGAAGGTTGCGATATCTATCGCGCAGGGATGAAGGGACCAACTTGCATTGACTGTCATAAAGTGAAATGCATTGAGTTAAGAACGTAGTAAGGAATACAAGTACTAAGTATTACCCCTCTGCGTCCTCTGTGTCCTCTGTGTCCTCTGCGGTTAGCCGTATCCTAATGCTTTTCTTATTATTACCTTTAGCCACATTGCAGGATTCCGACAAATTTTGCTGAATAGGTATTAGAATGTTTGCTAATATCAATTCTTAAGAAAAATGGAGGATTCCTGGTGAAAAAGCTATTATTAAGTACTCTATGTGGAATATTAATGGCGACGGGTGTAGCAGCAGCGGCTCCGTCAGTTAACGGGCCGACAGGCATGATTAACGACCCGTCTGCCGATGTGCTGCGGGCGGGACAGGTTTCGCTCGGTTATTACCATCTTAAAAGCGGCGGCGTAGGTGTATTTAATACTCATTTAGCTGATAACCTGGAAGTTGGCGTTTCTGGATTTCGCTATGATAATCAAAATAATAAGACGTATCTTAATGCCAAGTTTGCTTTAGCGCCGGAAACTATACTAACTCCGGGCCTGGCCATTGGTGTTATGGATGCTGCTAGTACCGACAAACGTTCCTTATATACAGTTGCCAGCAAAGCCCTACCCTTTGGTTTCAGGGTCCATGTGGGTACAGGAAACGGCCGTTTTGGCGGCGTATTTGCCGGTATTGAAAAAACGGTTAATCCGATCAGTGTTATTTCCGGCAATAATGTTTTTCCGTCGACTACGCTGATTGCCGAATATGACGGCAGAACCATGAACTACGGCGCCCGCATGTCAGTCATACCCGGCCTGAAACTTGATGCCGGCTGGCGCGGGCACTCCACCTATTTTGGAATGAGTTTTACCAGTTTCTAACGGTAGGGTAGTTTGTGCCAGTGTTTCTTAAACCGCCAAGGACGCCAAGAGCGCCAAGGGAATTTATATAATATCCTTTATCCCGGCAAGGTCCTGAACTCAATGCATTATCCTTTATCATATACATTACGATTTCGTACCCTTCATACTTGGCGTCCTTAGCGTTCTTGGCGGTAAAACTGCATTTAGATTTTGAGGTGCTTTTACCATGTTATATACTTTTGTCAAACTACTCAGCCGTCTGGTATGTATGCTGCCAGCCAGAGTGCGGCGCACTGTCGGTGATCTTTTGGGAGAGCTGTGCTGGCTGATTGTGCCGTGGAAAAGAAAGAAGATGGCGGTTGACAACATAAGGCGCAGTCTTGAAATTGAAAAACGCAAGGCTGTCGGTATAGCAAAAAGCAGTGCGACCAGATTCGGCAGAATGTTCATGGAAGTGCTGGCCATACCCAAACTCGATAAAACAACTATTAGACGAATTGTTACTATCAAAGGTGGAGAAAATTTGTCCAATGCGCTGGCACACGGGCGCGGTGCTGTTCTGGCAACTGCACATAGCGGCAACTGGGAACTATTGGGGGCTGCCCTGGCAATGTATGGATTTCCCCTTGTTGCAGTGGTCCAGAAGCAAACAAATCAGGCCATGGATAGGTTTATTAATGAATACCGGACCTTAGCCGGAATGCATGTAACTTATAAAACCGGGGTCCGGGAAATGATTCGTCTGTTAGGAGAGGGCAAGATTATTGGTTTGCTCATGGATCAGGATGCTCATGACGGCGTGTTTGTTGAGTTCTTCGGCCGCCCCGCTTCGACCCCTTCCGGGGCCGCCGCCCTGGCACGAATGAAAGATGCGCCGATAGTACCCGCATTTATTACCGAAAATAGTGATGGCACACATACTGCCATATTGCATCCGGCTGTCTGGGTGCATAAGACAGACAGCCGCGAAAATGATATTCTAGTTACAACCCAGCATTTGACCCGGATCATTGAACAACATGTACGCACTTATCCCCATGAGTGGTTCTGGCTGCATAACCGTTGGAAACACCAGCCGGAATAAGCTATTCTCCAGGCCGGCTGGTGCTTGTAATTTTTGAACCACAGAGGACACAGAGGGCACAGAGTGGAACGGCGCGATAGTTATCGCGTGGGAATCAGGATATTAATAGAACTATAGAACTAATGAGTGCAATGTGTTGAGTTCAGGACGTAACAATGAATTCAGGAAAAATAAAATCCCTCTGTGTCCTCTGTGGTTAGCCGTATCCCTCGTCCGCGTTAGCGGTTTTTTTTATTGGAAATATAGGTTCTCGGGCCGTAGCTAGTTTGTTGCTAGCGTCTTTGAACCATAGAGTATATAGAGTGCAACAGTTCAAATATATATTTGTATAGTCAAATCGAGATGTTTTTTAGTAGTAATTATGATGAAGGGCAACACGTTGAGGTGCAAGATGATACAGTGAGTAAGAGTATTAATAATAACCACTCCGTGTCCCCTGTGTCCTCTGTGGTTAGTCGTATCCCATAGCCGCATTAGCGGCTTTTTTTGTTCCAATATATACATACCGGCTAAATAGTATATACTTATTTACATAAAAATGATATACGTGTATAATATAAGCCTGGAAGGGAAGAGAGGTGAGATGATTATGTCTAAATTTTTGCGAATAATAAAATACACGTCTATTAGCAGGTTCTTTAAAGACACATTTAATCGGGATGTGCTGACATTGCTGCTGGTTAGCGTGATAATCGGTTCACTGCTGGCCAGTGCGGTATCATTGTCGGCTAATGCTTATTTTTCTAAAACACTGGCAAATTTGGTCGGCGACTATGGTGAATATGACATTATTATTCAGGCACGGGAAGAAGTGAAAGATGACACAGCGGTGCAAATCCAGAAAATCATCGACGATGTCTTCCCAGGCGCCAGATTGAAGGAAGGCCCAACTATTACCGGGAAGACAAGTTTTTTTGTTGCCTTGCCGGATCAATATAAGACGAAGGAAGTTTATGAAAATTTGGGTAAAACTTTCGGCAGCATTCCCGGCGGTGCCGGTGTAGGTTTTTTGACCGAGCCGCGGCTGACTATTCGCGGGGTGCCGGAAGGGGCTAAAAATATGCTGATGGAGCGCATTTCGCAAATGAATGGTGTGCGCTTCGCCTTTCATGATGGTAGTTCAATCGGTGTAGTGTTAACATCATTGGACAAATCATCACCTGTCAGCGAACAAATTAAGGAAGTCCTGAAACAGTACCAGGTAATCGAAATTAGTTTTCCAGTTGGCAACGAGCCTGCTAATCCAATTCGGCTTGGTGAGGATATTGCCAACAACATGCAAAGTCAACTGAAGCTGGATTATGCACGGAACGTGTCGGTTGACGGTAAAAATGACGATATGACTTATATGGTTTCTACCATGATGGAATTAAAACGTTTCCTCATGGCTTATGCTTCCCAGGTAACCATTTCGCCTGTCGGCGGATTAAAATTGGCGAAAGGCGATATTGTGGCATTTCAAGGTACAGCCGCGGCTCAGCCTGTAGCCGGCAGCACCCCGGACAAGGGAAACGTGCTGGTGGAAATTACAGCAATTCGTCCTGATGGTACTGCTGAAGGTATGATCGGTCAGGGTGATGCAACTCAACTTAATAACAACCAAGGTTATAAATTGGTTAATAATACTGTTACTGGTTATGTGGGTACCGTGTCTTACCGTAATCCCCGTCAACAATTGGGTGGAGCGCTTACCGAAACCTCCAAGTTGGTAGGGCAGGTCCCGGGTTTCGCCCAGGATACGCAAAATTTAAGCAATATTGCCCTGGGTGCGCTTAATAACTATGGCGGCAGTATAAATGCCGTAGAACAGATGCTGGGGAGTCTGCAGGCCGCCGGAAATACCATTCAGTCGGCCACGAGCGGTCTCGCTAATATCGACACAGGTGGGCTGCAATTGCAGCTTGACAATTCATCCAGAGCCATGGGTGGTCTTATTAACACTTTGCAGATTGTAAAGCTGGTAAATAGCGATGTCGGTACAACCGTTGACAGCTTGTCCAGTGCCCAGCGTAATCTGAACAATTTAAAATCAGGTTTGGGCGCATTGGACAATATTGCCACCGAGGCCCGTCAGGCTAAAGGTGCTATTGATAATATCGTGGCCACCGGTAGCAATACAGTAGCTACGCTGCGCGCTTTTGACGTGGATGGCGCCAGGAGCAATCTTGCCAGCGCCAATACGCGGCTGGCGCAACTGCAACAACTGAATACCCCGCTTATTACAACACAGCTGCAATATATGGCGACAGCCGTGCCTAATCTTAAAGACGAGGAAATAACTCATTCAGTGAAGCTGCTGGATAAATTCATTGCCGGACAGGTTATTCCAGGTGAACGTATTCAGATTCTTACCACAAGCAACATTAGCGTGGACGCCGTTGCACCTGTAGTGTACAACCAGGTGGGCAATAACAATGTATCTTTGTATTCCACCGCCCTGGGGGTGATTGAACCTAACGCCCGTGGCGAACTGTATCAGGTGTTGAATGAGGTTAAAGCTATACTGGCTGGTATGACGGCCATTATTATGACAATATTGTTCCTGGTATTTGACCATACTGCGGTAATGACAGTTATACGCCGTAAACGGCTGGCCGGCACGGTAAAAGTATCCGGCTGGCGCGGTATGGTACGCCGCTCCGCTGCTGGGTTTACAGCTCCGGAGCGCCAGTATGGAATGGTAATCGGTGCCGTGATGCTGACAGCCATGTTCATCCTGGCCAAAGGCGGTATTCCATATATGCCGTGGATTGCCGTACCGATACTGGGTGCCGTGCTTGGCTTTGTTGTCGCTAATTACACCGAAAAAATCAGCCCGATTTCCAGTGAAGAAGTAATGGCCGGTGAAGCCTTGGGTCTGTCTTTTGATGAAATAATGCGGGAGATTGTTATCCCCAGCGGCCGACCCGGTCTGCTTCAGAAACTGAACCAAAGAAAAGTAAAATTTAAATAAGGGATGATATTGAACCACAGAGGACGCAGAGGGAAACGGCGCGATATATATCGCGCAGGGAATATAACAATAATTAAATTCCTCTGTGTCCTCTGTGGTTAGAAACACCTGCACATTCGTGCTATTTCAAGAAGAACGAGGTGAGAAAATGCTTACTATTAAAAACTTGCATAAACGGTTTGGTAATCTGATTGCTGTGGACAACGTGGACCTGCAGGTGGGACGAGGAGAAACGGTGGTAATGATGGGGCCGTCGGGTTGTGGTAAATCTACTACCATTCGTACTATTAACAGGCTGGTTGAACCTGATCATGGTTCAATCTTTTTTGGCAACAACGATATTTTAAGTATGAACGCTGACGAATTGCGGGCCATACGGAAACGTATCGGTTTTGTATTTCAGCAGTTCAACCTTATTGGCCGTCTGTCAGCCCTGGAGAATGTCATGCTGGGCCTGGTTATGGGCGGTACGCCCCGGGAAGCGGCTCATAATAAAGCATTGGAAGCGCTTAGAAAAGTAGGTCTGGAGAATCATGCCGGTCATAAACCGGCGGAAATGTCCGGTGGTCAGCAGCAGCGGGTCGGTATTGCCAGAGCATTGGCATTTGAACCTGAACTGATGTTATGGGACGAACCGACAGCATCTCTTGACCCGATATTGGTGCGTGAAGTGCTGGTTGTCATGGAAGAACTGGCAAGATACCGGGCTAGTTCCATGCTGGTAGTAACCCACGAAATATCTTTTGCACTCCACGTAGCCGACCGTATCGTCTTAATGGACAAAGGGCATATTGTAGAAGAGGGTGTCCCCTCAGAGGTTTTTGTGAAACCCGTTTCTCATGTTGGGCAACAATATAAAGAGCTTATTGAGTATCAATTGAATACCAGTGCTCAGACGTTGTCAGGCAAGCGTATTGCGTAGCCGGAAAGAACTTATTTCTGGATCAGAGTTCGAAAACGGAACGTTTTTCTTAGAACCACTGAGTATACGGAGAATATATATATAAAAAAGATATATTCTCTGTGACCTGTACCGTGTAAAATAGCGAGCGGGAGAAACCGGTTAACCGCCAAGGACGCCAAGAACGCCAAAGAATTTTTATTGTTTTCCGTTAAGCAAATTTTGTCCCAGCATGCGAGATATTTCTATAAGAGGAAAGCATTCTAGAAATTTATATATATCCGATGTTTTCTTAAATGGATTTTTGGCGCTCTTGGCGTCCTTGGCGGTTAGACATTTCTTTAACAAAGTTGATTGACAATGATATTCAAATACGCCGGGCAGTATTTTATCCTCAGGATAATATTTTATTATATTTTTAATCAGCTCATCCACTTGCAGGGAAATCAATTTTTTTGTAGAATAAGTAAAGGTTATTGTGTCAGGAGAGGTTGCCATGTTAAGCCAAGATAGCAAATTATTTCAAACTACGATTGCAAAAACTGCAGAATATACAGGTATTGGTTTACATTCAGGGCTTGATGTTTTTCTCACTTTTCATCCAGCGCCTGTTGATTCCGGCATTATTTTCGTCCGTTCTGATTTGCCGGGTCGGCCTCAGGTAGCAGCCAAAGCTGCTAATGTTACTAATACTATGCGTGCGACTACCTTAGAAACCGGTGAAGCAAAAGTTTTCACGGTGGAACATCTTCTGGCGGCCTTTAGCGCATTACAGGTTGATAATTGTTTGGTAGAAATCACCTCAGTTGAGCCACCGGTAGGCGATGGCAGTGCCTTGCCTTTTGTCCGGCTTATTCAGGAAACAGGCATAAAAGAGCAAAACATTCCGCGTAATTTTGTTGTTGTAAGTAGAGAGCATACTGTACGGTCAGAGGATAAATTTATTACTATTTTGCCATACGACGGGCTGAGAATAACTTTTACCTCAATAAATCCGCATCCCCAGTTGGGGGTACAGTTTGGCGATTATGAAATTACACCGGAAATATTCATTCGTGAAATTGCTCCTGCCAGAACTATTGGTTTTATGCACGAAGTGGAAGCTTTAAAAAATCAGGGTTTAGCGTTGGGTGGCAGTTTTGACAACGTTTTGGTATATGATGATAAAGAGGCGCTTAATCCGCCAAGATTTTCTGATGAACTTGTAAGACACAAAATTCTTGATATTATTGGCGATTTAGCTTTAGCGGGGTCTGTCCGCGGGCACGTTATTGCCGTAAAATCAGGCCATACGCTTAATACCGCGTTAGCAAAAGCCATTTTGGAAGTGTAATGAGGAGCTGATTAAAGTTGATATTATCCGCAGTGGAAATTCAAAAAATTATTCCGCACCGGTATCCATTTTTACTGGTAGACCGCATTATTGAGCTTGAGCCGATGAAACGGGCGGTCGGTATTAAAAATGTTACTGTGAACGAGAATTTTTTCCAGGGCCATTTTCCCGGTACGCCGATAATGCCAGGTGTGCTTATTCTCGAAGCTATGGCACAAGTTGGTGGTGTAGCAATGTTATATGGAGATGATTATCGTGGCAAGCTGGCGTTATTTGCCGGCATGGACAGGGTCAAATTCAGAAAGCCGGTTGTTCCCGGTGACCAACTGCGTATGGTAGCCGAAATAATCAAGGTCCGCAGCAGTATGGGTAAGCTATGGGCCGAAGCTTATGTTGACGACCAATTGGTTGTTGAAGGCGAATTTTTATTTGCTATATCCCAAGGCTAGCAAAGCACTATTATTTTATTGCTGCAATGCTAATGAATTATAACGAATTAACGAGGAAAATAGCATGAGTCGCTTAAAAATTACACTAAAGATGTGTTTTTGCTCAATTAAGGCTATTTATGACTAGATAGTGGTTGTCACAATATGACTGGATAGTCTGATTATAATTATAGCTGACAAAGCAAATGTACTCACTTAAGAAGGAGTTGATATCGTGGGTGTAATAGCTCTGCGTAAAATACACGAAACAGCTGTGATCCATCCCTCTGCCCGCATCGGCAAAGATGTTGAGATTGGACCATATGCCGTAATAGGGGAAAACGTGATGATTGGTGACGGGACCAAGATTGGTGCCCATGTAGTTATAGATGGCTGGACGAGAATTGGCGAGAACTGCGTAATTTTTCCCAGCGCTTCTATTGGAGCAGAACCGCAGGATTTGAAATTCCGCGGGGAAAAGAGTTATGTTTTTATTGGTGATAATACTAAAATCCGTGAGTTTGCCACCGTTAACCGTGCTACCGGCGAGGGTGAGGAAACCCGTGTCGGTTCTAACTGCTTATTGATGGCCTATACACATGTGGCCCACAATTGTGTTGTTGGCAACCACGTCATTATGTCCAATGCAGCTACTCTGGCCGGACATGTGGTAGTGGAAGACCGTGCGGTTATTGGCGGGCTCGCCGGCGTTCACCAGTTTGTTAAAATCGGTTATAACGCCATGGTGGGCGGGGCATCAAAAGTGGTGCAGGACGTACCGCCTTTCGTAATTGTTGACGGCCACCCTGCTAAAGTGTCAGGCCTGAATAATGTAGGTATGTCCCGCACCGGCGTAAGCGTTAAAGCACGGCAAAATCTCAAAAAAGCTTATAAAATACTTTATCGCTCAGGTTTAAGTTTAGATCAGGCGATTGCAGTAATGGAGCAGGAACTTGAATCTTGTGAAGAGGTTGAGCATTTCTTACGTTTCCTGCGCAACGCCGAGCGGGGAATTTGCCGCGGCCGCAAGGAAAATGGCGAATAATAATATAAAAGCGTGTTTGGAAAAACACGCAACATCTATAGAAGGAAGGCAGTTTAAAAATGCACAGATGCAGCGTCCTGAATAACCCGTTATATATAACGCAGAAAGATTAATGTATATTATTCTACGCAAATTGTACGGGTCGCTAGAGAACGGGAGCGAAGGCGTACTTGGTTGGGTATAGACGCACAAAACAACCCAAGTAAATTTATGGGACGGTTACAATCGTTGTATAGCATCGATGCCCGTTCGATAGAACGCTTAGCGAACGATCGCAGGAGCAACAACGCAGATGGGCGTTTTAAAACAGAGTGACTGGAAATGAAGGTTATTGGTTTACTAGCCGGCGTCGGGCGGTTGCCGGTGGAATTTGCCCGGGCGGCTCGTGGCCTGGGTTTTACTGTGATAGCTATTGGCCTTGTGCCTGGGGTAGACGAAGAACTGGCAATTGCTGCTGACAAAATGTATCATATCAGTATTGGGCAGTTGGAAAATATTCTTGCTACCCTGAAGAACGAGGGTGTCACTGAAGTTACCATGCTGGGCAAGGTGACGAAAGAATTAATGTTTGCCGGAACAGTCCAGCTGGATTCCCGGATACAGAAATTGCTTGCAGGATTAAAAGATACGAGTGATGATACTATTATGCTGGCTTTTGTACGGGAGTTGGCTCTCGCAGGTTTGGGCGTACTTGATCAGACTGCTCTTATCCGTACGCTCATGCCTGGGCCCGGCTTGCTGGCCGGCAGTGAACCATCAGAAAGCATGCGTGCCGATATGGAATTTGGTTATACTATGGCTAAGCATATTGGCGGCTTGGATATAGGACAGACAGTGGTAGTGAAAAACCGGGCCGTTATGGCAGTCGAAGCTATTGAAGGAACTAACGCCTGTATACGCCGCGGCGGGGAACTTGGCCGGGGTGGCGTAATAGTGGCGAAAGTAGCCAAACCAAATCAGGATATGCGTTTTGATGTACCTGCCGTAGGTCCTGACACCATCCAGGCCATGATTGACGCCAAAGCAGCTGCATTGGTTATTGAGGCAGGCAAAACGCTGGTGGTGGAACGGGATACAGTAGCAGCCCTGGCTAATGCCAACGGTATCACTATTGTTGTAATGTGAAATTTTGACTAATATACAAGTATTAGTATAAAATAGTATCAGATACGGAGTACGCGGATGTACGGAAGGGAATTGTGCGATATATGTCATGCAAAGGTTCAAATTATCCCTTTGTGTCCTCTGCGTTTCGAATATTTTTCTTAATCGCTAAGACGCAAAGCGCGCGAAAGATCATAAGTCTTTGCGTTCTTTGCGTCTTTTGCTTTACGAGAATCTCAGGGATTGGGGGCATTGTCTATGTATAAAATCATGATTTCGGCAGGTGAGGCGTCAGGCGATTTACATGGCGCCAGCGTAGCCAATGCTCTGAAAATTAGCCGGCCGGATATTGCGTTGTTTGGTATGGGCGGACAAGCAATGCGCGCTGCCGGGGTTGAAATTGTATATGACATTGCTGAATTGGGTATTATCGGACTAGTAGAAGTTGTCAGGAATCTGCCAAAGTTATTTAAGCTGCGCCGCATGCTGGCCGACTTAATGGAAAAAGAACGTCCTGATGTGTTGGTGGTTATTGATTACCCTGATTTTAATATGCGTTTGGCGCGAATTGCCAAACAAAAAGGGATACCGGTAGTTTATTATATCAGTCCGACCGTTTGGGCCTGGAGACGCGGGCGGGCTAAGGAATTAGCCCGGACAACGGCAAGAGTGGCGGCTATTTTTCCTTTTGAAGCTGATGTTTATCGTGAAGCGGGAGCTAATGTCACCTTTGTGGGACATCCGTTGTTGGATATTGTCAAGCCAACCATGGCAAAAGAGGAAGCATACCGTCATTTTAATGCCGATCCTTCCCGACCATTGGTGTTGTTGATGCCAGGCAGTCGTCAGCAGGAGATTGTCAATTTGCTGCCTGTTATGCTGACGGCGGGGGAGAAAATTGTACAGCAGGTGCCAAATTGCCAGTTTTTTTTGCCTGTGGCCTCGACAATTTCCCGGGAAATGCTGCAGAATATAATTAGCGGTTATAATATAGATATCACATTGACTACCGGACATACCTACGACCTTATGGGAATTGCCGATATCGCAGTAGCCGCATCCGGTACCGTCGTTCTAGAAGCATCCCTTATGGGTCTTCCCACAATTGTAATCTACAAACTGGCGGCGCTTACTTATTTTTTGGGTAAGTTCCTTGTTAAAATACCACATTTTAGCTTGCCGAACATTATCGCAGGCCGGCAAATAATTCCTGAGCTTATACAAAATGCCGCTAATCCTGACAATGTTGCGCAGGAGACAGCAGCGATTTTGACCGATTCGGCAACAAGGAACCGTATTTTGGCGGATTTAGCCGAAGTGCGGGACAAGTTGGGAGAAGCCGGCGCAGTACAGCGAGTGGCCGGTGTCATATTGGAAGTAGCTGAAAAAAGCAGTGGAGGACAACAATGACAGTATACAAGCGTCTGTTGGATTTTGCCCGGCCATATTTACCGCGCTTGGCTCTGGCGATTGTCTGTAATATCATGGCAGCTAGTGCCAATTTGTATATCCCCTGGATATTAAGAGACGTTATCGACAAAGTCCTGACTGCACGGGATATGACGATGCTAAACACTATAGCTGCCGGAATTGTAGTTGTTTTCGTGCTCCGGGGTATTTTCTTTTATGGACAAACTTATCTAATGTCATTTATTGGTCAAAAGGTTATAATAGATATTAGAGAAACTTTGTACAGGCACCTCCAGCGTCTGTCTTTGTCCTATTATGAGAAACGGCAGACAGGCTCGATTATGAGCTATATAACCAACGATGTAACCGCGTTGCAAGGCGCCCTGGTGGAGAGCCTGATTGAAATGGTAACAGAGGGAATGACACTTATTGGTTCAATGGGAGCCATGTTTTATATCCATTGGAAATTGTCGTTGCTAACTTTTATTACCCTGCCTTTAGTCATCCAGGCAATTAGTATTTTCGGCAAAAAGCTAAGAAGCGCCAGTCATGTCATGCAGGAGCGGGCTGCCGATATTACGTCTGTTTTACAGGAGAGCATCTCGGCTGTCCGGGTTATTAAATCATTTGTCCGCGAAGACTATGAAATTGAGCGTTTCAATAAGGAAAATTATTATAACTTTCGGGCGCAAATGAAAACTGCTCAACTTATGGCGACATTAACCCCGGTTATTGAATTTCTGGCCGCTGTTGGCGTAACAGTTATCATTTGGTATGGGGGCCGGGAAGTAATCAGCGGCAATCTGACCTCAGGCTCACTTATTGCTTTTTTGATCTATGTGGTGAATATATCTAATCCTGTTAAGCGTCTCAGCCGGGTGTACGGCAATATTCAGCGGGCTTTGGCGGCAGCACAGCGGGTATTTGATGTTCTGGACACCAAACCGGAAATTCAGAATATGCCCGATGCGGTTGAATTGCCGCCTGTCTCGGGGCATGTTGAGTTTCATGACGTTAATTTTGAATATAAACCTGGTGAGCCTACCCTGATAAATGTAGTTCTTGAGGCAAAGCCGGGACAAATGGTGGCTATTGTTGGACCGAGTGGTGCAGGGAAAACCACCATTGCCAATCTGATCCCGCGTTTTTATGATCCTTCTTCCGGCTATATTTCTATAGACGGCACCGATATAAAGAAAGTTACGTTGCAGTCTTTGCGGGAACAAATAGGCATCGTGCCGCAAGAGACAATGCTTTTTAACGGCACTGTCTATGAGAATATTTTATATGGAAGGCTTGAGGCCGGCCATGAAGAGGTGATTGCCGCAGCAAAGGCGGCCAATGCCCATAGCTTTATCATGCATATGCCTGACGGTTATGATACTCAGATTGGCGAACGAGGATCGAAACTATCCGGCGGACAGCGTCAGCGTATCGCCATCGCCAGGGCAATTCTGAAAAATCCCCGGGTGTTGATACTTGATGAAGCTACTTCGGCGCTGGATACCGAAAGCGAGAAACTGGTGCAGGAAGCTATCGATCAGCTTATGGTAGGCCGCACATCATTTGTTATCGCTCACCGTTTGTCGACAGTCAAGCGGGCTGATCTTATCCTGGTAATGGAGAAAGGCCGGGTAATTGAGCGTGGTACCCATGAAAAATTATTGGCCTCAGGAGGGCTCTATAGCAAGTTATATCACGTTCAGTTTGCTGTCGCCACCCAGCAGCAATGCTTGCAGACATGATTGATCAGTGATTTTTGAACCACGGAGCGTACGGAGGGCACAGAGATTACGGCCATTACACCGGGATCTTAGTGATAAACCTCCGTGAGACTTCCGGTCTTTGCGTATTTTATGTTAGATGGTAGTTGTCACTAGCGTTTTTATGTCCGGAGAACTTTAGCTTCCGGGAAGTGAGGTATTTAGTGTGCAATTTTTGTATAATATTTTGGCAGTATTATTGGTGATAATTGCCATGCCCGTGTTTATTGTCCGGCTTATCAGAGAGGAAGGGTTTGGCGAGCGCTTACGCCAGAGCTTTGGCTTTTTGCCGTCAGATACTTTAGCTCAGGTAGCAAATAAAAATTGCATATGGCTGCATGCTGCTTCTGTAGGAGAAATTGTGGCAACCAGTCCTATTGTAAAGGAAATTCGCAAGGAACTGCCGGGAATACCTATCCTGGTATCAGTTGTCACAGCTACGGGCTATGCTATGGCTAAACGCATTGTTACTGAAGCTGACGGCATCATTTTCTTTCCTTTGGATTTACCGTGGCTAAGTCGCTATGTAATTTCCAGAATAAAACCGCAAGTATTTTTACCTGTGGAAACAGAATTGTGGCCCAGCTTTTTAAAAGCCACCCGCCGTTATAATATCCCCGTAATGATGGTAAATGGCCGCATCAGCGACAGGAGCTTAAAACAATATAGTTATTTGGGAAGCATTCTGCCCCAAATGTTAGCAACGGTGATGAAGTTCTGTATGCAATCCCCGATTGATGCCGAATATATTATCCGTCTTGGTGCCGACCCGCGGCGGGTACTTATTACCGGCAATACCAAGTATGACCAGACATATACAGAAATTGCCGAAGCTGAAAGGGACAGTCTCTGCCAGCTGATGTTCAGGGGACAATGTCACCCGGTAATTCTGGCCGGCAGCACTCATAAGGGAGAAGAAGAACCACTTTTTTACGCCTTCCAAAAGGTGAAGGAAAAGTTTATTGATGCCAGGTTGATTATAGCTCCCCGGGATATTTTGCGGGCAGATGAAATTATGAGTCTCGCAGGAACATATCAATTGCATGCCACCCGCAAAACCCTCATACCGGAAAACACCAATTCCGGCCATGATGTTGTAGTACTGGATACGATTGGGGAACTGGGGAAGATATACAGTATTGGTGATATAATTTATGTAGGCGGCAGTCTTGTACCCCATGGAGGCCACAATATCCTCGAGCCAGCAGCACATGGCAAACCGATTGTTGTTGGGCCGCATATGTTTAATTTTAAAGAAACTTATGCGTTATTTTCCAGCCGGGGAGCATGTGTGACGGTTGGCAGCGCAGATGAGCTGGCAGAAAAAATGCTATATATTCTGGAAAACGATCAGGTGCGGGAGAATATGTCAAGGCAGGCGTTCACTATTATTGAAGAAAACCGCGGCGCCGCCCGAAAAAGTGTTTTATACCTTAAAGAATTGCTGCAAACTAGAAACTATACAAGCTAGTATGTGCTGATATTTTTTGAACCATAGAGTACACAGGGGACACAGAGTGGAACGACGCGATATCCATCGCGTGAAGGATAAGGTTAACAGGCATGGACTGTAACACAGAAAAATACATAAAATCCCTCTGTGTCCTCTGTGACCTCTGCGGTTAGTCGTATCTCAATGGTATTATATAAATGTTTTTACATACATCGAAATCTCTGAAAAGGCGGAACAATTATGCGCCAACAAGAAGCATGGCAAATTTATTTATATCAGCTGGTTCATGGCGGGAAGCATGGCATTTTGGCAGCGGTATTGTTAGGATTACTGCGGCTTATGTCATTGATCTACGGCCTGGGAGTTGTGGTGAAACTTAGCCTCTATAAGTACGGAATTATTAAACAGCATAAGTTGCCATGCAAGGTAATCAGCCTGGGTAACATAACTGTTGGCGGCACCGGTAAAACACCTACCGCTCAAAGACTTGCCGCGATTATTCGTGACATGGGTTACCGGGTGGTTATCTTAAACCGGGGTTATCGCGCTTTATGGAAGGGGCAAGTAGGACTTGTTTCCGACGGCCAGAAGATTTTTATGACTGTCACCGAAGCCGGGGATGAAGCGTATTTGCTGGCCAAGAACCTGCCGGGCATACCTGTCGTGATCGGCAGGAACCGTTCCATTACTGGAGATTATGCCGTAGAATGCTTAAACGCTGACGTAATTATTCTGGATGATGGCTACCAGCACTGGCAGTTGGCGAGGGATCTGGACATTGTGCTTGTCGATACTATTAATGTATTCGGCAATAACTTTCTCTTACCGCGGGGCACTCTGCGCGAGCCTTTAGATAACCTTGACCGTGCCCAGGCGTTTTTACTGACTAAAGTCGACCAGTCCACCAATGATGCGCGAGATGTTATTCGTGATATTTTACGCCGCTATAATACAAAAGCATTAGTTGTTGAAAGCATTCATAACCCGCGCTGTTTCATTGAAATTGAGGAATGGTATAAAGGGATACACAGCAAAAATACCGCACCGCTGGAGACAGTACGCGGACGGCGGGTAATGGCTTTTTCCGCCATCGGTAATCCATCCTCTTTTGAACAGACGATTGCCGGTATCGGGGCGGAAGTGGTGGAGGCCATGCGCTATCCTGACCATCATGATTACTCAATGGCGGAAATGCAGGACGCTATGCAGAAAGCGGTGGATAAAGAAGCTTGTGCCCTGATTACAACAGAAAAAGATGCTGTGAAAATTCCTTCAGAATTTATTCACTCCGACCGTGCCCTGCCTGTATATGTCTTAGGAATCGAAGTAAGATTTACTGAAGGTTATGAAGACTTGATGAAACTGATTAGAGAGGTATGCCGGAATGGTGGAGGGAGGTTGTCTGAATGAAAATACTATGTGTTATCCCGGCAAGATATTCTTCCACCCGCCTGCCTGGCAAACCATTGGTTAATATCGCTGGCAAGCCTATGATCCGGCATGTTTTCGAAAGAGCTAAGCAGGCTAAGCGGCCGGCGGCAGTAATTGTTGCCACTGACCACCAATTAGTATATGATGCGGTTCAGGCCTTTGGCGGACAGGCAATGCTTACCTCGCCGGATCATCCGACAGGCACTGACCGGCTGGCGGAAGTGGCACAGTCTTTTGCGGACATAGATATAATTATCAATGTTCAGGGTGATGAGCCGCTGATCGCGCCTGAAGTTATTGACTTACTGGCCGCAGCCTTTGATGATGATCCCCCGTTGGATATGGCCACTTTGATGACTGAAATGGAAGAGGCAGAGTATAACACCCCCGGAGCTGTAAAAGTAGTTACAGATCTGCAGGGCTATGCTCTGTATTTTTCCCGTTCCCTTATTCCTTTTCCGCGGGTAAAGCACAAAGATTTACATATATACAAACATATTGGCATTTATGCCTACCGGCGGGAATTTCTGCTGAAATATGCCGGACTTGCGCCGACTCCTCTGGAACGGGCTGAATCCCTGGAACAACTCCGGGCGCTGGAATATGGTTATCGTATTAAAGTGTTGAGAACCAGCTTTAAATCTATTGGAGTAGATACGGCAGAAGACTTGGAACGAGTAAATATGATTTTTTCACAGCAAGTAGATAAATCACTATAAGCCAGGAGGCGTACTATGTTATGCACAATGTAAATATTGGTCCAATTACTGTTGGCGGGAAAAATCCTATTGTTCTGATAGCCGGCCCATGCGTTATTGAAAGCACCGAACGCACCGTGAAGATTGGCCGGGCGATAAAAGATATTGCCGGACGGCTGGGCGTACCTTATGTTTTTAAAGCATCTTTTGATAAAGCTAACCGTTCATCCTATAAATCTTTTCGCGGACCAGGCTTAACTGACGGATTGGAGATTTTAAAACAGATAAAGCAGGAATTGGATGCTCCGGTATTGAGCGATATTCACTGTGTCACCCAGATTAAGCAGGCTGCCGCTGTACTTGATGTACTGCAAATCCCGGCTTTTTTGTGCCGTCAAACCGACCTGGTTTACCAGGCGGCACTCACCGGACGGGTTATAAATGTGAAAAAGGGCCAGTTTCTTGCGCCAAGTGACATGAAAAATGTTGTAAACAAAATCCGCGAAGCTGGCAATGATAATATACTGCTCACCGAACGTGGTTTTAGTTTTGGCTATAATAATTTGGTTGTGGATATGCGGGCTTTGCCTATTATGCGCTTGCTCGGTTATCCAGTAGTTTTTGATGCTACCCACAGCGTACAGTTGCCTGGAGGAGCTGGAACCTGTTCCAGCGGCCAGCGGGAATTTGTCACATATTTGACCCGGGCTGCCGTGGCGACCGGTATAGACGCACTGTTCCTGGAAGTTCATGACAACCCGGCAGAAGCCCTGTCAGATGGTCCTAATATGCTCTATATCGATCAGTTAGAAGACTTGCTGAAAGATGTACTGGCAATTGATAGTACAGTGAGAAAACATAAGTAAACATTAATGAACCACAGAGGACACAGAGGGATTTTTTCAGTGTTTCTGTGTACTCCGTAATTCATATTTATTGTATCTGCTCAGGTCATCTACTGTCACGAACTGCTAAAAAGCCGTCAGATGCTTCCGTTTAATAGTTCTAACTTATTGCGACCGGCTATTTATGTAACAAAAAGTAGAAATTAATCAGACCGGGCGCGATGACGTTCTGTTTTAGATAATCTTACTAGCCAGAACGGTTGGAGCGAGAACCGCAGTCGCACGTTCTATTTATAATGTATTGCGGAAATAAGTTTGTACGGCAACGCAGATGGCGGTTTTTTAGCAGTTCCCCCCTAAAAGGAATAGTCATTGGAGGTTATACAATGATAATCGAACAGGCCCGCAAGGTTCTTGAAATTGAGGCTGCTGCTATTGAAAGCCTGATTCCGCGGATTAATGGGGAATTTACCCGGGCTGTTACTATGATGCTGGAATGCAAAGGCCGGGTCATTGTTACCGGTATGGGCAAATCCGGCCTTATTGGCAAAAAAATTGCCGCTACTTTGGCGAGTACCGGGACACCGGCTTTTTTTCTGCATCCGGCGGAAGGTATTCATGGTGATTTAGGAATGGTGACAGCCGCCGATGTTGTGATGGCAATTTCCAGCAGTGGCGAAACGGCGGAGGTTATCAGCATAATTCCTGCTATAAAGCGTATTGGCGCACCGATCATTGCCATGTGTGGGCGCGAACAATCCACCATAGCCCGAAATGCTGATGTTTTTTTAGATGTCAGAGTGGAGCAGGAGGCCTGCCCGCTGGGCCTGGCACCCACTGCCAGTACTACGGCTGCCCTGGCTATGGGGGATGCCCTGGCAGTTGCTTTGCTTTCTGTTCGCAATTTTACGCCTGAAGACTTTGCATTATTTCATCCTGGCGGGTCATTAGGGCGTAAACTTTTGCTTACAGTGGAAAATATTATGCATACCGGCACAGACAACCCGGTAGTTACCCTGGATAAGACTGTTAAAGAGGCGCTGTTTGTCATCACCGATAAGGGCCTGGGAGCTACAGCGGTGATCGATGATAATGGCCGGCTGGTGGGGATCATTACTGACGGTGATATCAGGCGGGGACTGGAAAGAGGACATGATTTTCTGGATAAGACGGTTGACGCCCTTATGACCAAAACCCCCCGGACGATTACACCTGACAAACTGGCTGTCCATGCCCTCAACATGATGGAGAAAAACAGACCTACCCCCATAACCGTACTGCCGGTGGTAGATAATGAGAATCACGCAATTGGTATCATTCACCTTACTGACTTATTGCGCCAAGGAGTGGTATAATGGATAGTAAGGCTCGCGCCGGAAATGTTGAACTATTGATCTTTGATGTGGACGGAGTTCTTACTGGTGGCCAGATTATAATCGGTCGGGACGGGGAAATGATGAAGTTCTTTCATTCCCAGGATGGCCTTGGCATTTCGGCGGCACATAAAGCCGGACTCAAGACGGCTATTATCACCGGGCGGGAAAGTGAGATTGTGCGC
>JAEYSJ010000243.1 GCA_023434855.1 Bacillota bacterium | reverse complement strand
GATCGAAAGTCGGTCCATAATATACTGTTTGCCTCCATCAACACCAACCAGTACCAACGGAATGCCGTATCCTTTTGCCACGCTCACCCGATAAATTAAAGGGATACCTGCTCCCGGCATCCCTTTAATTGCAAACCGACCTTTATGCATATTAGTACGGCAATATTTATACACCTGTTCAGTATAATGGCCACCAGAATCTATAAAAGTTCTGGCAACCATTAGGCCGGTACCATTAGCAAACCGGTATGCGCGATCTAATTGTTGATCAAGTTCATCCCACGTTTCCTGGCGGTCGGGCACACCTAGCACAATCCCTTTTTTAATCCCCCAGTTCTCCTCGCCTTCGCCCCAGCCTGCAATTTCATATTCCAACCGGTTATCCTGAGTATCGACTGCAGCAGTCAGCAAGAGCACCCCATCTGGTAAAGCTGCGGGGTATTCTTCACGGCGATTCAGAAAGACAATCTCATCCTCATAATTGCCTTTTCGCTCATAGCTCTCACCAAAGCGAGTATTATATACTACCTTCTCACGCTCCGGATCGCCCTTTGCTTCCAGATATTCACGAATCATATCTTTCCATTTGAGCCAGGGGGATGCAAAGCAGTTTACAAAGAAACTCCGGACACCATTTTTGATAGCGGCCGGATTCTTCGCAACATAGTTTTGCGGAGCAGCTTTCATTGTTTGCTCATCGAACAGCTGGCCGCAATCAGGGCAGCACCACAGTACCGAATGAACGATAACAAATTTAGTACCGTCATCATTTTTAGTTTCGTCAAACTTATATTTCATATTGCGGTGCGTGATTAAATGGCTTTCATGGCAGTTAGGACATTCATGCTGCCATTCTTCCTGAGTGCCGGCCGCATACTCCACGTCGATCCTCGATGAGCCTTTAATGGTCGGAGTGGAAAATAAACCTGCCACCCAATTCCAGAACGTAGTCAACCGCTTAAACGCCAAATCAACTGGATCTCCTTCTGTGCCGGCGCTATCTGGAAAACGATCAACCTCATCACCGAGCAGAATACGAATAGGACGGCTGGCTAATCCTGCAGGGCTGTTTGCTCCACACATAATTAACCGGCCGCCCGGAAAAAGCTTGCTCAATATGGTGTTGTTCGAATCTCTGGACTTCACATCTGAGAAAAGTGTATTCAATACTTTGGTATCTCGGATCATAGGTGCTATTCGGCTCTTCGAATAATCCTCCGACAAATCAATCGTTGGCTGGATCATCATCATTGGCCCGGGATCAAGGTGTGCAAAGCGCCCCATTACATTGTTCATAATATCCGACTTGCCTATTTGGCTGGCCGTCTTGGCAACTACCTTATGAATACATGGCTGGGTAAACGAATTCATAATTTCTCGCTGGTAAGGAGCTCGATCCGTACGCCAGCGCCCAGGCTCGGCCGCCGATTCAGATGAAAGTATGCGATATTTATCAGCCCACTCGCTGACAGAGGTCTTTGGAATAGGAGTAAATGATTTCTTCCAAATTCGTTGAAAAAGTTCAATCGTCTTCTTCATCGTTTTGTACCTCATCAAACATATCCGGCGAATACTCGGCAATTTCGGATAATTTATCTTCAATTGCCTGAGTCATCATTTCATAGATATTCTCTTGAGGCATATTGGCTAATTGGCCGCACAGTGCGGTCGGCAGCCCCAGCAACTGAGTTCTTAAATTCGTCAACATTTCTGTCATAACCAGTTCAACATCATGAGCGTCATGCATGCTGTTTTCAACCTTAGCCAGCTTCAGTTCCGTTAAGCGACTTTTGAATTGCTCATGCTTGGTTCGGGCAGAGTCAAAAGATAAATTATCCTCACCACCACACTTATAATTAATATAACGCTGAATGCTTTCAGACAAGTTATATTTACTATTTTCATCGCGAACAAGCACTCCCTCGTTGGCCAGTTGAACAACCCTGGGACGACTCAAACCAATGCAGGCGGCAAGCCCGTCCGCAGTCGTTTTTGTGACCTTATTAATTTTCATAATTTGCTCTGACATTTGGCCGCCTCCCTGTAAGTAAACATAAAAATAAATTCATAGCTAGTTGATAATTGGGGCTCGCAAGACCCTCAGTCCGTTTTTTTCTCTGGAAGTACCTTGATTTTATATGTGGTCGATGCAGTTCTCTTTTCCATCTCTTCGCGTATCAATGACAATTGCCATCCACCCCACAACAACAAAGTGAATACACCATTCAGGCGATCAGTCTGGCCTATGAAACAAGCGACCCCAACAAAAAAAACACTCATCAATATGTTTATGTTCTTTCTCACTTCAACACCCCTGTCGCCGGATTAGACTTACGCCCTGACCTATCACAGTTAGGATTAAACGCAGGACGCATGAGCTGCCGATAATCATCCTGACGTTTCATTCTTCGATACGTAATGCACTGCCGATCAACAACGCCAACCTGACATGCAGTGCATTCTTGATTACTAATATACTTGCAGTCTTCTCGGTCACAAAGTACGGCCATTACGATCCCTCCTACGAAATAATAAAGCCGTTATTTAAACGGCTTCAAAAGGATTTCTGATGGAACTTTAAAATTAAATACGATATTCTTCATAAATTCATCAATTAACTGATCTAAGTTACGAGGTGATTGCAGGTAGAGTATTTCATTATCTTTTCTCATTGCCTTGTCTCCCCTGTATAAAAACAAAAGCCGCCTATCAATTCGATAAGCGACTTTAGTATTAATATAATTCTTTCATGCTATCATTTTACATCTGCTGTCTTGGCATGTAAATGACAACTTTGTGTCATGCTTGTCAAGCCATCAATTCCGAATATTAAAGCACTTAGCCGATCACAAGCTGACCGAATGTCACGATAGAAAGTTCGCTGTTCTATTCCTTCAGATTCAATTATGCTTTCAATCGCATCGCCATCAATATAATACCGGCGTAGAATTCTATTTCTTCTTGCATCTTCTGGAACCATAGACCGGCTGCAATAAATATCATATAACTCTAACATAGTATCAATATGCTTGAGAATAATGTACGTTCTGGAAACACTCTTACGGATTGATTCTATATAAACCTCTGTACTGGCTGTTTCTAAGGAATCCAGAATGGTAATTGCGCTGCCAATATCCTCTTCTACAATTTGCTTAAACCGACCTACTGAATTATCACAATGACTTTTGAGAGTATTATAGTTTTTTAATAACAGTTTAGTATTTCTTAGTCGCTTGTCCATGCGAGATTTCATTTGCCTTTTGCGTTCTAAATCCAATGTCTCAAGCGTTGCTTTAACTGCCGCTTCAGCTGCTATCTTAATTATCATATCTTTATTCAAGTTCATTACCTCCTCTTGAAAGAAATGCTGTATGGTCTTACCACCATTTGATCAAATTATTGTCATACCGCCGCCTGAGCTCTTTTAGGAACTGCATTATCTTATCTCCATACGGCCGTAATTCTACTTGTCCAGTCTGTAAGTATTCTTGCATGGAATTCCAGCCGTTTCTACCAGTCGAATCAATAACCGGCTGTATTCTAAATCCCCACTGATCATCCATGATTAACACCGCTCCGACATTACGGACAAACTCTAGCCGGTCAGATATTCCGATATCAACAACTGCGCTGATAAAATACAACTCCTGCCATAACCTGCTATCACCTGGGGAGTGATTAGAAAACAAATCCGTAAGAGGATGTCCCATATTTAAAAGCATCTGCTCTCCTGTAAGTGGTGGCGGCGGTGGAACCTGCGGAGGCTGCGCCGGTTTTATATAATCGTGTAACTCCATTATGGTGATACCTCCTTAAATAAGTTGCTTCAGTTGCATCAAGGTTGCATCAATAGTTGCTTCAACCAAAACCCTTGTAATTGTTAACCTCATCGGCGTTTTCTTTTAATGATGCAACTGAAGCAACCAAAAAATTGATAATTTAATAATTAATATATTTTTACCTTTGTGGAATTCATTACAAAGGTGGTACAAGTTTTTCTCTAGTTAATATATATATGGTTGCTTCAGTTGCATCATATATATAAATATAGGTAATTCGCGGCTTCACGGTGACGCAACCACTGAAGCAACTGTGATGCAACTTGACGCAACCTTTATTTTGTCTTTATCTTAATAAGCCAAGGCTGAACACCATTAATCCTTCTTCCCCTAACTCCAATTGCTCTTTTTTCACCTTGCGGTGTACAAGGAATAACATTACTATCAGCCCATTGCTTAAAAATCTTGTCGGGGTTAAATCCTTCCTGTTTCAATGCCTTGGATAATTCAGACTTGATAATATAAACATAATCACCGTCCATATATCCCAAAATAGCCTGTCCGGTTTTCCCATACAACCCAAACCGCCCCTCGTTGGCCGCCAGCCAGTCCGGCAGCCAATCCAGCGCCCGGTCTGATTCGCTTGCCTCAACTTTGGTAATGATCTCTTCAATGATCGTGTTAGCCATCGTTATAGCCTCTATTTTTGCCTGTTCATCCGGAACACCGAATATCCAGTGACTGGCCAAATACTCTGCCAGCACAATGCAAGCAATAGCATCCATATGACTTTCTATTTTGTCCGGATACCGAGCGCGGAGAGCTGTTCTTGTCTTATGATACTGATCACGTAACCAATCGTGATCAGTACGCAGCAGCTGATTAATAAACAACCTGCCAGCGTGGCCGTAATGCCTTGCAGTAAGAGGGTATAAACTTGACGCGAATATATCATCATCCGCAAGTGGACCGCCTTTAATTTCAATCAGCCGTGTAAATATACCGCCCCTGGTATTATGGCGCGTAATCTGCGTTTCTCCCGTCATTAAGGCGATTGTACGCCACCTGACAGTGGTCTGCAGACCTTCCCGGGTAGCACGTCCCTTGCCCTTGCCTTCGCTGATTTGATAAATTTTTGATTCAACCTCGCCTTTTTGCTTATCGTTTAGGATTTCATATTCATTTATGCCAAGCGGTAGATCCGTAAACAGTGCGGCAGTTCGCTCTGTATTGGATTTACTGTCTTCGAAGCTCTTGGCTAACTCTTCCGGATTACCCCAAACCGATAACGCTGCCATTAACGTGGCCGACTTGCCGCCCCGGGTGGTATCCCAGTTATGAATCAAAAAACTACGCTGGCCAACAATTTTAAGTAATGGAGCTGCGAATGATGCTGCCATTATAAACCGCGCTTTCGGCCTGGTCCGTAAATTACGCATTGCATCAATCCAGGTACCAAAGTCACCATCCTGGCCTAAACCGGCAATTGCGTTTTCAGCTGCAGTATCGCCAATATCAATTTTGTAGTCAGACTGGATGCCCGGTAGGATAAAAACTTGTTCGTTATTACGCCAGCCCATTTTTCCCACTCCCTGGGTAACCGGTATCAGATCCCCGTTGCTGGCTTCCAGCGCTGACAGCCATTTTGTAAGGTTCTTTGCCATTTCGGAATTGATTGTGAGCCCTGCATCAGCCAGGCACATAATACGGCGAGAATCAAAAATAGTTGATTTC
Source organism: Bacillota bacterium (assembly GCA_023434855.1). Next base: position 5,757 of record JAEYSJ010000243.1, on the reverse strand, counting down.
GGCAAAGTAATAAATCTCCAGCCGCCGCGGTGACCAGGAAAGGCAACGACTGCTTTTTCCTGTTGCAGATCAATGTTATAGATCCGTTCTGTAATAATCACCGGCGCATAGGCGGCCAGCTGAAACGACACGCCAAAATTAGTCTCTTTCTTCTGATTAATTCCTTTTTTATTAACGATCCACGTTGATGAGCTGGAAGGGTTTCCGGGTACACGCAATTTCAGAGGAATATCTGGAATAATTTGATCCAACCAACGAGCTCCGTCTGGATCCGGTTCGGGCTCCTGGCCGCCGCCATCGTGAACCTCCCAGCCGGCCGCTTCCGCTTTATGCTTTGCAACTTCTGATTTAAGAGAATTTTTATTTCCCTGGTACCGCTGATAATGCATATCGTAATCAAGGGGAGATTCTTTTTTCAGTACAGCCAGTGCTCCGATTACTTCCGGATTCTTGGCCTCTTCCGGAGTTAATACCGGCAATGCTTTCAAAACTGCCTTTGCTTGTGGTACTTTGCCCAGGGACCAGCCGCAAGGCGCTGCCATACCGCAACCTCCCTGCGGACAACCTTGGAAACCTGCTGTCCGGATATAATCGCAAGAGTGTGGACCTTTAAAATCTTCGATAATATGTTGAATTTTTTTTATAGTTTTGTCGTAATCGAATTCTGCACCTAACCAATTGCGGGTAATCTCAATAATAAATTCCTCGCCACCAACGCCCCTAATGGTATTGGCTATTGCTGCTACCCATTCCGGTTCAGTCATAGTTTTATAATTTAACTGCCAATGTTGCAGAAACATACAATTATTCAGCATGTGCTGAACTGGTCCATCTGTTGGCCGTCTTTCAAAAGCAGCTGTTCTTTGTTTTCCTGCTGTAGCAGCGGCCGTTTGTTCCAGCGCTGGTAATAATTGATCCAATTCGGACGGATCATAGCGGCTATCGTTATGATCAATAACCTGAGCCCATACCGGTTCATTGGGTATTTTTCTATTTATGGTACCAGGCAATCGCATTACTCGGCATAGATCCTGTACAGAATCCAAATGCCAGCCATTAGCCTGTGCCCGTTGCCGTATATATCCTTGCAGTCGCGTCAGAATGTCTTTAGCGCGGCTTTTTTCTTCCGGAGTATCAAAGGTCCATGTTTCTTTCAATAGCCACCAGAACTGTAGGCCGTGGCCGCTGTGAACAATAATACTCGGTGGTAAGCATTCCGGAATGAGGGTATACGCTTCCTGCACAGATTTCGGCAGATTCTTTTTAGCATGAGCGGGATGAAAGATATCAACATCTGCCCATAGAGCAGGTATGCCGATAATATCAGGCTCCGCCAGTTTATCATTTTTGGCTGTTGCACATATCCCGGGAGAGAAATATATATTCTGCGGACCAGCTGCAGCAATTGCCGCCGGTACCTGCGTAAGATCCGTTACCGGTACCGCCCTGGCGGCAGTGGATGGCAGCGCAAATACCTGCGTATATCCTGTCTCAGCGTATTCAAATATTGTCGTTAAAAACTGTACTGCATCCATTCATCCACCGCCTAACGTAACCAGACTAACCGTTTAGCCGCCCTCGTTACTCCTGTATAGCGCCACCGCGCCTGAAACATTGGATCATTACTGTCATACCAGCTATCATCGTACAATAAAACGTTGTCCCACTCACTGCCCTGGGCGGCATGGCAGGTTATGCAGTAACCAAACTGAAAGATAATGCCTTTAAGGTTACCCCTTGCCTGCTTATTCTCCCAGAGCGCCGCCGGGTTATATTTCAGTTCCTTAAATTCGGCTGTTTCTTCAAATACCGGCCGCAGATTCAGTAAATGCTCAGTGCCAATGATCGGTCTATCCCTCCACGGTACCGATTCGGATTTTTCCCGCTGGTCCACGCTGGTGCAATAACCGATCAGGCCATTAACTAAAGCTGTAGGCAGTTTACCATCTATAAGAATCGTATCCCAGGAATTTTTCTTGCAGATCAGTTTATCACCCGGTACCGGCAAGTTACCCGTAAAGCCAAGCCAGCGCCGCGCCTGCTCATTTACTTTTGCTACTGTCGCATTTCTACCGGCAATAATCTGATCAGCCCAAGCAAACATATCTTTTTGATATTCATCCCTGATAATTTCCTTTGGCATTTGCCAGATGCATCCTGGAGCGCTCTCATCTTCTTGAAGTGGCCTACCTTTGCGTATTTTTTCAGCGAGGTAAGCAATGGCGCTGCCTTCGCCCTGGCGCATGATTTCATCAAGTGTCACGTCCGGATCGGCAAGCATGTCAGATTCATCACCGCTCACTGGCGGCAATTGAAAGGGATCTCCTACTGCAATGATCGGTATATCAAAAGACAGCAAGTCTCTCATGATTTTTTTATCTACCATACTAGCTTCATCCACGAGAATTATGGCCGGTTTTGGATCCAAGTGATCTTTAAGAGTAGTGACCAGCTTTTTCTTTAGTTTTAAATTTCCATCATCGTCCTCATAAGGTACTAACTTGGTTTCAGTATTGTAGATCAGCTGATGAATCGTCGTTGCTGGCATTCCCCGCTGCTGCATCACCAGAGCAGCTTTACCGGTATAAGCACAAAACGCAATTCGATTATCGGCCAGCTCCTGGGCTATGATCGAGGATAAATATGTTTTTCCGGTACCGGCATAACCTGCTATTTTAAAAATCTGCTCGTTACCGTCAGACCACCATTTTTTAGCCCGTTCAAAACCGGCCTGTTGCATACGGTTTAGCATGCACCGTTCCTCCTTTCTGTTTAAATCATGCATATTGTGCAAGGTGGACTTTCCGGTTCATCTTCTGGCCAAAGACTTATAGCTGTTTCAGAGGCAAGTCTAATATCGCTAAGTCTATGATTATCGCACCAGCCAAAACGTGTATGATGACTGACAAGCCGACTTTGTTCTTCCCATTCCTCTGCAATTTTGAATAAAGTGGGGTGGTTTTTCCAAAGCCCGCGCCAGTCTCTAAGTCTTTGAAAGAAGCAACAATAACAACTGACATTTGTTCGCCACTCATAAACTGGATTCAAAAGATCATGTTTACGGCATATTTCCATGACTTCTTTTTTGCCATACCCAAATTCAGCTAAGGGATATGACTTTGAATATTTTTCTTTTTCTTTATTCTCTAGCCGCTTTGGCTCATCGGCACGAATTCCAACATAAACGATCTCAGTCTTGTTTATTTCATTCGTGAAAAAGTTTCTTTGTGGAACCATTTTAAGATTTTTAGTACACCATCTTACTCGCGGCCCAGGTAAAAAATAGTTAAACTGCATTAACCATTGAAACATCCCGCCATTGCTGGTAACATACAATTTCTTACCCGTATAATTCGCAAGCCTTGGAAGTAGCCAGTATACTTCCGGCAATTCAACGCCGGTATCACTGAACACCATTTCAAAATTTTCTCCACGTTCATATAAGAGCAATGCTAATGCTGTACTATCAGCTCCACCCGATACAGCGACATATTTCATAATTCACCTCTTAATATCTGTATTGCCCCCTCTGCAGACCGGGTCACGCCTGCTTTAGCTCCTATACTTTGCAAAAGTGAAATAAATCGCTCCTGCTCCGGACTGGATTTCCCTTTTTCGTTTTTAACCTCAATCGCGGAAAAAATCGCTACTGTTTTGCCTATCATATCCGGAGTTATTACCACTGGTACCGCTCCGATCACATCACTGAAACCAACGGGAGCGCCGGTATTAAATGTTCGTGCTGCCTTAATTAGTACATCACCAGGCTCTACCGTAACTTCCTGTTTTTGGCTGAAATGCCTGGTCTTTCCGGTCCAACCTTGCCCAACGTTTATACGCCAGCAAGGGACGAACTGACAAAGGGGAAATAAGTATTTTGATACCGCCTCGCGGATTTCGTTTTGAATGCTGTGTTCTCTCATTATTTCCTCCATTTATTTAAATTTTTACAGGATCTTGTGCACAAATGTCGAAATTGTGAAAAAGTTCATTTTTGAAAGTGAGGCGCACGGATTTGTCGTATTTACGAGGTGTCATTGATCAATTTATTGATGTAGTAGAGACTAAAAAAAAGTGTACTACCTGCCAAAATGACTGTACAAGCACTTGTATCGACTGTTTAAATTACTTCAATGGAGTTCCCTCATACGATTGTGATTATAAACGTTATTTTTACGCTGCAAAGTATTTATACGTCCACAAAGCAGAAGTAAAGCGCCTAGTCGAGGATAACATTACAGAAATAGAAACATTTTTATCATACCTTGACAATGAGTTAACTATCGCTTCATTTGGGGCTGGCCCTGGCTCTGATACTGCTGGAATACTAGAAGCAACTATGTGGTCTTCACTATTAGATGAAAAACATATTACTCTTTATAGAATTGATATAGAGGATAATTGGGTTAATCAATATCGTCATGTAATTGATGCTTATATTCCTTATTTAGAGAAGGATTGCAGTGCCACAATATCAAAGAAAAAACTAATCACTGATATTGGAAATCCTAAATTTAATTTAATTTCTTCGGCTGATATAGTCTCCATGTCTTATGTCATGAGTGAAATGGTTGAACGGCACGGAGAACAAAGTGATAGAGCTATAATTGCATTTTGGAATAAAGCTAAAAAAAGTTTATCTAATAATGCTATATTATTAATTAACGATCGCCCACAAAGAAATATAATTAACTCCATGAAATTATTAGTTAACGAAATTTGTTCTCAATATCCAGAAAGCTATTTCTACGATTATACTTTTAGCTCCAACAGTTACTGGTGCAAAGAGCATTTCCCAGATGAGTATAAACAAAAATATCAGCCAAAACTTTTTTGCAGTAGTTCACAGTTCATAGTATTTTTAAAAAAGTAGGTGGTTTTGTGATCATTAGCGCTAGTAGGCGAACAGATATTCCAGCTTTTTATTCTGATTGGTTTATGAATCGCCTTAGAGATGGGTATTTAATATGGACAAATCCCTACAATGCCAATCAGCGTAAGCTCATTGATTTATCTCCTGAATCAGTAGATGTTATTGTTTTTTGGACAAAGAATCCCTACCCATTATTAAAATATCTTGATGAAATTAATGATATGGGGTATCACTATTACTTCCAGTACACTTTAAACCAATATCCCAAAACTATTGAGCCTCGTGTTCCAAACTTATCTTCACGAATTGAAACTTTTAAACTACTTAGTGAAAAAATAGGGCCCGAAAATGTTGTTTGGCGCTATGATCCAATAATTCTCAGTAATCAAACCCCCATCGAATACCATATTGACACATTTGCAGATTTATCACTTAAACTGAAAGACCATACAAAAAGGGTTGTGATTAGCTTTCTAGATTTTTATGGAGATGTCGCAAAAAAGTTAAATAAGATCCCTGAATTAAAAGCTCAAGATATTCTTAATTTCAAATCGGATCTTGATAAACTTTTAACCTTCATGAAAGAAACATCTTTGAAGCATAACTTTGAAATCGTTACATGTGGAGAAAAAATAAATTTAGAACGATACGGTATAACTCATGGCAAATGTATTGATGATTCTCTTATAAAAGAATCATTCGGCTTAGACCTAAAAGTCGGTAAAGATAAAGGACAACGGGAAGAATGTTTATGTTCTGAAGCTTTGGATATTGGTAAATATAATACTTGCTGTTTTGCCTGTTCCTATTGTTATGCAACTTCCAGTGAAAAAACTGCAATGACTAATCATTTAAAAAGTAATTCAAACAGCCCTGTATTATGT
>JAEYSJ010000233.1 GCA_023434855.1 Bacillota bacterium | reverse complement strand
GGCCAGCAGCTTGCAAATAAGATCATAACTGGTAGCGGCTTCTGTAGGCAACGTGACCATTATACGTACCCTGCTGTTGGAAAGAGTCTTGCCAAATACCGCTTTGGAGTTATTATTTATCAGCCAATCACCGCGAAAAAATGCCCGTTGCCCTGGGTATTCTATATCCGGTGGTAATTCACCGCCGCAGATACGACTTAAAGAGACGATAACGCTGTCAAGATTAGTAACGGTCCGGGCTTCGCTCCTTCCCAGAGATGAGAGTCCCCAGTACATCAGTTCCTTTTGCAATGCTCTGAGGTCTCGCCGTCTCAATGCGAGATAAAATGCTAAATTTAAGCCGCTAAATAAAAACGATTTGCGCTGTATCTGGGGGCGCCAGCGCAAAAATGTTTCCATGCCTTCGGTATATACTTCCCGCCGAAGTAATAAAAGACGCCGCAGCAGTTGCTGCAATTTCGGTATTGTTCTCTCCGTTTCCAGTGTAACCACTCCCCATTTCAACAGGCTACAGACTATAATATAATGATAATAGTTGCCGGCACCTCTTGCCGCCCAATTAGGAACAAGTTTTCATGAACAACTAACCTATGAATAATTCGTCCCGTTTTTTTGAGTATCATTTTGAAAGTTCACTCGACAACAGATGATCTGGCAATATTATCTGTGACATAATATTACCCAGTGAGATAATCTCTGTCAATATTGTAGTTTAATAATTTACAGAAGATTAACAAAATTAAATTGCAAATATTTCCTTTATGTTCTCCTTTTAATTGCTGCTGCGCCCAACGCCAAATAATAATAATAATAATAATAAAAGCACAACCTTGCCATAACGACAACGACATGCTTCCTAAAATTTATCCGGGCAATTTCCAATCGAATCAATATAATGAAGTACAGCTAATATCGGGTGCTTATACATCATCCGCGGTCCCGAGAATCTCATTACCGCCTTGACCTTATCCCGCATGTCTCTACGGTAACATTGAACCGGGCATTTAGAACATACCGGTTTTTGCTCACCGAATTTACAGTATCTAAGGCGCTGCACGGCGTACTCTAAAATCTCCTGGCAGTTATTGCATAACATTTTATCACTGCGATGTTTTGCCTTGCAATATATACCGATCATTTTTTCGATACTCATCTTTTCCCGCAAAATTCTTTTACCATGCACTATGCCCGGCCTCCTAAACAAGTAACAGTGAAGAATTGACTCTTAGTCATTTTAACACAATAAAACCAGTTCGTTCCATTCTTAATTATTAACCATTGAAAAAAACGCCGTTACGCTCTACTTGAGAGGGCAACAGCGTTTTTCCAGGCTAGTCTTATTAACCAGGTTCAATTTTTTATCCTATCGGATAAACATTCGAAAAGGCAGTTGAACATTCTTCCCAAAAAGTCACCGGGACCAAATAAAAATAAATAGCCTCCAGAAGAACCGTCCCCTAAATTCACAGCACGATCTTAGTATGCAAATGTCTGTTAATTTAATACTTAACCGCTTATTTCTGCAAAATACTACTCATAAATCATTTCTACTTTTCTATTCCCACGCAACAAATTTATAATAACCCTGTCCATCCGGCTAATTTTAGCTGCAGTTGTTCAATACCTACTGCCGAACCTTAACGTAACCCTTGTCAGGCAACGATACCTAAATCCATACTAGGCAGAAAAATACAAGCAGCTCGTGGGGCGTTTAGACGAACAGCTTTGCTAACACTCAACCAGTTATTATTCCGCCTTTCGACTCATAGTCGACAGGCACTCTTTACAAACATTTTTACCTTTGTAATTACTTACGTCCGTAATGTTCCCACAAAAAACACATGCCAAAGAAGGCTCGTATTTACGCAAAATTATTCTGTCACAATCTACAAAAATTTCTAAAGGATCCTTCTCCTCTATTCCCATAGTCCTTCTAATCTCCATGGGAATGACTATCCTGCCTAGCGGATCTAGTTTTCGTACAATACCAGTTGATTTCATTTTAATTACTCCTTTTAATTAACATTATTCGACAAAATATTCACTGACTAAATAGTACCAGATGATATAAAGCCTGTCAATTATTATTATTTTTGTAAATCCACAATAAGCAAAAAAAAACCATTTCCTCTCTGTTTTATGAATGATTCGTCTTAATCCAGTGACCAAACCTTGGGTGCAAATTTCCTATGTTTTTTTCTGAAAAAACACAACTCCCGCTTCTGAAGCGGGAGTCTGGTGATATAACTTAATAATGCCGCAGCAAGCCACGGGGACGGTTCTTCCGTCTTAGAGGATACGGCAGAATGTTCACCCACAAACCGTGGGGCGGTTCTGAACATTTTAGAACAACTGATTTCCATTGATACACAAATATGTCCAACGAGATAAATATAAATAATCCTCGACTACTGTTCACTTACTTGATATTATAGTGTTTCTGTTGACTGAGAGCCCTGGCATACTTTTTGCATAGTTTAATAAGTATCTTGACCGAAATATAGCCAAAAGTATTAACTCTATGCATTTTGCTGGCGTTAAGGCACTGGAGCAATGGTTAGAATTGAATCAATATGTGAGAAAAAACGGAAACCGCTTAATCATCAAGGCATCAAAAAGAAATGAGGTGATAGTATGTTTGGTATCGAGGGTTATTTTTCATTTTGGTTTTTAGTAATCGGTATTTTCGCCGGTTGGCTAGCCGGCCGATTAACGCGTGGCCACGGTTTTGGCATTTTGGGGGATCTTGTTATGGGTGTAATCGGAGCATTTATTGGTGCTTATCTTTTTAATGCACTGGGATTACATGCTTATGGCACCCTTGGCGCTATCATTATGGCCACCATAGGGGCAATCGTATTGTCGGTTCTATTAAGAATTATTTTCTAAGGGATTCGTTAGACTGAATTCGGTGAGCATTATTCAAATATTATCATCTTTTGTACTGCTACCGGCAAAGAGGTAAGAATATGTACCCGAGGACAGCAGCAAAAATACTTATAGTGTTACTAACACTGCTGGCATCAACTGTTCCCATCAGGTATTTTAAAGATAGTGAGTTGAACTAAGTCTAGAAAAAGCACATAACAATAGAGGAGGGGTTAAAATGAAAAAAAGGCTAATTCCGCTTTCTTTAGCTTTTCTCTTAACTATATTTTTAACAGTGGTGGCGGCTGAAAGAAGTCATCATGACTGGTCTCATCCAGCCTATCATAACAATAACTGGCATCACATGGAGAGCCGGGCTGATGACTCGCTGCCTTTCAAATGGCACGAACACCGTGATCATTACCATGGGGAACGTATTTATGACCGTGAATGGGCAGATAGATTTCCCGGTTTACACCCCTATAGATGGCACGGAGAAGGCTTCTGGTATCATGGCAACCGGATAACTGATGCTATGCTGTTCTATAACGACTCAGACGAACTTGTTAGTGTAGGATTTATGGTCGATGGATTATTTATCTTTTTCCGCGACGATCATGAAGGTTATGAAAATCATGATTCGTTTTTCCTTTCCTGGTGGAATAGACACTAAAAATCAACAATTTGTATATTCTAGCCAGGCAGCTGTTTCCACCACTATCGAACAATGCAACTAAATTTGAAATTGGGGTGGTCCCTGTTATGAATAAATTTGAACCCAGACTAATACTATTACTACTGCCGCTTATGTTATTTTGGGGTACACCTTCCGCCCTGGGGGCACCGGATAATGCAACAATTATTGATGAATGGAATAAAATAGTTCCTCCGCCGGCGCCACAACTGCAAACTGTTAATGTTGATAGTGGGACCACAGCAGTATTGGTCCTAGATATTCAAACGCAGACTTGCAGTCAACGGCCACGCTGCGCCGCTTCTATTCCGGTAATTCAGGCTTTATTGGCACAAGCCCGCGACAAGGATATACCGGTAATCTATAGTTTAACATCTGCGGGCACACTATCCGATATTCCCGCATCAGTCGCCCCCCTGCCGCAAGAGCCTGTTGTAAAGTCATTTGGCGTTGACAAATTTTACAATACTGATTTAGAAAAAATCTTGCGGGAAAAGGGAATTAAAACAGTTATTATCACAGGAACGGCAGCCAATGGCGCAGTACTGCATACAGCAGTTGCCGCAGCTCTGCGGAATTTTCAGGTGGTTGTTCCCGTAGATGGAATGTCCGCCAGCGACCCCTATGCTGAACAGTATACCGCCTGGCATATGCTTAATAGCCCTGGCACAAAGAACCGGGTAGTTTTAACAAAGGCAAGCATGATAAATTTGCAATAGCTCTCTTCCCTGTTTCACTACACTCCATATAGCAAACAGTTAAGAATCAGATACTTACTACGCCGGGAAACAGTGGTTTTTAACTAACTTAGTCAGGGGACCTAATCGTCCCCTGACTAATTATTTTTCTACGCAACCGCGATAAGCCGTATTTATCATGCTAGAAGAATTTCAAAATAAGTCAGCCGCAACATAAATCAATCCTGAGTCCTTTTGATTATCCCGATTTTTCCTGAATATCGTGTATAATTAAATTGTGGTACATTTTAAATGAGTTATCCGTTTTATTTCAAGGAGGCGTTAGTATGTTTGATTGGTTAGTAAAAATTCCCGGACCTGACTTTTTAATAGGATATATTTTCTTAAGCGCAGTGTGTATCGTAGTTGGCCGGAAAGTAGCTAGAGGCAGTAATGATGCTTATCATTTTCCGGATAAGAACCAGCTTGATCCGCTTTTCTTTGCCGTCTTACGCGGGGGGTGGCAAGCAGCAATTGATATAACCGTTATGCAATTGCTGCAACGTAATAGTATTGGCTTTACAGATGAAACTGGCCAGAAGACTCTAATTGTGAAGAACCAAGCATCGGATTTATCTCCGGTTGAACAGGTTGTTTACAATTATCTGTTAGTCCCCAAAAGTTCTACCCAATTTAATGGCAAGGACATGCAAGCAGCTATAGAAAACGCCCTCCAACCGGTATACCAGCAATTGTACAACCAGCGTTTACTTAAAACTGCTGACGAAGTATTTACAGGGAATCTGATTACGTATTCGCTGCTGGTTATATTGGCTGGGTTAGCAATAATTAAACTATATTTTGGCATTTTGTATCATAAGCCGATAGGCTTCTTACTATTGTTAATCCCGCTGGTTTCGCTTGTCCTCCTTTTCACTCTTCAGCCCTGGAGAAGAATAACACCCCGGGGAGATAAATATATAAAGGAGGTAGCCAAACATTTCGCCTGGTTAAAAGAAGAATTAGCCGGTACTACGACCAGCAGTTCTTCTGCAATAAATTACGCGCTGACAGCGGCTATTTTTGGGGTTGGAATCTTTGCACTTAGTGAAATGTATGCGGATTATCGCGCATTCGCCCAAAACAGATTAGGTCTAAGCAATGGTTTTAGCGACACGTCTGCCTATACCGGAACAAGTTCGGACAGCAGCAGCGGAAGTGACGGTGGCGGTGGCAGCGGCTGTGGAGGATGCGGCGGCTGCGGTGGCGGTGATTAATAGGAAAGCGAGCGATTTATATGGGGTTAATTCAAAAGACTCATTTTCAACGACAGCGCACAATGCTGTTGCAATGGCATATAACCGATCGCTGCAACTGCCGGTGTGGTCACTGTTATCAACAGCATGAAAACCAAAGTATCGAACCTGACTGGCGCAATCTTGAGAATGTTGTTGAGCAATATAAAGACTTATTATCCTATCAGAGGAGTGTCGCTGGACCTTTCCGTGGGCAGATAACTGTCACCGGTGGCGAACCGTTTATCAGATCTGATTTCTTCGATCTGCTGGAGTTATTTGCTGCTAACAAGCCAAACTTTAGTTTCGCCATATTGACTAATGGCTCATATGTCAATATGGCTACCGCCAAACGATTAGAAACCCTGCAACCAGCTTTCATTCAGGTAAGCCTGGAGGGCACGGAAAACACTCATAATCTAATCAGAGGCAAAGATAATTATGAAAAAACTGTTGAAGGCATTCGTCATTTAGTTCAGGCAGGGATACGAACATACATCTCGTTTACTGCTCATCGCAGCAACTTCCGGGAATTTACTCATGTGGCAGATCTGGGACGCAAACTCAAAGTTGCTAAAGTATGGGCAGACCGGCATATTCCCCTCGGACAAAGCGCAGGATTAAAAGAGCAAATGCTTACGCCTGATGAAACGCGCAAGTTTTTTACTATTATGGCAAACGCCCGGCAGCAGGTGGCTCGCAGCTGGTTTACAAAAACCACCGTGAGTATGGAACGCGGCCTGCAATTCTTAACAGGTGGCGGTAGACCGTATCACTGCACTGCGGGAGCCAGGCTGTTAACGGTAATGCCTAATGGTGATGTATATCCATGTCGCCGTCTACCAATTAAAGTAGGCAACTTGCAGAACGCCTCACTGACTGATATCTATAAAACAAGCCAGTTATTGAATGATCTACGCAAACATACCACTAGCACCGGCTGCCAGAATTGCATATATGACAGGACTTGCGGCGGAGGCCTGAAATGTCTGGCTTATGCGGCATATGGTAATCCCTGGTTTGCTGATCCAGGCTGTTGGTATGCCGGCAAACGCTGATCTTCTTAATTTTAGAGCGGCATTTCTAAACCGCAAATGATATGGCCCATTTTATAATAAAACAACAGCTTATTAACAAAGTCAGGGAACGACTTAATCGCTCCCTGACTCTGATTCGTCTATATAAATGCCATAGCTCAAAAATACCTCAGAGCAGACTATCTCCAGAAGTCCCCAATATTTATGATTTACACTGCTTAAATTCCGTCTCCACAAAGCCCGCTTAATTCATCTGCGTCGATCAACTTATCGAGATCAAATGGTGTTCCCTGATAGACATAGTAATTGAGCCAATTTGAAAATAGCAGGTTAGCCGCACTCCGCCAACGCACTATCGGCGGCTGCTGGGGGTCATCGTTAGGGTAATAATTGGCCGGAACATTAATCGGCAGTCCCAGCGCCACATCGCGGTCATACTCGTTCTTGAGTGTCAATGGATCGTATTCGGAATGACCGGTGATAAATAAATGCCGGTACTTTTTGTCTACAACCGCATAAACACCCGCTTCTTCCGATTCGGAGAGTATGCATAACCGCGGTACTTTCTCAATGTCTTCCCGCCTTACTTCTGTATGCCGGGAATGCGGCACATAAAACACATCATCAAAACCGCGAAACAGCATTTTTTCTTTCATATTTACGGTGTGAGGAAATACTCCAAACATTTTTTGGGGCAGGTTATGCTTAGGAATACCGTAGTGATAATACAAGGCCGCTTGCGCTCCCCAGCAAATGTGAAGAGTTGAATAGACATTTCTCCTGCTCCAGTCCATAATCTCACATAACTCGTCCCAATAGTCGACTTCTTCAAAAGGAATCTGTTCTACCGGTGCTCCGGTAATAATCATACCGTCATACTTGCGATGTTTTACTTCAGCAAAAGTCTCATAAAATTTGACCAAATGCTCATGCGGAGTATTCTTCGGTTCATAAGTTGCTGTGTACATAAAATCAAATTCCACCTGCAACGGAGAATTACCCAACAACCGGAGCAATTGTGTTTCTGTAACTATTTTCGTCGGCATCAGATTTAACAGCAGTATTCGCAGTGGGCGTATGTCTTGGGCATAGGCACGCGCCTCATCCATTGCAAAAATATTTTCTTTTTCGAGAATCGATACCGCCGGCAAATTATTAGGAATTTTTATCGGCATAGGATCCGCTCCTTTACGTTGAGTCTCAACTTACAGTGCCAGATCAAACTGCTGAAACTTGTCTCTGTATGATCTTAGCCAATCGCATATATTTCTCCACAATGTCGATTAACTCCTCTTAAATATTTATATTTTAGCAGGTAACAGTGGTATTTTTATTTATCTGTTTAGCCATATGTTACACCAACCCCTGGAAGGATGTATTAATAATCTTCTATTTTGATGAGATAATAGAACCGTCCCCTAGTCTTGTGGACGCAAGCCTTTACAATTGTCGCATACAAAAAAGCCACGAGACTCGTGGCTTCATGAGTATTTCGACCATCATTTAACACCAAAATTCTACATGACCATTATATATGTCATAAACGGCTCCGATAATTTCAAGACAATCTGTCAACTTAGCTTCTCGGATAAGGCGGGAAGTTTTTATCCTGCATATATTCAAATCTACGTTTTCTCTAATAGAATTATTTAGTAAATTTCCGCACTGCATTTTGGCTTTTTCTACAGCGGGCTTGATTGCCTCGACAATCAACGAAATGCAACCAGGCTCATTAGAATCTTCCACAGCGGCCTTAACCGCTCCACAATCTGCGTGTCCTAACACCACAATTAGCTTTACGTCAAGATGCTCAACGGCATATTCGACACTTCCAAGAGCAATATCGTCTACTATTTCGCCTGCAGTTCGCACAACAAATAAATCACCAAGTCCTTGATCAAACACAATTTCCGGTGGTACACGCGAGTCAGAGCAACTAACAATTACCGCAAAGGGATACTGGCCTTTTACAGCAAGTTCTTCCCTTCTCTCTTGCCCGACGTAAACATTTGCGTAATTTTCCCTCACATATCGATTATTCCCATACATTAGCTTTTTCAGGGCTTGCTTGGCATTCATCAGTCATACCTGTCGAGGCTACAATGCCAAATTATTACCAAAGGAATTTGAGTTATTCCCCCGGACATTTTATAATTACCTCCCCTTCCGCAGCATCTATTAGCTGGGAACGCCATCTACGATATTTGTTTAATACCGTACACTCCATACTATGACAACGTCTTAAAGTAGGTTACCATACGACTTTAAGTAAAAAAAAAATCCTTGCGGTTTAGCAAGGATTTTTTGTCCCAATTTTCAATTGTTTAGCACCCATTCAATCTCCAAGGGTTTTAGATTTTACATATTTATCGAATTTTTAATTAAACCTGTATTGATAGAAGTTCGCCAAGATGTTTATCAATTTGTGGCATGTATTCCGGCTCTACGCCAAAGTGGCCTAAATGCCCGCAGCTGTTAATAACTCTAAATTCACTGTTAGAAATCAGTTTTTGTTCATACTCGCAATCCCTGGGCGGAAAAAACATATCTTCATCAATTGGCATAACAAATACTTTCGCTGTGATTCTGCCAAGTGCCTTTTCAAGGTTGTCAACCGTTATCCGGCTGACATCCGCCCTCCGCCACTTCCAAGCCATACAAAGAAGGGCATTGGGATCCATGGCAGTAAAATAGGATTCCATGAAACCGGCCATAAATTCATCCAAAGATGCGAACCCAATACCTTTCCAGGCCTCCTGTTTGAAAAATTCCGTACACCATCCCATTACAGCCCAAATTTTCGCATGCCTTTTCAAACCATCTACAACATCACTTGTTGACTTATATTATAATAAAAGTGTCTTGAACTTTCCCGAAAAATAATAAATTCCGATAAAGTAAAAAACGCCGCTATAAAAGCGGCGTTTTTCGTACAGAAGTTTTATACAGAAGTATAGCTAGCTTATTACCCCGAATGATTAATTTTAGCAATCACATTGGTCGAAGTATTCTCTGCAATGGCACGGATCCATTTGATACGCTGTTCCACCAACACCTGTAACCGCATTTATAATGTTATTAAATCCCGAGGTACCACTTAGGAATGGAATTCTAATAAGAAGATCTATGCCACTCGGCGAACAAACTTCGGCAATATTTAGCAAGCTTACTACAGCACCTGCGGGTATATGAACACGAAGTATAGTGCCAGGTGGATTTGAGCTTATTTTTTTCTTAACGCATCCACACTTGCAAGGTTGATAATGTTGATAGTTTGAATAATAACATCTATGGTCCATCTACACGATTCACCTCCTTTTCTTTATTTTATATTATGAAAACACGTTATGTTTGGTGCGTAATAAGTTTGATACTTATTACGCACTTTATTAATGCATTTTTAGTTACATGCGGTATCGAGGGAAACAACTGGTGATATTAGGATTCGAGGCTTACTTATTCATTAGGTCCAAGCCGCAAAGCATTAGACATAAATCGTATAACCGGAAAGCATTATGGAGAAAATAACTTAGAAAACAATATCAAGCCGCATAAACAATCTTAATTTAATATGAATGCAGCAAAATATTTAACCTGGTTGAAATTAAACAAAATATCTTAATTAATATTATGTACTGGTCGGAGTGACCATATAAAACCAGAAGGGGGAATAGTTTTGTTTCGACATGATAAACAACTTCTTCAAGAAGTAACAGTTGAAAAACCCAATCCTACTTATGCCACATTGTTGACTGAGCAACTGGGTGGTCCTCAGGGTGAATTAAAAGCAGCCATGCAATATATAGCGCAGAGTTTCCGCATTAAAGATCCCGAAATTAAGGATTTGTTTATGGATATTGCGGCCGAAGAATTAAGTCATATGGAAATGATTTCGACAACAATCAATCTGTTAAACGGTCATGACGTTAATGCTGAATCAGTAGCGTCAGGCCATATTGAAAGTCATGTATTGACAGGTCTTAATCCTTTGCTCGCAAATGCATCAGGTTATCTTTGGACTGCTGCCTATGTAAATGTTACCGGCGATCTGCCTGCTGACTTGCTTTCTAATATTGCCGCGGAGCAGCGTGCTAAGGTGGTCTATGAGTATCTTCACCGGCAAATCGCGGACAAATATGTACGCGAAACGATTGACTTTTTATTGAATCGCGAGGAAGCACATAATACATTATTCAGAAAAGCTTTCAACCGTATTCAAGGAACCAGTTCTACCCAAGACTGGGGTGTAGATGAAAATGCCCGGCTTTATTTCGATCTATCAACCCCCGGCAAGTACTTTGATCTTAAAAACCCGTATCCCGCCGCTTTCCAAGACCCAGACCCCGGTAATCCAAACCATTAATTATCAATAGAAAGCTATGAGAAAAGTTCGCACGATATTTAGAAGCTTCTTATAGAAAAAGGACTATAATAAAATAGCGATTTTTAATAAATATAGACCGTCTTATAGCTGACGGTCTATGTTCTATTTCCGTTCTACTGATTTGAGTTACTACTCACCGACAAAACGACCTTGCTCCGGTACGGCAATTTCGTCAAATCTGCTTACTAATAAGCTTAAGTGACGTGCTAACTCATCACCTTTCATTGGCTGTCCGTGACTCGGAATCGCGATTGAGGGTCTAAGGTCTGCTAATTGTTTTACCGATTGTTCCGCAGCTTTCCAATCTACTGTAAGGTATTTGGGCGGGCCGCTAATTTGCTCATCTTGTGTAATAACTGACATTAGTGATTCCTGCTTTATTGTCGAAAATGCATCGCCTGCTAATAATATGCGGTCTTGTTCGCGAAATAACGAAATATGACCTTCTGTATGACCGGGTGTGTGTAGCCATTTCCAGCCGGGCATACCAGGAACACTGCCATCAGAGGGAAGTGCTACAACCCGATATCCCAAATCAATGCTGGTATGCGGAAAGGCAGGTGACATCTTGGCAACCAAACCCTCGTCTACAGTCGAATCCGCCAGCGGATAGTCTTTCTGCCCCGTTACGTATGGCAGTTCCCTATAGTGAATATATACAGGAACAGCCCAGAAATTTGCTAGTTTAAGCACCGAACCGACATGATCGAAATGTCCATGAGTGAGGATAATGGCCTGCGGGTGGCAGCCTTTGCCGAATCGTTTTTCAACACATTCTAGAATAAAGTCATAGGAGTTCTCTAATCCGGTATCTACAAGCACCCATTGCCTCTCACTACCAACAATGCATGCGTTGACAATAGTAAACTGAAGAACTAGAATATCTGACGAAACTTCGTGAGTGGATGCAGTAATCGCTGACAGCAATTCAACTATTTTGTTTGCCATTACTTTTCTCTCCTTAGGGATATTTTAGAAATGATCCAATAAATCTATTCTTTGTTGAAATCCCTTATATAATGCATGCTCTGCATATTGCCGGATTGGCAGGGCAAAATAAGTTGAAGATTTGTAGGAGGCGAGTTACATGGCACTTCAGGGTATATCGGAAAAAACCGCAACACAGCAAGGCCTTATGCAATCCGAAATATGCCAACAAGCAGGAATTCCACGCTCACAGCTAGCTTTTCATGAGACAATGGAGATTCACGAATTGTTAAACTTCAAAACAGTCTGCATACTCCAGTCGAAATTAATGTCAGGCTTGGTTTTTGATCAGAACCTCAAAACTTTGTTGGAAAAGGATGTACAACAGTCCGGGATCGCAATCCGCGAATTACAAGGCCTGTATCAAGCAGCACCCCAACTACGGCAGCAGGATGTGACAAGATGAAAAATGACTATTTGGATGTGGCAAACGCAGTCGGAATGCCTGAAATTGCGGACTCCACCATTGCTTTGAGTTTTTTACTATCAGCCAAAATGGGGGTCCAAAACTATGCTTTAGCCTTGACCGAAGCCAGCAGTGCTCAGGTAAGGACAACATTATTAAACCAGCTTCAAAACGCCGTTGCCCTTTACGGTGAGACAGCCGACTTACTGATGGCAAAAGGATGGTTTCACCCCCATGATTTAAGCCATCAGGCACATGTGGACGTTAAATCCGCCGAGGCGGCGCTCATGATCGCAGGCTTGGATCTTTTTCCTGGCGACACCAGTAAGCAAGGTATGTTTCCCACACAATTGAATAGCAGCAAGGAGGAGTTATCATAATGCAAGCTGTAACGTACCAGGGTATGAAAGACGTAAAGGTCGTACAGGTCCCCGATCCAAAAATTGAAAAGCCTGACGACATTATTGTCCGGATCACAGCCAGTGCAATCTGTGGATCAGACTTGCATCTCATCCACAATATGGTTCCTAACTTGCCTCAGGGTTATGTAATCGGCCACGAGCCGCTCGGCGTGGTAGAGGAAACCGGATCTGATGTGACCAAAGTGAAAAAGGGAGACCGCGTCATAATCCCTTTCAATGTCAGTTGCGGCATATGCCCCTATTGCAAGAGCGGTTTGACAAGCCAGTGTGACAACTCCAACCCCCACGGGGAAAGCGGCGCTTATTTCGGCTACTCGGAAACCTTTGGCGGTTATGCAGGCGGCCAGGCCGAATATATGCGGGTACCCTATGGCAATTTTACTCCCTTCCGTATTCCGGATGACGCGGAAGTGCCTGATGAGAAATTGGTATTAATCGCCGACGCCATGTCGACCGCCTACTGGACAGCAGACAATGCCGGAATTAAAAACGGGGATACGGTTATCGTACTAGGCTGCGGACCGATAGGACTACTCGCCCAAAAATTTGCCTGGCTCAAGGGAGCAAAGCGGGTTATTGCGGTTGATTACATTGACTATCGCCTGGAGCACGCCAAGCGGACGAATAACGTTGAGGCAGTAAACTTTGAGCAACATGAAAATACCGGCGAATATTTGCGGGATCTCACCCATGGCGGTGCTGATATCGTCCTGGACTGTGTAGGCATGGACGGCAAGATGACTCCGCTGGAATACCTCACCTCAGGCCTTAAGCTGCAGGGTGGAGCTATGGGGTCACTTGTCATTGCTACCCAGGCTGTCCGCAAAGGGGGCACTATCCAAGTAACCGGTGTCTATGGCGCGAGATATAACGCCTTTCCCCTCGGCGACATCTTCAGTCGTAACATTACCCTTAAGACCGGCCAAGCACCAGTCATCCCTTATATGCCTTACCTGTACAGCTTAGTTGCTACAGGGCAGGTTGATCCGGGTGACGTGGTTACCCATACCCTGCCGCTTGACAAAGCGGAACATGGCTATAGAATATTCGATACAAAAACGGATGATTGCATCAAGGTAGTCCTTAAACCACAGTTACACTAACTGGTCAGTTTGGACCACAGACACTAAACTCTAGGATGTGATAATTATGAATCAGACAACACAGCTAGCTCCGCACGAAGCACTGGAACTGCATGAGATCATTCGCGGTGAAATTACGGCTGCTACTAAAATTCAGGCAGGCTTGGCAATGGTACAAGACAAGGATATGAAGGCGTTTATGCAAACCTGCTTAACGGCCAAACAGAACGCTTTACGTCAATATCAAGATTTCTACAACAGCTTACTACAATGTCAATAACGAGGAGTGTTACCATGGGAATTCTCGACATGCTAATGGGTAACAGTACGCTAAATGACAGCACAATCGGCTCCGACATGCTTAAGGACTCCAAATTCGCTGTTTTTTCGCTTGCTAAAGCAGTAACCGAAACCGCCCATCCCCAGCTTAGACAGCTTTTAACAAATCAATTAATGACTTCAGTGCAACAGCACCACCAGTTGGCAGACCTTGTGTCGACAAAAGACTGGTATAAACCCTTCCTCGCTCCGCAGCAACAAGTAGGCGAAGATCTACAGCAATGGACACATAACACCAGCCATTAGACAGATGCATTGCTGACCTGACCACCAAGCTACTGAGTTTCTCATCTTCATATGTTTGATTTTTTTCTAAGAATATCAATAAGCCGGTCAAGGTGATTTTTGAAACCACCCCAGCCGGCTTATTTTTGTCTTTTGAATCTGTACCAGCGCGAAGTGGCCAACCCACTCTGCAAATTCATACGGCACACAATAGAGTAGCAAAGAATAACATAAAATAGAAACTAAATCTTTGAGCTTATATCGCAATGTACGAAAGGGGGCGAGTTCATGAGTTATACGACCAGAAACGGTCAACCCCAAGGAATACCCTATTGTTTCACCAACAAAATCCGGGAAGCAATGATTGCTGAGATTATAGCCATCAATGGTTATGCCGAACATATTGCCAATTCAAATATGGAAGAACTCAATGCCGCGTGGAGAAATATCATGAGAGACGAAAAAAAACACTATGGAATGTTGCTTATGTTACTGCGAAAATACGACCCTGATCAATACGAGAAATATCAGGAACACAAAGAAATAAAATATGGGTCCAAAGGCCCCATGCAGGCATACAAACCCAACTTTGACAAACAGATCATCCTCAATAATTTGCGACAAGACATAAAGGGCGAACTGGAAGCCGTCATTCTCTACGAGCAAGATTTCGCCGATATTTCTTGCAATGATATCCGGCATGTATTTTATTCGATAACAACTGAAGAAAAGGGCCATCTTGAACATTTGACCCAACTACTCTTAAAATATGATATAGATAAATATAATTCTCTCGACTAGGTATAACATAAAACAATGACCTGTTATCTATTATGATAACAGGTCATTTTGCTGCGAGACCCTGCTACTTCGTTCAGGGAGTAGCTTGTTTCGGGGACACCTATAGTCAATTTTTCTATTTTTCGTCTTAGCTCATTTTAACTTTGCAATACTGCTTCGTTCCTGTTCAGAGCTGCTTTTGGCAGTCTCTTCCTGCGCTAACTCATCGGCAGCATCTTTTTTCGGTTGTATATTAAAAGCCGCCTCCAATATCTTTCTGGCAATAGGAGCTGCCGAGTCGGCCCCAAAACCACCTTGCTCAACAATGACTGCTACAGCAACTGTCGGGTTATCAAACGGGGCATAAGCAACGAACCAGCCATGATCATCACCATGCGGATTTTCGGCTGTGCCAGTCTTACCGGCAATGGAAATGGGAAATCCATCAAAAACATATGCAGCAGTACCACCTGGCAGGGCCACATCATGCAAGCCATCACGTATAAGATTAAGGTTACGGTCAGAAATTTGAACACTGCCCATTTCTTCCGGTTCAAATGTTTTGACGGTATTACCGTCCGGGGATTCAATTTTACTCACTAGATAAGGACGGTATCGATGGCCGCCATTCGCTACTTCGCTCATTACCGTAGCTGCTTGCAATGGTGTAACTAACTGAAATCCTTGACCGATAGCAGCATCTAAAGTTTCTGATAAATACCAATCTTCGTGATATACTTTTTCTTTATATTCCCGGCTGGCAACCAGGCCTGTCGCCTCACCCGGAAGATTTATACCAGTAGCATCCCCAAGTCCGTACATTCGAGCATATTTTTCCAGATTGTCTATCCCTATACGTTCACCCATTTGGTAAAAATACACGTTATCAGACTTGGCCAAGGCGGTTTTAAAATCAAGCCAGCCCAGGGCCTCACCCAAAGCATTGCTTTTAGACATATAATACCCGCCATCAAAGATTTTTTCTTCCGGGGTTACCTTCCCCAGTTCGAGTGCTGCAGTACTAGTGATAATCTTGAAGGTCGAGCCTGGCGGATATTCACCGGCGATAGCCCGATTTTCCATTGGATTAAAAGGATTATCATTAATTGTCTTCCAGTTTTTGGCCGAAATACCCCCGTTAAATAAATTGGGATCAAACGTCGGACGACTTACCATTGCGAGAATTTCACCTGTTTGTGGATTCATCACAACAGCAGCAGCAGCTTTAGCATTGGCTTTGCCCATTTTTTTCTGAAGATAATTAAGCTGATTATCCATCGCTTTTTCTGCGACCTTTTGAATGTTGGCATCAATAGTTAATACCAGACTGTTACCTAAGACCGGTTCCTTTTTTCCTAACATCCGCACCGGCCGACCGGCTACATCAACTTCTTCTTGTGTGCCGCCGTCAATACCACGGATTTCCTTATCCCACACTCCTTCGAGGCCAAATTTTCCAATAATATCACCAGCCTTATAACCTTTTGCCTGCTTTTTCTCCAGTTCATTTTCACTAATTTCACCAACATAGCCAAAGATATGAGCGCCCAAATCATTATAGATATAGTTTCTGATTGACTGAATTTCGAGAACAACTCCAGGTAAATCGTTATGATGCTCCTCAATCTTTGAAACAATATCTTGCGTAACATTGTTTTTTATCCGTATCGGCTCAAGCGGGTTATCCTGTTTCTCGATTTTTTTCCGTATTTCTTCGGGATTCATATCCAACATGCCACCTAGACGAATAATAACATCGTCCGATATAGGACCGGCAATGGGAATCAACGAAACGGTAAAGCCAGGCCGGTTACTCACAAGCGGCACACCATTGCGATCATAAAAAAGACCGCGGGGAGCCGTAAGCGGCATAGTCCTAATCCGGTTGTTATCGGATTTAAGCTTGAAATACGCTCCGTGGGCTATTTGCAAATAAGCTAGTCGGCAAATAAGAATGGCAAATACCAATATTATAATAAAAAATAATTTATTAAGCTTATTATTAAGCTTAAAATTTACTGAATTCGGTAGCATATAAGATCTCCTCCCTTCTTATATATCTAAACTTGTTATTCAGAAAAAAGCCAAATCTGCATTGCGCTTTTACTCCGAAATAATACTAAATATTTATAAATAAAAATTATTCATATTTACATGATAAATTATAACATAACTTGCGGCGATTTTATAATGTAACTTATTCCTAGGAATATTTCCACATTAAGCTTTCCTTTTTTCCAAAAAAGGAAAGAAGGATTATTAGCCGATTAATGGAATAAAAAGTTATCACTACTATCATCCACCTGCGTTTTCTTTTGAATAGCGGCACAAGGAGGACTCATTTCAATGTCCAGTATACCGGATCCGGCTCAAATAATAACAAGAGGGCGGCTATCTGGCTTCTCATGGGTTATTGCCCTGCTGGGAGTATTAATGATCATCAGTCTCTGGGTGTTGGTCAGCTATGAAATCGACCATGAATATAACAACACAATTGAAAAAACTTCACTCGAAACAATGAATCTCGCGATAGCTTTTGATGAGTATGTGCGCAGAATCATGGCTGACGCAGATAAGGACCTGGTTAACCTAAAACGGGCCTATGAACAAGAAGGCGCCTCCAGTCCATTTGTTGCCACATATATAATGAATACAGGCAATGATCCTACCCGCAATCAAATAGCCATATATAACGACAAGGGAGATCGTGTTTTCAGTTCAAATAAAAACGCCCTTGAAATTAACATCGCCGACCAGGAATATTTCCAGGTCCCCCGTGATAATTCCAGCGGGGGATTATACATCGGCAAACCTGTTCAAATTCAGCAGGCAGGACAAACGGTTATTCCGCTCACCCGCCGGATAACCAAGCCAGACGGAACCTTTGCCGGCATTGTCTATATCGGATTAAAAACAAGCTACTTTCTTGATTTCTACAAAAAAATGAATCTCGGGCAAGACCAACTAATCGCCCTGGTCGGCCTGGACTGGATTGTGCGGGCGCGTCAATCCGGGGACAATTTGGAAGTAGGTCAGAACGTCACAGGCAGCCCACTGTGGAAAAATGTTCAAATCCGCCCGGCCGGGACATACATCACTAATGATGTCCTGGATGGAATTCACCGTATTGTCAGTTATCGGGTAATGCCTGATTATCCTTTGGTTTTTGCCATCGGGAAAACAACAAAGGTAGCCCTGGCTGAATTTGAACAGCGCAAGACAGGCTATTTTCTCGGGACCTCATTATTTAGCTTGTTTATGCTGGGCTTTTTTGGGTTATTGATTGCCAGGATTGAAAAACAGCGAACGATAACTGCGCACTTGGAACGAAAAGTTCAGGAGCGGACAGAGCAGGTAATGACCCAGCATGAAGAATTGCTGGCCCAGCATGAAGAATTGCAGCAACGGGAAGAGAAGCTGTCCGAGACCAACATAACATTGATTAACAATATAGCTGAACGCGAACAGATGGAAGCTGAGTTGATAAAACAACGCAACCAGTTAATGGAGATTAATGCAATACTGGAAGAAGAAATCAGTGAGCGTCAGGCGGCGCAGGAAGCATTGCGAAATAGCCGTGATGAACTCCTTGTCCGTGAACAGCAACTTAAACGTTATGCCGATGAAATAGCGGCAACCAACACAGAACTGCAGGCTTTTATCAACACTATTGCCCACGATTTCCGTTCGCCAATGGTAAACCTGAAAGGGTTTAGCGCAGAACTACATCATTCCCTGTCTGAATTACAGCAAATAGTGCATGAGTCTGAATCGTGCCTCCCGCAAGAAGTTCAGGCGAAAGTCGGTGAACTTCTTAACAAGGAGGTTTCTGATGCGCAACAATTCATTGGTTCGGCTGTTGACAGGCTAAGCAGGATGGTCGATGCCTTGCTCCTCTTATCCCGGATGGGCCGGCGTGAAATGAAGTACCAGGAAGTCGACCTGAATATACTTGTCGACGAAGTTTTAAGATCTCACCAACATCAGGTTAGGACAAAAAATATCCAGATAGCAATTGGTACGTTGCCAACAGTCCAAACCGACTATCTATCTATGGAACAGATTATTGGCAATTTAATTGATAACGCCATAAAATATCTGAACCCAAACCGACAAGGAAAAATTGCGATAAACTGTACCGAAAATGAATATGAATATGTCCTGAGCATCGAAGATAATGGAAGGGGTATCCCGGCCATGGACCTTGAAAAGATTTTTGACCCCTTCCGCCGCTCCGGTAAGCAAGACCAGCCTGGAGAAGGCTTAGGATTAGCCTATATAAGAACGCTTGTCAGAATGCTGGGCGGTAAGGTTTGGTGCGAATCGGCTGAAGGCTCCGGAACAAGGATGAGTTTGACAATCCCAAAGAAACACATAGAAACTGCGTAATTCTAGTTACCGGATATATTGCCCCAATAATTATCGTTTACCAGCGAACGGGGGAAACTAACCAAATTTGTAAATTAAGATGGTATCTGATAATAATGACGAAAATTCCTAAAGAATAGTGAAAACCACCCTTATAGGGTGGTTTTCATCTCATGGCCTGTCCTTGTGTTGCTTGTTTCTTTTGTGCTTCTAGCTATTACGGAATTTAATCTGTATTGTAGTTCCTGCCGGTCCTGTATATGTCTATCTTTGCCTGGTGCCGACTGATAATTTGGTAGCAAATGGCCATACCTAATCCGGTGCCGGAATCTTTAGTAGTAATAAAAGGCTTGCCCAAGTTTTGCATAATGTAATCAGCAATACCCTTGCCTTGGTCTTTGAAGGACAAAATGGTTTCATCACCGCAAATGACAGTGTTTATCCCCACTATTCCGCCTGATGGCATAGCTTCAATAGCATTACGGGTAAGATTAAGTACCAATTGTTTTATTTCCTTATCATCAAGGTAGAGTTCAGGAACTTCTCCCAATTGCAGACAAACCTCAACTTTTGCGGCAACAGCTTGCGTCTGTATTAATGGATAGAGACAAAGGACAATGTCGTTCAAATTACATTTTTTCACTTCAATACTTTTATTTTTACTGAGGGCTAAGTATTCACTAATTATGCTATTGGTCCGTTCGAGTTCATTTATCATTAGGTCCATTTGTCCCTTATAAGGGGAAAAATACTGTTTATTGCGAAAAAACTGTAGATACCCTTGCACAGTGGTTATCGGATTACGTATTTCATGGGCTAAACTTGCTGCCATCTGCCCGGCAATATTTAGTCGGTCCAATCTCGCAATATTCTGTTCTAGAAGGACTCTCTTGGTAACATTCCGTATTATCCCTTCTAGGTTTTTACCGTCAGGATGCTCAACTACAGTATATCTGTGTTCAACCCAAACGGGAATATTGTTTTTATTTAATATCCGGAAGAGAGCAAATCCGTCACCATCGTCCATAGGAGTCTTTTTAAGTATTCTCCTGAAATTATCCCGGTCATCCGGATGAATAATACGCATGACATGCCAAATGGCAGTAAACTGATCTGGCTCATAACCTGCTAATTGTCTTATCGATGGACTTACGTATTGAAACCCTGTTGGCGACCTTAACCGATAGAGGTAAATGACATCAATAGTATTTTCAGCGAAAAGTCGATAGTATTGCTCTAGCTCGTTCTTGGTAATCTGAAGTTGCTCATTTAAGGCTCGCTCCTCCTCTAATACCCGAAACTCGTTCCTTTGCATCCGTCCGTAATTTACCAGAAAAAAATACCCAAACAAATTGAAAAGAACCAAAAACACACTAATCGTAAAATTATGTGCCACATTTAATGTATTTTGGGTAATTAATACCCAGATAAACATGACCGAGCTAACTGAGCCACCGATTATCGCTGATATGACACGCGGGGGAAGAAAAAGGTAAAAGAGCAGAACAATGATTACAAAAAATTCTACTCCATCATTTATAAGACCTATTCTATTATCAATAACAACACTAATCGATTCGGCAATACCAAAAATAATCATGTAGCCGGCCAACAAGTAGGTGAAATCAGAATAGGTTTTTTTTGTTGCAACAAATAGTGTAAGTAATATACCTGTAAAAAAAACTACAACTCGTAAACTTGACATGATCCAGAATTCCAGCGTGATTATCATGTTATTGTCTAGGAAATCTACTATTATTCCGCTTAGATACCCTATAGCACTTAACAGACAAACAAATTGCAGCCGTCGGGCGTTTAATCGCCATTTGTAAACCTGAAATTTACTTTCGTATTCAGACGATAGAAACTCGCCCCAGCAATTAAATAAATTTCTGCTATCCAGCTTATTTAAAGTCATCTCCAGCACCTATTTATCAATATTCATTAGAAAAGCTTAATTATGGGTCGATATAAAATTAAAGATAGGCTGATCAAATGCGTCCGCTGCATTTCAGTTTTATCCGGCGTAATAAGGATAAAGTCAGCAAATTTTATTACCAGTTTATATATTTTGATATTTTGGGCAATAATCCTTTTGAGTTTCAGAAGAGAAATTTATCAGACTTCAAAGTTTCTTGTTTAGTTTCATCAATAATTCGCCCCAAATTCCAAATTCATCAAGTACAGGCAAAAGTTTCCCTCCAATCTCTGTCAGTGAATACTCAACATGTGGTGGGATTTCGTTGTACTGCACTCGATTAACCAGTCCAATTTCCTCAAGTTCTTTAAGTGTACTTGTAAGCATCATATTGGTTATTCCGGTAACGCTTTTTTTTAATTCGTTATATCTAAGTGTTCCATTATTACAGAGGATCCAAATTATCGGCAATTTCCATTTGCCTTCTATAGCCTTTAGCGCGTATCCTACAGGGCATCTTTCTGTTGAAAAAACAGCTATATCTTTCATGCATTCTAACCTCCAATACTCATAAATATCTTCCTTAGTAATAAAAAACTGCATACTTGTTATTTTCTTATCAACACTTATAATTATACTATAAATAAAATAACCTGCAATGGAGGTATCACAATGAATGACGTTTTAAAGTTTCTTCAGGACTCCCAAATATTTTTTGTTTCTACGGTTGATGGTGATAAGCCAAAAGTTCGTCCATTTAGTTTTGTAATGGAGTACAAAGGCAAACTCTGTTTTGCCACAAGTAATCAAAAACCGTTTTATGCACAACTAACGACAAATCCAAATATTGAAATTTGTGCGGCATCAAAAGATTTAAGATGGCTGCGCCTAAGCGGTAAAGCTGTATTCTGCACTACGAAAGAAGCTAAAGCTCAGGCACTTGACATAATGCCAATGTTAAAAAAAATGTATTCTGTAGAAGATAATATTTTTGAAATCTTCTATCTTGATAATGCTATTGCAAATTTTTGTTCATTGACTGGTAATGATACAACTGTTACTCTTTAATAAAAATAGTTAAAAAAAAATAAGACTGCCAACTGGGTAGTCTTATTTTTCTTGCATGTACTAAAAAGTAAATTCCCAGAACAATTTTCCTTTAACTAAGAATAAATAACAAAGGACAGCTGTAGTTTCGGAAACTGTAATTATTATGCCCATGGAAACAGCAGTGTGACTGCCACCAATGCATATTCTCCCTCAATCCTTAGATTCATTCTACTTTCATGCCTATCGCTTTGTCCAGTCGAGCTTTACTTATATTATAGTCAAACAATGAGTTAGTATAATTGGTTTTTGCCTGATTCAAAGCTAATTCGGCATCCATAACATCCAAATTAGTACCCACCCCAGCACTATAGGCTCGTTGCGCAATATCAAAATTCACGCTAGCTTCTTCCACGGCTACCTTGTTGGTACCTATCCGTTTTTCTGCTTCCTTCATACTCAGATAAGCATCGCTGATCTCCAAGGAAATGTTATCCTGTGTTTGTTGTGCCTGTTTCCGTGCAGCTAACTCACCTGATTGTGCTTGCTTGATTTTGGCTTTGGTATTACCAGAATCAAATAAGTTAAATTGTGTAACTAACATAGCCGTCCAGTCTCTGTTATCTGTGCCTGCAAAGTTATCATCATCCCAGGCCATTGTCCCTGTTAGCATAACCTTGGGACGTTGCCCGCTTTGGGCGATCCTGATTTGAGCTTCTTCAATTTTGACATGTGCCTGCCACTCCGCCATTTCCGGGCGATGCGCCAATCCATAAGCAGTAACATCGTCAAGAGTAAACGTGTATTCTTGATATTTTAGCGGTTCTGTAAGCGCAATTTCACTGCGTAAAGGTAATCCCATCGTTTTATTCAAGCTATAGATAGCTAAATCATAATCGTTTTGCGCTTTTACTAAATTATTTTCTGCATTCGCTAACCGCACCTTGGTCTGCAGTACGTCATGCCATGGTACTACACCGGTATCGTACATTTGCCGAACACGATTTAAGTGAGCGCTAAAATCATTTACAGTTTGTTTGGCAATTTCTAATAGGGTCTGGTTTTGCAGCACATTATAATAACCCATACTAGTCTCTAACTTAAGCTGTTGTTTGGTAGCCGCAATTTCAAGCTGGGATACCTTGAGACTTAGTTTAGCTTGTTCAATGGCGTTTTCAACCTTACCACCCGTATAGAGTGGAATGCTGGCAGTTATTTGGTTGCTAAAATAGTTATAAGGAGAGACGGCGGCCAGGGAGGGTACCCATGAGGGCGGAGAATTTGAGCGCATATCCGTATGAGTATAATCAATGGATACGTCTTTCCCGGTCTGAGCCTCTCTCAATGCCCAAACGGCTTGTTCTTTGCGTGCTTCTACAATTTGTAACATCGGATTATTCTTATAGGTCAGAGCAATACTATTATCAAGAGATAGTTCCACCGGCATTGCTAATGCAGTTTGGCAAGATATAAAGAAAGCCATAACCGGTAAAAAGACTGTTTTACAATAATTAAATCGTGATTTCACTGTTGTTTCCTCATTTCGACTATTTTTTGTTAAAGATAGTTAATACTTCTTTGCGCAAAAGACTATTTAACAACCAAAACAGGACACAGGGAATGATGGACGACGTAAGTGCTGACACTTCCCAGCAGTAACCCGGAAATAGCCCCTAGCCCCCTGCTACCGATGACGATGATATCATAGTCGTTTTGTGCGGCAAAGTCGGTAATAGCAGTACGTGGCTCACCAAGTTCATTGTGGGTTTTTACTTCAATGTCTTCCGGAACATGTTTGATAGCCTCTGCAAGAATTGTTTTGGCAAAGTTTACAGGATCTGTAGATGCGTTTGCCGGAATTTTGGCTCCTTTAACTTGGTCATATAAGGGTACTTGCTGTGATAGAACAGATACATAAAGAATTAAAATTTCGGCATTAAAGCTTTGGGCTAACATAACTGCATGTGACAATGCCTTAAATGAATTTTTAGAACCATCAACCGGTACTAAAATTTTCTTGTACAAAATTTCCATACTGACCAACTCCTCAATTTTACTATTTTTGAAACACACTCTATCAAAGAGAACGATTGTTAGTGTTGGGTTTTAAAGAACTTTGCATATCAACACCAGACTGCGCTTTATACCAGGCGGCATACATGACTGGTAATACTACAAGGGTTAAGACGGTAGCACCCATTAAGCCAGCCGCAATGGCGACAGCCATCGGGCCCCAGAAGATGCTTGAGACCAAAGGAATCATCCCTAAAATCGCAGCGGCTGCTGTCAGGAGGATGGGACGCAGCCGGATGACTGTGGCATTGATAATGGCGTCCCAGAGGGTTTCGCCGGCTTCAAGCAATTGCTCGATTTGGTCCATTAATATAACAGTATTACGCATAATGATCCCTGATAAGGCCAGAATACCCAGTTGTACGACAAAACCCATAGGACTGTTAGTAAGAACCAGTCCGACAGCTACACCGATAATGCCCAGAGGAGCTGTAAGCAAGGTCAAAATCATTTTGGGGATATTTTGCAGTTGTATCATTAAGAGGATCATAATCGCAATGATCATGGCAGGTACCGGTTGCATTATAAAGCTTACGGCTTTGATACTATCTTCTTTTGGACCGTCATACTCGATACTATAACCAAACGGTAGATTTGCGCGCAGTTCAGCCAGGTTGTTATATACTTGCTCAGCCACATCGTCACCGGTTACGTCTCCGGAATTTAATTCCGCCTGTATCCAGATCATCGGTTTCAAATCACGCCGGTAAATCAGACCATCCTCAGTCTCGAAACTAATTTTGGCAATCTGATCTAACGGGACATAGTTTCCATTGCCCACCGGAATATTGAAATCTTTCATGTAAGCAGGGTTATTTCTGTCCTGAGCATCGAAGCGGAGAACCATGTTGACCGTTTTGTCGTTTTCCCTAAACTGAGTAATGTCTGCTCCTGACTGCTGCATCTGCAGCGCAGTTGCCAGCGCCTGCGATGTAATACCCAGTTTACGGACTTTATCCTGATCTATGGATAAGTGCATAATTTTACTTTTTTCGCTCCATTTTAAGTTTACATTTCTGGTATAAGGATTGGCGGCCATAACAGTCTGTGCTTGTTCGGCAATGTCCCGCACCTTATCAACATCGTATCCTTTTACACGCAGCATAACCGGATAGTCGGATGATGGTCCATTATTGATTACCTTGGTGTGAAATTGCACGCTGGAAAATTCGTTGATCAATAGCTCGCGATATTTAGTCTGTAGTTCGTCACGGGCTTTTGCATCTCTGGCCACAATAATAAATTCGGAAAAATTCGGTTTGTTAGCCGTAGGGTCAAAACTTAAAACAAAACGGGGAGCTCCTTCCCCCACATGATATGTATAATAAGCAATTTGCGGATCGCCCTTTAATTTTTGCGCAAACTGGCGGGCAACAGCATCCGTATTCTTAATGGAAGAACCCTCCGGCAGCTCCAGTTGAATAAT
Source organism: Bacillota bacterium (assembly GCA_023434855.1). Next base: position 11,415 of record JAEYSJ010000233.1, on the reverse strand, counting down.
TAGTTCCGGACGGGTGGAAGCGGGAAAGAATTGTTGTTTTACCAACCCCAATAAGCCTATTGCCGCGATAAAAACAGCTAAAGTAGCAACCAATACTGTCTTTTTATGGGTCAGACACCAGACTAAAATTTTTCTGAACCTTTGATAAAAGTTAGTATTATAAGGATCATGTTCCGCTTCACCGTCACCTTTCGGTTTAATTTTGATAAACAAATACCCTAACAGCGGGGTGGCTGTTCCGGCCACAAGCCAGGAAGCAAGTAGTGCGATGGTTACAACAGTAAAAATGGTGACACAGTATTCCGAAGCACTCCCGACGGCAAAGCCTACCGGGATGAAGCCGGCGCAGGTTACCAGTTCGCCGGTTAAGCGGGGATACGCAGTGGAGCTATAGGCAAAACACGCTGCATTATAGCGGCTCCAGCCTTGCTCCAGCTTAACGACCATTGTTTCAATGGTAATAATTGCGTCATCAACTAGCAGTCCCAGTGCGATAATGAGAGCTCCCAAAGATATTCTTTGTAAATCAATGCCAAACAGCTTCATAAAGGTGAATACAGCCGCGATGACAAGCGGAATGCATAAAGCCACTATGACGCCGGAACGCATGCCCAGACTGATGAAACTTACAATAAGGACAATTACAATAGCTTCGACCAGCGATTCTACAAATTCATCAATTGAGTTTTCTACTACTTTGGGCTGATTCACAGTCTGGTGAATTTCCAGCCCGGCGGGAAGTTCTTTTTTTACCTGTTCGATCGTCTTTTCTATATTTTCCCCTAAGACAAGCACATTGCCGCCTGGTTCCATAGCCAGGGAAATGCCGATGCCAGGTTCCCCATTATAATAAAACTTGGGATCGGAGGGCTCATTATAGGAACGGGTAATTTTAGCAATATCACCTAAGCGGAAAGCGCGTCCATTCGCCTGAATAGGAGTGTTCTGAATATCTTCCAGGCTTTCAAACATTCCGCTAATACGTAAATAGATATTATCTGTTGTCGTCTCCAGCATGCCGGATGCAGACATGGCATTTTGCGCCTGCAGAGTGGTTGCGATCAGATTAGGGTCAATTCCCAGTTTGGCTAATTTGCTATTTTCTATTTCAATATAAATTTTTTCTGTTTGCACACCAAGTAGGTTCACTCTTTTTACACTGGGAACCCCAAGTAAAATCCGCCGGATTTTTTCTGCCCTTTCCCGCATATCCTCATAGGTATAACCATCACCGGTCAGAGCAAATACCACACCATACACTTCATCAAACCGGTCATTGAACTGTGGGGGTGTAACCCCGGTAGGCAGAGTGCCGGTTATGTCGTTGACCATATTCCGTACTTCCAGCCATTTACCGCGAACTTCTTTTTGCGGAACAGAGTCTTTTAAAATAACGTAAATAACCGTAGCTCCCGGAGTGGAATAGCTTTTTAAATAATCAAGGCCCGGCAGGTCCTGCAGTTTCTTCTCGATTTTATCGGCAACCTGTTCCTGCATTTGCCTGGCTGTCGCTCCCGGCCAGGCAGCGGTGACAATCATTTGCTTGATGGTAAAATCAGGGTCTTCCATGCGGCCCAAATTTTTATACGAGACAACACCGGCTATAAAGAAGAGAGCAATAAAGAAATAGATAAATTGCTTATGATTGAGGGACCATTCGGTCAGATTGAAACTCTTCATAATGAATCACCACCGATGCTCACTTGTTGTCCTTCGGTAAGTTTATGTACGCCGGCGGTGACGATTCGATCTCCCTGGCGTAATCCGCCAACGATTTGTACCGTATCGTTCTTTCCGTAATTGCCGGTCTGAATGGAACGCAAAGTAACTATTCCATCTGCTACTACCCAAACGGCGGGAGTAGTATTTCCAGTTTGATAAACAGCCGATATTGGGATATAGATAGTCGGCTGCGATGCGCCGTCAGCTAAGGATACGGTAGCCGTCATGCCCAGGCGCATTTCCGGCGGCGGATTGATTAAACTAATTCGCACTTTAAATGTTCGGGTCGTTTGGTCGGCCATAGGGGAAATTTCTCTTACCTTGCCATCGACTGTTGCATTGGGTAACGCCCAAAAGGAAACTTGCATTCTTTCCGCTTTGCGCAGTTCTTCGATACGGTTTTCAGGCACACTGATTTCTACTTCCCTTTCGTCATCCTGTACGACAGTAACGATAACCTGCCCTGCGCTGACTACCTGACCTATTTCGGCAGACAGCCCTGACACAACGCCCGGTTTATCGGCCGTTAACAGGGTGTAATCCAGTTGATTAGCGCCTTGCGTATATTGAGCCTGGGTCTGCCGTACTCCGGCAGCGGCCACATTATAGGCATTAGCATACTGGTCATATTGGGATTGACTGATAGCACCGCCTTCTAACAATTCACGGAAACGTTTGAGGTTGCTCGCCGCTAGCTGTAGTTGCGATTCCGCCGAATATACCTGTGCGGAATAATTATTTACCGTTTGCACGACATCCTTGGCATCGATTTGCATGAGGACATCGCCGGCATTTACGGCACTACCCAGTTGTACGTTTCTTTTTACAATTTTCCCGTTTACCTGAAAAGCGAGCTGACTTTCATAGCGTCCGCGCACTTCGCCGGAGTAGGTATACCCCTGGGATACTCCTGTTGCGCCTACGACGGCGGTACGTACCACCGGAATTTCTTTGAGAACTGCCTGCGAATGATGATGTTTCTTCCAGAGCACGCCCCCAACGATTATGCTAACTACTAATACACCGCCGATTAAACCATAGTATAAGTTCTTTTTGTTAACCTGTATCATCTTCTCACCCTATCCTTATAAATTATTTACCGGTTACGGACATGTCGCTAATAATCCAGTGAATTTTATTTTTGTAGTCTGTTGCCTTTCGAGCGGTACACAAAATCTCATAATTGCAGAGTTATTCATGCTGCACCTCCTTTCATAATTTAGCTAAAATAAATATTTATTTAAATTAAACATTTATTTAAGAATATAGAAACGAGCATTCCGGTTCATCAACTATGCAACTTTTTTAATTTTTATGGGAAGACTGATTCAATACTCCACGGAAATAGTCTTCAACAGCCTTGCAAACATAGTTTTCAATCTGGTTTTCTCCTTCAGGCAAGAGCTCTTTATACACCTCTCTGTTGGAAAAACAGAAATGTATAAGGCTGCCCAGCGCTAATGCTGCGGAATGTGAATCCAAGTCAGAACGAAATTCCCCATTCACTATGGCAGCATTAATATGGTCACATAAAAAGCTGTGGAATCGTACAATCCTTGGCTTAACAACGGCATCAAAACATGGAGACGGGTTAAGAATCTCTCCATAAATCAGGCTGGTATATGGATTATTATTATTCATCCTGGCAAATTCCCTCGTAAAATACCGTATCTTTTCAATCGGAGAACTGTCCATGGAATTAACGGTGTTCATTATGATATCCGCTAGCTCAAACTGGGTTTCAAGCGCCAGCGTATATAGTTTTTCCTTGCCGCCAAAATAATAAGAAATTAGCGCAATATTGACGCCTGCTTCCTCGGCCAATTCCTTCACAGATACAGCGGCATACCCTTTCCGGGCGAACAAAGCAATGGCCGTCTCAATAATTTTTTCCGCAGTAGACTTATCGGAGTGAGTCTCTTTTTTCATAATTACCACCTTAATCAATTAAATAATTAAATGAACGTTTTAAATGTTTATTTAAAACGTCTATGAACTTTTTATACCATAACAGTTAAAAAAAAGCAAGACATATTTCCTGCAAAAGCAGAGCATGTCATAAAACCATTTGCCGCAGAGACGGTGGATTCTGCGTTTATGAAAAAACCACCCAAAACAAGTTCTGGGTGGTTTTTTCATTCAGTGACTATATTATTTGATGTTCTTTAACCACATTTAGCTAAACATCACTTAAGTTAAGTCCAAACCCTGCTATTCAACCGTCACACTCTTCGCCAGATTCCTCGGCTTATCAACATCACAACCCCGGGTTACGGCCGCGTAATAAGCGAGCAGCTGTAAGGGAATTACTGCTAAAATCGGGGCAAGATATTTGTCTGTTGCCGGGACAAAGATGCTGTGGTCAACGTATTTCTTGATTTGGTCATCACCTTTTAGGGCGATACCGATGACCACAGCGTCGCGGGCTTTTACTTCCTTGATATTGCTGAGGGTTTTTTCGTATACGTCATGCTGGGTTGCCAGGGCAATGACAGGTACCCCTTCAATGATGAGGGCCAGAGTGCCATGCTTGAGTTCGCCGGCAGCGTAGGCTTCAGCATGAATATAGGAGATTTCTTTCAGTTTAAGCGAACCTTCAAGGGCTACAGCATAGTCCAGGGCACGGCCGATAAAGAAAACGTCTTCATTGAAGCCGTACTGCTGGGCAAAGGTTTTAATCGGTTCCACATCTTCCAACAGCTCATGGGACAGGGCCGGCAGGTTACGCAGTCCCTGGATCAATTCTTTGGCGCGTTCGGACGAAAGAGAGTTTCTGAGTCCGGCCAGATAAATAGCCAGCATGCACATGCTAACCAACTGGGTAGTATAGGCTTTAGTGGAAGCTACTGCAATTTCCGGACCTGCCCAGGTATAGATCACCTGATCGGCTTCGCGGGCCATGGATGAACCTACTACGTTGGTCACCGCCAGCGTCCGTGCACCGAGACGTTTGGCCTCTTTGAGCGCTGCCAGGGTGTCCAGTGTTTCACCGGATTGGCTAATGACAATCGCCAGGGTGTTTTCATCAATAAGTGGTGAGCGGTAGCGAAATTCGGAGGCTACATCCACTTCTACAGGAATACGGACCAGTTTTTCAATGTAGTATTTACCTACAATACCGGCATGATAAGCTGTTCCGCAGGCGATAATGGCAATCTTTTTAATCGCTGCTGCTTCTTCAGCTGTCCATTTAAGTTCATTGAAGATAATACTGCTGTCGTCTTTGGACAAACGCCCGCTCATTGTTTCGCGAATCGCCTTGGGCTGTTCATAGATTTCTTTAATCAAGAAATGCTCGTAACCGCCTTTTTCAGCAGCTTCGGCATCCCAGTTAACTTCAAAGACTTTCTTGGTAACAGGCAGACCTTTACGGTTCATCACCCAGACTGATTCCTTGGTAACAATAGCCATTTCCCCGTCACTTAAAATATAAGTTTTGCGGGTCCGGCTGATAATCGCCGGAATATCGGAGGCAATAAAATTTTCACCTTCGCCCAGACCGATAACCAGCGGATTGTCTTGTTTTGTGCAAATAATTTTGTCAGGATCGTATTGGGACAAAAATACTAAAGCGTAAGACCCCTCAATTTCAGCAAGCACCTTTTTTACGGTAGCCTCAAAATCGCCGTTGTAATATTCCTCCACCAAATGTGCAACTACTTCGGTATCGGTTTCGGAGGTGAATACATGCCCCTTGGCAATGAGCTTCTCTTTTAGGTGCAGATAGTTTTCGATAATACCATTATGCACTACAACGAATTTTCCGCTGCAATCTGTGTGAGGATGAGAATTGATGTCGGAAGGGCGGCCATGAGTCGCCCATCTGGTATGTCCGATTCCGATACTGCCTACTGGCGGCTGTTTTTCAATCTTCTTTTCCAGAACACTCAGACGTCCTACACTTTTTTCAACATTAATTTTATTTCCATCAAATACTGCAATACCGGCCGAATCATAGCCACGGTATTCCAGTTTGGTTAAGCCTTCAATTAAAAATGGAGCGGCTTGTTTGGGACCTATATAGCCAACAATACCACACATGGGTAAATTCCTCCTATATTCTCACTAGAAGTAAGACTAAATTCATTCCAAATAGACTGCAACAGCTCTTTTGTCCCGCAAGTCACCTCGCGGTTTTGTAAGCTGCTAACGGCTGCAGTAGCCGAGAGGCATCCGCTGACAATACTTCGATAAACCTCTTCCTCGTCTGCTTGCAGAAGCTGCCGCCTCCTAAAATGTGCAAGCACCAGCGCTTATATTACTATTTTCTGTAGTATGTTATATTCCTATCCATATACCACCCCCATTTTGAAATACACTTTTGCTCATTATTTCTATAGATATGCAAAGGAGCACAATAGTGCTCCTTTGCATATCTATTTTAATACAACGGTGGTCAGGGGTCAACTTATCCTTGCTCTTTTTTGACAACATCGGCTATTTTATGCACAATGCGCTCAAGTTCCGGCAGACTTGGTCCTTCAGCCATAACCCGGATGAGCGGTTCTGTACCGGAAGGGCGGACCAGGATACGGCCCTCTTCACCAAGCTCAGTCTCACCCTCTTTGATCGCTGCAGCAATGGCTTTGTTCTCCTGCCAGCCATCCTTGGTCTGAACACGGGTATTAACAAGGACTTGCGGAAAACGGGTCATCAACGCAGCCATTTCCGACGGTTTTTTCCCACTCTTTTTAATGGTAGTTGTAAATTGTATGGCCGTTAATAGGCCGTCACCGGTAGTACTATACTCGCTGAAGATAATGTGACCGGATTGTTCTCCACCTAACACAAAGCCGTTTTCCAGCATACTTTCCAATACATAGCGGTCACCAACCTGGGTAACCGCAACCTTTCCCCCGGCTTTTTTGATAGCCTGGTGCAAGCCAATGTTACTCATCACTGTACCGACAAGGGTATTATCTTTAAGCTTTTGTTGCTTCATGAGATTCAGGGCACAAATAACCATGATCTGGTCGCCGTCAATTATTTTACCATATTCATCGACCGCCAGACACCGGTCGGCATCGCCATCATGGGCTATGCCCAAATCGGCCTGATGTTCGATCACAGCCTGCTGCAGTCCTTCCAGGTGGGTTGAGCCGCAGCCATCATTAATATTTATACCGGTTGGATCATTATTCATAACAATGAGTTCTGCCCCCAGGCGCTTAAATACAATGGGAGCCGCTTCATAAGCAGCCCCGTGGGCACAGTCCACAACAATTTTCATGCCGCGCAGATCTGTGTCAACAGTGCTTATTAAATAATCGATATATTGTTCAATCATATCATGACGGTGCTCAATAGTGCCGACTTGCGCGCCTGTAGGACAAGGCATGTTATCCTGCTCCGCCAGTACGAGTTCTTCCAATTCTTCCTCAACTGCATCAGGCAGTTTATACCCTGACCCGGCAAAAAATTTAATTCCATTGTCAGGATAGGGATTATGTGAAGCTGAGATTACCACCCCCGCCTGGGCATTCAGCTTATGTGTCAAAAAGGCCACCGCCGGTGTTGGCAGTACGCCAACCAATATAGCATGTCCTCCGGCGGAACATATTCCTGCCGCTAAGGCAGCCTCCAGCATTTGTCCTGAAATACGCGTATCCCGGCCGATAATAAAGGTTGGACGTGAATATTCCCGCCCGAAAAAGGTTGTTGCCGCCCGTCCTAACCGAAAAGCCAGTTCTGAAGTTAGTTCCTTGTTAGCTACGCCACGTACACCATCTGTACCAAAAAGTTTCCCCATATTCTGCAATTTCCCCTTTCGTGCATATAAAAAAAGTAAAGATTAACAAAAATATACTAACCACAGAGGACACAGAGGACACAGAGGGGATTTATTTAAGAACCCCTTACTCCATGTATTCTCTGTGGTATATTTAGAATAATCCTTATTCCCCGCGCGATGGATATCGCGCCGTTACCACTCTGTGTTCTCTGCGGTTCAAAAAATAATAGCAAAGGCTGTCTATTCTAATGGCTTATATTCTTTTACTACTGCCAGTGCGGCATTAAGACCGTCAAGGGCGGCGCTCATTATACCGCCGGCATAGCCGGCTCCTTCGCCTACCGGATAGAATCCCTTAGTATTTATCGACATGTAATTACTGGCCCGCAATATTCTCACCGGAGCGGAAGTCCGGGTTTCCACGCCTGTCATTACAACCTGGGGACCGGCAAATCCCTTAATTTTTCGGTCAAAGTCAGGCAAGGCATGGGTTAGGGTAGTTGTAACAAACTCCGGCAGACATAAATGCAAATCACCGGAAATAGTCCCCGGCCGGTAGCTGGGAGAAATCAGGAAACGGCCAGTGCCGCTTTTTCCTGACAGAAAATCCCCAACCGTCTGTACAGGAGCATGATAATTTCCGCCCCCAGAGCGGAAAGCAAGCATTTCATACTTTCGCTGAAACTCTATCCCGCCCAGCACTGCTGAGCCCCAGTCTTCCGGAACGACATTTACCACCAGGGCGCTGTTCGCTATGCCTGAATCCCGCTTGTATAGACTCATGCCATTAGTTACCACACTCTCTGGCTCGGATGCCGCCGCAACAACAATGCCGCCGGGACACATACAAAAAGAGTACGCCGTCCGGTCATTGGTTTTATCATGATATACCAAAGCATAGTCAGCCGCCCCAAGCTTGGGGTGTCCGGCCGCCGGCCCGTACTGCGCCCGGTCAATTAGCTCCTGGGGATGCTCAATGCGCACTCCAATAGCGAAAGGCTTGGGTTCCATGGCCACACCGTGACGGTACAGCATGGCATAGGTATCCCGGGCGCTATGACCGATAGCAAACAGGGCAACAGTACAAGGGATATATTTGCTTTCATTAACAAAAATTCCTTTTAAATGGCCGTCCTGTAGGACAATATCAGTTACCTTGGCTGCAAATTCCACCTGTCCGCCATTAGCGATAATCTGTTGGCGGATATTTTTGACCATATGCCGCAGTTTATCAGTACCAATATGGGGTTTATATATGTATCTTATTTCCGGCGGTGCGCCTGCAGCGATAAAGGTATCCAGCACCTGAAGCATATGTGGATCCTGCACTCTGGTAGTTAGCTTGCCGTCAGAAAAAGTGCCGGCACCGCCTTCACCGAACTGCACATTCGACTCCGGATCAAACCGGCCTGTCTGCCAAAAGCCTGCAACATCCTGGGTACGGCGGTCTACATCCTGCCCCCGTTCCAGTACTAAAGGCCGGAAACCCTTTTGGGCTAAAGTAAGGGCTGCCAGCATTCCCGCCGGGCCTAACCCAATTACTACCGGCCGGCATTCCAGTGCTTTTGTACCAGCTAAAATTTGCTCAGGTTCATGAGGAGAAAACACAACAACATCCTTATCTCCCCGCAAGCGGGACAACACCTGTCCGTCCGGCACATTCACCAGCGCCTCCAGGGAATACACAAAATTTATATTGTTCTTGCGGCGCGCATCCAACGCCCGGCGGACAATTCTCACTTCGGTGACCGCTTTTTGTGGCAGTTTTAAACGTTTAGCAGCCACTTGTTCGACTGCTGTGTCATCATTTAGTGGCACACGCAGGTTATTTATTCGCAGCAATTATGTCTCTCCTTTGATGCCGGTACAACTGCCATGCTTACAGCTACTGTTTACCAACACTTATATGTACAATTATACTGTCTTTATTTGTGGTAATACCTTCTATTGGCCGTAGTCTTACTTCATGACTGACATCTTTTGTTATGCCGGAAATATTAATTGGCTCAGTATACACCTGCTCGGTTTTGTCCACTACCTTAGGATCACCGGAAATTTCAATTTTATCAGGCTCAGTGGTGAGGTGTCTAAGGACTACGCCTGCCGGCAGCTCACCAACGATAACTATTTTTACATCCACTGCTTTTTTAAGTGCAGCTCCCGTTAAAGTGCATGATACATTAATTCTGCCGGGGTAAACAGTAACCCCTTCCAATTCTTTGCCTTCCCGGTCCAGGACAGTAACTACCGCTTCGCTGGTAAAGTCGGCTTTCTTACCAGTCACATCGACAATTGCCACAACTTTTCCCACTGCGTCAACCAGGCTCTTCGGTCCTTCAACAGTTACCTGATCTAAATTGGCAACAACTTTATTTACCACCGCTCCTGGTGCGGGCGTGCCTGATGTCTTAACTTCTACAGGCAACTGACGGTTTACACCTGTATCAAGCCTTAACAATACTTTATCAGGATTGACCTCAACCAGTTCAAGACCGGGAGGAGTAACTGCATGCACCAGCACTGCATGCCGCCCCTCGACTATTCCCTTAAGGTCAAGATAGGCCTTGATGTCCCCCACCCCAATGCTGGCCAATTGACCGCGTGTTCCGCGCACCTTAATGCGAACAGAATCGGGAACATCCACCACCGTATAATTAGCCCCAAGATTACGGATTTCCAATGGTACCTGAAAGCTGGTTTCAAGGGGCGGATTTTGTTCATTCATAACATATACCCATAAAATAATGGCTAATATAAGGGCCAGTATTTTTGCAGCAATATTTTTTCTTGGGAGTCTATCCATTATGATGATTGCCTCCAGCTAAAAAAGTCGCTTAATGATGAATGTTTGACAGCAAACAACGGGCGCAGCTTTTCTTTCAAAGCTTCGCCATCAAGATGCCGCAATAAATGCCCACCGCGAGCCATCGAAATAATGCCTGTTTCTTCACTCACAACAATAACCACTGCATCAGTCTGTTCAGTAATGCCGATAGCCGCCCGGTGACGGGTACCCAGTTCCTTGTTTAAACTGCGGTCTTCAGTTAACGGCAGCAGACATCCGGCCGCCATAACCCTGTTGCCGCGCAACACTATCGCCCCATCATGCAGCGGAGTATTGGGAATAAACACATTTATCAAAAATTCGCTTGATACCAAACAATCCAGTTGAATTCCTGTTTCAATATAATCGTTTAGCCCTGTTTCTTTTTCTAAAACAATCAGAGCCCCAATTCTGCTCTGCGACAATACTGTTACCGCCTTCACCAGTTCATTGATCAGGGTTTCTGTTTCTTCTTCATTTAAAATGGCATTCTTTCTAAAGACATTGCCTCGTCCAAGATGTTCCAATGCCCGTCTGAGTTCAGGCTGAAACACTACCGGCAAAGCGACTAATACCACAGTCATTGTTTTTTGCAGCAACCAGTTAATCACATTCAGTCCCAGTGATTTGCTGGCCAAAGTTGCCACCAACAATACAATCAGGCCCTTTAACAAGGCCAGTGCCCGAGTGTCCTTTATCATAAAATATAATTTGTATAAAACTATGGCGACTAGGACGATGTCAACAACATCCCAGAAATTAATTGTTGATACTATTCCCCTGATTTGTAGCAGCATGAAGCATACTCCCTCAAGAATTATTAGTTACTAATTTATTCTACCCAGTATTAGGAAAAACCTCCAGCTTTTTGTACCAATAAAAAAATTATTAAGAGGACGGCTGATATTCCGTCCTCTCTTAGCATGCTTATAATTTAACGACTGTATCCACCCAGCCAAATTTATCTTCCGCTTTACCATATTGCAAACCAGTAACATAATCAAACAGCTTTTGGGAAAACTCACCGGTCTGATTATTATTAATGATAATTTTTTGGCCTTTCCAGGAAAGCTGGCCTACCGGTGAAATTACGGCAGCTGTCCCTGAACCGAACACTTCCTCCAACTGCCCTTTAGCG
>JAEYSJ010000180.1 GCA_023434855.1 Bacillota bacterium | reverse complement strand
GTAGTAGTGGGAATTGGCGATGACGCTGCCGTGCTGCTGCCAACGTCACGGCAATTGCAGCTTCTGACCACCGATATGCTGGTTGAGGGCGTGCATTTTGATTTGCGCACTACCACGCCTGAACAATTAGGGTTTAAAGCGGTTGCTGTCAGTTTGAGCGATATTGCTGCTATGGGCGGGACACCCCGCCATGCTGTAATTTCCGTCGCAGCGACCAAAAACACTCCCGTTGAGTACATTGTTAATTTGTATAAAGGAATGAAGGAAATTTGTCATAAGTTTAAGGTTAATATTGTGGGAGGCGACACTGTATCCAGCCATCATGACATGGTGATCAATGTAGCGGTAATAGGGGAGGTTGAACCAACTAATCTGACACGGCGTTCAGGAGCAAAACCGGGTGATATAATAGTCGTGACAGGTACATTAGGCAATTCCGGCGGCGGCCTAGATCTTCTGATGCATGGCAACTGGGAAGAGTATGACTTCGCCTGGCCTCTCGTTACTGCCCATTTAACGCCTGATCCGCAGGTTATCGCAGGACAAAAGCTGGCTGCCATGGGAATAAGCAGTATGAACGATATTAGTGACGGACTGGCCAGTGAAGTAAATGAAATTGCTTTGGCCAGCAATGTTGGTATGCGTGTTTATGCACAAAATGTTCCTTTAACCGCTGAACTCATAGAAACAGCAGCATTATTTCAAAAGCAGCCGCTTGACTATGCTTTATACGGTGGCGAAGACTATCAGTTGGTTTTTACCATTCAGCCGGACAAATTTGAATTATTGTCAGAGCAAGAAATAGGCATACGTTTAACCCGGATTGGCGAGGTAGTCACCAGATCCGAAGGTGTTGTTATTGTTGGCGTAGACGGGCAGACGTCGAAATTGGAAGCTAAAGGTTATAATCACTTTAGATAGCGTGTTTTAACCTTAATATAAAAGAGGCTGGTTCAAAATGTTCAGATGCTAGGCACCTGAGGTTTCAAGGCCGGAGGCGTACGAGGTGGTACGGTGAGGACCTTGAAACCTCAGGTAACAACGCAGATGGGCGTTTTGAATCTGACTCGATAGGGAGTGTAGACATGTTAGTCTGTAAAACCTCTTCTCCTGAGGAGACTTTTGCTTTTGGAAAACAGTTGTCCCAAGTGCTGCAGGCAGGAGATGTTGTATGTTTGGCAGGAAATTTAGGGGCAGGGAAGACTTTAATTGCCCAAGCCATTGCTGCCGGACTGGGCATAAATGATGAAGTAACCAGTCCTACATTTACTGTTATGAACGTATACGATGGTGAGGTGCCAATATATCATTTTGATTTATACCGGCTGGAACACCCAGCTGAATTAGAGGATATTGGTTTTGCGGAATATGCCGCCAATTCTTCGGCGGGGGTAGCAATCATTGAATGGCCGGATAAATTTGTGGAATACCTGCCTGAAGGATATTTATGGATTGAAATAAAGCCTGGTGATTCCCTTGCGGAACGTGTGTTATTTGTCAGGGCGCAAGGAGTTAGGCACGAAAAGCTTTGTGAGGAGTTGAAACAGATTGCCGGTTCTTGCTTTAGATACAGCCACCCTTGTGTCTAGTGTGGCGTTGGCTACAGCAGACACCTTAGTGGCCGAACTGACTTTACAGACAAAAAAGACGCATTCTGAATTATTAATGCCCCATGTGGCCCAAATCCTTGATATGGCCGGTATAAAGAAAAGCGAACTGAGAGCAGTGGCCGTTAGCATCGGACCAGGCTCATTTACCGGGCTGAGAATAGGTCTGGCTACCGCTAAAGCCTTGGCTTACGCATTAAATATTCCAATTATCGGTGTGCCGACTCTTGCCGCAATAGCATTTGCTTGTCCCGTTCCGGGAGCATTGCTTGCTCCTATGTTGGACGCGCAGAAAGGCAATGTATATCAAGCGTTATATAGTTGGCAGCATGGCCAGCTTACCGAAATCGAATCAGCCAAAGTAAAAAGTCTTACAGAGGCTTTAGAGGAATTGTCCATTAAAGATAAGCCGGTAATATTGCTGGGAGAAGCGTCAACAATGTATTCACGGGAAATACAGCAAACGGGTAAGAGCTTGGTATTGGCTGAACCCCATGTTATCATTTCCCGTGCCGGCAGCTTGGCCATACTTTCATATAAAATGTTATCTCAGGGAATAACTCATGATGTAAGGACTTTAGAACCCTTATATATTAGGCGGTCCGAAGCTGAAGTGCTTTGGGAAAAGCGGCATGGGGAATGTGTATGAACGAAATTCTCATTCGCCCAATGAAAATCGAAGATATTGGCCAAGTAATGGTAGTGGAAAGGGCATCCTTTGTCACCCCCTGGTCTGAGACTGCCTTTGAAGAAGAAATAAAAAATGATTTAGCCTGTTACCTTTCCTTGGTAGATAATGAGCTTGTAGTTGGATATGCAGGGATGTGGATAATTATTGATGAAGCTCATATAACTAATATTGCTTTGCTGCCTGAATTCCGGGGTAAGGGCTTGGGTGAAAAGCTGCTGACAGTTTTGATGGCTGAAGCTAAAGCGCATGGGGCTAAAAGCATGACGCTGGAAGTGCGGGCAACCAATACCATCGCCCAGCAGTTGTATACAAAATTGGGTTTCGTTTGCTACGGTGTACGCCGGCAGTATTATACAGATACTAAGGAAGACGCCTTGATTATGTGGCTTGATGAGCTATAAAAAAAACAGCCACATATGTGGCTAAGGGGTGATTGCCCTATACACTATGCTTTGTATGTTAAAAAGGTTACAAGACCTTTTATAAAAAATAAAAGGGCGGCTGCCAACCGCCCCTGTAAGGTTTCTATTGGATAGAAGATTCATATTGCTCGATCATTCTGCGGACCATGTGTCCCCCTACGCGACCACAGTCAGCGGAGGTCATGGTGGACCAACCAGAGGAACGAACATGCTCAGCGATACCTAATTCTGAAGCAACCTCAAATTTCATGCGATCTAACGCATTTTCAGCGCTAGGATTAACAGGTTTTTTTGAGCGTGCCATTACTATTTCCTCCTTTTAGGGGCTGTCTTGTTTTGTGCCCATTTTTAATTTGGCTGTTTTGCACGCTTTACATACATGTAATTAATAGTAATAAAGATACAAAAATATAAATGGAGGCAGTTGCCTTTGACGAAAGATAATCAATGTAAACGACGCCTGATCTTAGGTCTGGAAACTAGTTGTGATGAAACTTCGGCCGCGATTGTTGCTAATGGCCGTACTATTTTGTCTAATGTTATTTCTTCTCAGGTACCGGTACATCAAAAGTATGGCGGAGTAATGCCGGAGATTGCATCCCGTAAGCATATTGAGAATGTGATTCCGGTGATTGAGCAGGCTTTAGCAGACGCCGGAGTATTGCTTAATGAGATTGATGCAATTGGGGTGACATATGGCCCCGGTTTGGTGGGAGCATTGTTAGTGGGGGTAGCAATTGCCAAGGCGTTGTCTTTTGCCCAGGATGTGCCGCTGATTGGTGTAAACCATTTGGAAGGTCATATTTTTGCCAATTTCCTGACTCACAGTGAATTGGAGCCGCCTTTTGTGGCTTTAGTAGTGTCAGGCGGGCATACTTCACTGGTCCTTGTTGAAGAGTACAATAATTTTACGCTGCTGGGTCAGACCAGAGATGATGCAGCCGGGGAGGCCTTTGACAAAATTGCCCGGGTTATGCAATTGCCTTATCCGGGCGGTCCGCATATTGATGAATTGGCAAAGAAAGGTAATGCGGGAGCTATTGCTTTTCCCCGGGCCTTGACCGGGCAGGGCAGCTATGAGTTTAGTTTTAGCGGACTGAAATCGGCAGTATTAAATTATCTTAACAATGCAAGCCAGCGGGATGAGGAAATAAATTATGCCGATGTAGCGGCGAGCTTCCAGGCGGCAGTGACAGATGTGCTTGTTGCAAAAACTTTGCAGGCCGCTGATAATTACTGTGCCGGGCAAGTGGTTTTGGCTGGCGGGGTTGCCGCTAATAGCCGTCTTAAAGAGCAATTATCCGCCAGCTGTAAAGACGCGGGTCTAAAGTTATTTTATCCACAGCCTGTACTGTGTACCGACAATGCGGCGATGATAGCCTGCCGCGCTTATTATCAGTATTTGGCAGGCAGATTTGCCGATTTACATCTTAATGCCGTACCTTCTTTAAAGTTTGGCCAGTAATATTAACATATTTACTTGCGCTTCCAATGTGGAAAAAAGCCGTTATACAATTGTG
Source organism: Bacillota bacterium (assembly GCA_023434855.1). The sequence continues at coordinate 2,580 of JAEYSJ010000180.1, read as the reverse complement.
GATATTGTAGATAAATATACTAAAAACGACGAAAATCCCCTAAAAAACTGTTGATAAGTCTGTGGATATTGTGGATAACTGCGGGGATAAGTAGGGGGAATAGTGTGAATAAGCTAAAAACAGCGTAAAAATTTCCTTGACTATGTAGACTATCTATAATATAAAAATACAAACCTTAAAAGTAAAATTTGTTACTTTATGAACAAGGAATTTTTACTGGCTAGGTTGAATAATAGTATATTTAAATATGGCTGGAGGCATTTATGAGCGTAGTTAGTGAAGTTTGCCGTAAAATAACTGCTTTGACTTCAACTCAAATTGATCTACTTGATACTACAGCCGGACTCTTTGAATTTTCCGCAGATATTGCCCATGCCCAGGTGACGGTGTATGCTAAAGCGCGCAGTGAAAACTACCTGGTGATTATTGCACAAATCAAGCCTAATACCAGTTTTATACAAAGCAAACCTAAATTATTAGGAACTACCGTTCATGTGTCTGAGGAGCCAATGGTATGCCGGACTCTTAGTTCAGGCGAAGCAATTTGCGGCCAACGGGAGTGGGCATTAGGAATGTGGATGGAAATGTGCACATATCCTATTCATGATGATACCGGTACTATTATTGCTGCTATTAGTTTTGAGACCAGTTTGGAAGAAGCAAGGACAGAAGGGCATAGTATTTTGATAGAAACAGCACGCCTTCTGTTATCAAACGTTTATAAGCCTTTTGACAGGCATTTATATCGTTCCCTGTCTGCCAGCGACGGAATTATCATCATTGATGAACAGGGACATATTATTTTTGCTAATGCAGCAGGCAGCAGCATTTATAAGATTCTGGGCGTAGGAAGTATTATCGGCAAGCATGTCTATGACCGCCAGGTTAACATGAGACTGGCGCAAAGGGCGATAAAAGAGCAACAGCCTTGTGAGATCGAAGTAGAGGCAGGCAATATTACACTAGTGCAGCGGGCTATTCCGATAATCTGTTCCGGCCAGGTCGTGCGTACCATATTAATTATTGCCGATGTGACTGAACTTAAGAAAAAGGAAAAGGAATTATTAATAAAATCAGCCGTTATTCAGGAAATTCACCATCGGGTGAAAAATAACCTGCAGACAATTGCCAGCCTGCTGCGCCTGCAGGCCCGCCGTACCAAGTATCAGCAGGTGAAGGCTGCCCTGCGGGAAAGTGTCAACCGCATCCTGAGTATTTCGGTGGTGCATGAGTTTTTATCGCAGCAGGATGCGGAATTTATTGATGTCGCGGAAGTGGCAAAGAATATTTTAGATATGGTAATCCAAAATATGCTTGAACCTGATTTTAATCTACAAACTGTGTTCAACGGTGAAACGGTCATTTTGCCGTCAGAGCAGGCCAGCAGTTTGGCTCTGGTAATCAATGAACTTATTCAGAATTCCATCGAACATGGCTTTGTGGGACGGCCGGAAGGCGTAATCGGTGTTGATATAGCTACTTTGGAAGATACCTATAAGATAGAAATATATGATAATGGCATTGGAATGCCGCCGGATTTTAATCCTCAGGCATCTGGGAGTCTTGGTTTACAGATAGTGCGGACCTTGATTGAAAGTGATCTGGGCGGCAATTTTAGGCTATACGCTGATGGGGGCACACATGCTTGTATCATCATCCCCCGTACGGTAGAGGGAGGAAATTAAGGATGCAACCTTTGCGGATTATTATAGCTGATAACGAATCTATTATCCGGATGGATTTGAAAGAGATTTTAGAGGAAGCCGGCCACACTGTGGTGGCCGAGGCGTCGGATGGGCTAAAGGCAATTGAACTGGCCCGCAAATTAAGCCCCGACTTGATAATAATGGATATTAAAATGCCCGAAATGGATGGTATCACTGCAGCTAAGATTATATCAAATGAGAAAATTGCGCCGGTGCTGCTGTTAACAGCCTTCAGTCAAAAGGAAATTGTCGAAAAGGCTAAGGACTCAGGCGTGTTGGCCTATTTGGTCAAACCGGTTAAAGAAGTGAACTTGTTCCCGGCAATGGAAATTGCTTTGTCACGTTTCCAGGAATTTATGGAACTTGAACATGAATTGGAAGATGTCAAGAATTCACTCGAAACCCGTAAAATTCTTGACCGGGCTAAGGGTATTCTTATGGATGCTTATAACCTCAGTGAAAGTGAGGCGTACCGCCGTATTCAGCAATACAGCATGAGTAAACGCAAATCCATCCGTGAAGTTGCCGAGGCGATTGTGGAATCTGCTACGAAAAAGCGATAGCAGGTAAATGCAACCAAATTCCTTGCATGATGCAGGGAATTTTTTATTTCTGTATAAATTTCGCCATAAATAGGCAAAAATACCAATGACAGGCAGAACGCAACTGGGATAAAAAACCCGGCACAAAAAATTTTTTATAAAAATATGCATTTTTCTGGTCTAGGCTCTTGATTTTTCCTGACAAATTTTATATTATAATTTATGTAATTAGCACTCACGTTTAGTGAGTGCTAACAAATGAAGTTGATAATAAAATTACACAATAAAAGGGAGGTTACTTTAATGATTAAGCCATTAGGCGACAGAGTAGT